>JAWVZK010000142.1:0-8815 GCA_033722275.1 Longimicrobiales bacterium | reverse complement strand
TCGGCGAAGTCGATCCTGGACCGGATGTCTCCGTATTCCTCGACCCCGCCGAGCACGAGTCCGATCCAGAAGGCCATGTTCGCCACCTCGTCGACGATGGTGGGACCCGAGGGCAGGACGCGGCATTCGATGCGCAGATGCGCGATCCCGTCGCGGACGCCCCAGCAGGGTCGGTTCCATCGGTAGACCGTGCCGTTGTGCAGCGAGAGGGCGTGAAGGGAGGGGACTTCTCCTGCGTCCAGCATGGCGATGGGGTCCTCGTCGACTTCCCGGCTGATGAGGACACGGAAGCGGGTGACGTCCTCGAGCACGAGATCCATGAGTCCGTCGGCGATCCACTCCTCGCCGAAGCGTACCCGGGGAGACACATCCCGCATGTGGACCGAACCCCGCCGCGTATCGATGGACTGCTGGAACAGGGCGATCCGCGTCTCCTCCCAGAGGAGCTTGCCGAAGAGGACGGGGGAGTTGACCGCGGCGGCCATCGCCGGCGCGGTGACGAGCTGAGCGACGTTGTAGACCGTCGCGAAGTCGTCGGGGTCCACCTGAAGGTGGACCTGGAAGCTCGTGTTGCAGGACTCGAGCATGACCGAGTGGTGCTCCGTGTAGAGCTCGTCGCTCCCCTGGATCCTCAGCTTGTACGGCTCACCGCCCCGGGCCTTGGCGAAGGCGTCGTTCAGGGCATGGTAGCGGGCCTTCGGCGTGATGTTCTCCAGCGTCACGTCGGACTTGGAGAGCGTGGGGAGGATGCCGATGAGAGCGATCTCGGCCCCCATGGGCGCCGCGATCTCCCGGCCGTGAGAGACCAGCTCGTTCAGGCGAGCTTCCATCCGACGGAAGCACGAGCCCTCCAGGCGCAAGGGCTCGGCGTTGGCCTCCAGGTTGTACAGTGCCAACTCGGTGGTGAACGGACCCTCCACCTCGGCCAGGACGTCCATGGCCGCCGAGTTGGGACGCCACGCCCGATTGACGAGGAACATCTCCTGCTCGGCGCCGATCCGCCGAATCCCGCTCTCGAAGCATCCCTCCTCCAGCATACGCTCCAACGCCATGACGTCGCGGAGGAGGGCCTTGGTGAAGGCTCGGGTCCGTTCCGGCGCCTCGGTACGGTCGGTGATGTCTTGTCCCACGTCCCTCCTTATTCGTCTACTCGACGAAGACCGCGATGTCCTCGATGGGCTTCTTGCTGAT
Organism: Longimicrobiales bacterium; assembly: GCA_033722275.1. Classification (GTDB taxonomy): domain Bacteria; phylum Gemmatimonadota; class Gemmatimonadetes; order Longimicrobiales; family Gaopeijiaceae; genus UBA2589. Next base: position 7,624 of record JAWVZK010000142.1, on the reverse strand, counting down.
GTCGGGTACGGTGGCATCGCCTTCCGGATATCCGACGACGAGGATGAGGAAGGGACGCTCGTTCTCGGGCCGGTCCAGAAGCTCGTTGAGAAAGCCCATGGGCGACGGTGTATGGGTCAGAGTCACGAGCCCGGCTTCGTGGAGGGCGGTGATGAGGATGCCGGTGGCGATGCCCACCGACTCGTTCACGTAGTAGTTCTTGACCTTCTCGCCCCGGGGGCCCACCTCGTACCGCTCCGCGAAGATGACGATGAGCCACGGCGCCCGCTCCAGAAACGGCTTGTGCTCCTCCGTCCCCAGGTGTTCGAGCGCGTCCAGCCACTCCTGCGGGGCCTTTCCGGAATAGAAGGCCCGCTCCTCGATCTCCGCCTCTCGTCGGATCTCCCGCTTCACCTCGGGGTCGCCTACGACGACGAACTTCCATGGCTGACGATTCGCGCCGTTCGGTGCCGTGCCCGCCGCCAGCAGGCACGTCTCGATGACGTCCCGGGGCACCGGACGATCCGAGAAGTCACGGACCGTCCGACGACGTCGCATCCGTTCTAGGAAACGTAGCGAGCGCCGCCTCATCTCATCGACGGGAAGCTCCCGATAGCCATCCAGCGGGATGAAGTGGGCGGGGGACACGAAGGCGCGGCCTCAGCGGCTCAGACGGGCGTGGAGCTCGACGAAGGACGAGGCACGGCCGGTCTCGGCCAGGACCCGCTCTGCGGAGAGCCCGAGAGACTGCGAGATCACCCGGACGTTCACCAGGGCCACGATGGCCTCGTCGTCGAGTCTCAGCGATCCCCACTCCCCGACGGGGGTGGAACGGAAGAGGCGGTACGTGGATTCCAGACGCCCGGCGGGAGCGTCGTCCCTCACCGGCACGTGAAAGGCCGAAGCCCGGACCCGGTAGCGGTCGGCGAGGTCGGTCCACCTGCGACCCGACTCGCGCAACGCCACCAGGGCCTCTGGAGAGACTCCCGCGCGTCGTGCGATGAAGAGCACCACCGGGATCTCGTCGGGGGGAAGCTCCCAGTCGCCGAGAATGGCGACCTCGCTGGGAGGGAGGTTGAAGAAGCCCGCCACGGCGCGGAAGTAGTCGATCCGCGCGGCCTCGCGCTCCTGGGCCACCGCGGGGGCGACGAACAGGACCATGAGGGCCAGCGATCCGAGGGTACGCACCATGAAGCGGATGTTCTTCCTCCGAAAAAAGTGTCTCATCCAAGTATGGGTTACCCCTCGCGGCCACACCAGTTTGTGCCAAGATGGCAGAAAACCCGGCCAAATCAGGCCATTTCACCGTGGCACGGGTCTTGATCTACCTGAGGGCACTCCTTCAGGGGAATTGGCCCCGGCAAGCGGGAGACAGCCATGAGAAAGGACGACCCGAAAAAGAGCACGGAGCTCCTGGAGCGCGTCGACGCGCGTTCCGTGGATTCCGTGGAAGAAGGCCACGTGGTCTTCGACTTCACGGGCCTGGAGCAGACGAACGTCGGTGACCTCGCCCTCATTCTCACGGCTCGTCTGGAGACGGAGCCGCACGAGACCGTATGGGTGCGCTGCGTCCCCTGGAAAACCGCCGAGGCGCTCAGGATCATGCGTCTCGATCACCTCTTCTTGACCTATCCGGAAGCCGACGGGGAGATGAACTGAGGCCGGAAGACGCGCCCTCTCCGAGCGCGCTCCGGATCACTCTGGGGAAAGGGCGCGCATGTCCTCGAACGAGGACGGCGCGCCCTCTTCGGGTCCACGCGCGAGGATGGCCTCGGCATGGGCCAGCGCCGCCTCCGCGGGGCTCGTGCTCCGCAGCTCCGCCTCGGCGAAGATCGTTTCAAGTCGGGGCCCGATGGAACGGACCCGCGCCTCGACGGTGTCCAGCGAGGCGCCCTGGTAGATGAGGGTGAAGGCCATGGCCCCGCCCCCGTTGATGACGAAGTCGGGCGCGTAGAGGATGTCTCTCTCCATCAAGGCCTCGGCGTCGCCGGGATGGCCCAGCTGGTTGTTGGCGGCTCCGGCGACGATGTCGCAGGCGAGTCGGGGGATCGTCTCACGATTCAGCGTGGCTCCCACCGCACAGGGCGCGTAGACCGTACACGGAGTGTCGTACTCGGCCCCTGGCGCCACCACCTCCGCGTCGAGCTCCTCGGCGGTCGCTCGGGCTCGTCCTTCGTCGATGTCCGACAGGATCACTTCCGCTCCGGCTTCGACCAGCCTCCGGGCCAAAGATGCGCCGACGGCACCCACGCCCTGGATCAGCACGGATCGTCCCGACAACCCTCTCTCTCCCTCTCGATGTCCAAGGGCCGCCTGAATCCCGGAGAAGACGCCCAGCGCGGTGTACGGGCTCGGATCCATGGGGCCCTCCGACCGCCCATGGACCCCGATGACGTACGGGGACACCTCGGCGATGGTGCGCATGTCCTCGGTGGTGGTTCCGAGATCGGCGCCGGTGCCGTATCGGCCGCCCAGGGAGTTGAGAAGCGCTCCGAAACGAAGGAGCAGCCCTCGCCGCTCGTCGCCTGAGAGGAGCCGAGGGACGGCCAGGACACTTTTGGCGCCGCCGAAGGGGAAATCCATCGCCGCCCACTTGTAGGTCATGCCTTCGGCCAGACGGATCCCGTCGAGCAGGGCGTCCGAGGGACGAGCGTACACCTTCATCCTGCATCCGCCCGTGGGAGGGCCCAGCGTGTCGTCGTGCAGGACGACGAAGATCCAGGTCCCTGTCGGCAGATCCCTCCGGATCACGACCCCCACGCCCTGCCATCCGGCGAGGATACCGAGAATCCCCTCCGGATCCTCCACGAGGGACGTGTCCCGAGGCGTGTCCGCCGCGTTTCCCCGACTCGCCCTCACGGGCCCTCGGGGAGGATCTGGCGAAGAAGCGCTCCGAGCTCCTCGGGCGCCAGCGGACCCCGGAGGAGGATCCACCCCTGCGACGTCTCCACACGGATCTCGTTCCGTGCGTCCTCCTCGTCGGGGAGGATCGACGGATCCACGTTGGCCTCGAGATGGATCACGTCGATCATCCGTCCGTCGGGAAGCCTCTGGACCACGCTCACGCCCACCGCGTCCTCGCCGCTGCTCAGATTCGTGATCGACACCACCTCGTATCCCGGAATCGCCCGCGGGAACGCTCCCGGGAACGACTCGGCGGCCGGGGACGAGTCGACCGCTGGGGCCCCTGCCGCCTGTCGGTCCGATACCATCGCCGGGGCCTCGAGCGTCCGCGCCCTGACCGACTCCGGACTTTGCGTCTGCGGCGGCCCTTCGGTCTCCTGTCCCCCGCTCGGCCATCCTTCTCGGGCGGAGTCCACGTCCGGAGCGAGCCGTCCCGGCGACGACGCGTCGCCGCCGACGGCGGGACCAGCCGTCCGGTGGGCTGCAGCCACCCGGGCGGTCTCCGGACTCACGAGCGACGCTTGGCGCACCGCAGCGCTCTCCTCGGGCCCGGCCTCCTCGCCGGACGCCGAATCCAGGACGGCGAAGGCCGAGACCGCGTCCGGAGCCGGAGAGGCGGCGTCCGGGGCCCGGGCGACCGACCTGCCCGCGTCCGCTGTGCGAGGCACGTCGATGGCGAGGTCGGCATCGCTTTCGGAGACGGCCTCGGCCGCGGGCACCGGAACCCGGGCCGCGGGAGCGTCCAGCGGGGAATCGGGGAGCTGCACCTCCCGCAGCATCCACCCGATCCCCAGGGCCACGACCACCGAGGCGACCCAGCCCAGTCGCTGAATCCGACTGATGCCCCTGACCCGAGGCGCCCGCGTCCGATCCACGTACGCCCGCAGCTCCTCGAAGTCCGGCACGTCCACTCGCGGAGCGGCGAGTCCCAGCATGGCCTGCGCGTCGGCGCGGATCCGGCGCTCGACCTCGAGACGCTCGGCGCACGCGTCGCACCCCTCCAGATGGCTGCGGATGCGCTCGGCGTCGTCCCGGGGATATTCGTTCAGCGCCCCGTCCAGATAGGCGTGTAGCGCACCCTCATCGACGTGCGACATCGGTCTTCTCCTTCTCCCTGTATGCTTCAGCCAGGCGACGGCGGGCACGGGAGAGCGTCGTTCCCACCGCACCGACCGCCAGGCCCAGCGCCGCAGCGATCTCCGTGTAGCTCTGCCCGGCGTCCCAGAGGAGCAGCGCCTCCCGATCCTTCTCCGTCAGCGAGTCCAGTGCCTCCCGGACCAGGGACCATTGCTCCTGCTGCAAGAGCTCGGCTTGGGGGTCCGTCCCCGAGCCCTGGCGGGTCTCCGCCTCCGATTTCAACAGCACCAGGTGTCTTTTCCGCCGGATGACGGTCCGAGCCTCGTCCCTGGCCAGATTGGCCGCGACCTGGAAGAGCCAGGCCCGCGGCCTTCGCGGCTCGTGCTGGAGCCCACGCACGAACGCTTCCTGAGCCAGATCTCGGGCCCGGTCGGCATCCCACACCTTCCGGTGGAGGAAGCGCACCAGGTCCTCGAAGGTCGTACGGTAGAGCTCGTTCCAGTCGATACCGCTCATGGCTCCCGCAGGTCCTCCTTCGCGCGCCCACACAACCGAAGACTACCGGGGAGGGGGCCCGTCGCGACAGCATGACGTGACGGTGGCCGTGCGTCGCCACCGCAGACCCGTGCGTTGTCGAGCATGCAGCCTCCAGGCCGGTGAACCGTCGTGTCTCACCCCATAGGACGGTCGACGGCCGCCCCCTTGCACAGGATCCCGTCTCTGGTGTGATTTGCTGTCCTGCACCGGAACAGAAACGGAGGATGATCCTGGACATCGTGGTACTGGGCGGAGGTCGGGTCGGGAGCGCCATCGTGCGTGATCTGGCCGCCGAAGACGATTACGACGTGCTCGTGGTGGACCTGGACCCGGTCAGGGTCGATCAGCTCACCGAGTTCGGGGCCGACGGGGTCGTGGCCGACCTCTCCGATCCGAAGACGGTGTCCAGGGCCGTCAAGGACGCCGACCTGGTGGTGGGAGCCGTTCCGGGCTTCATGGGATACGACACGGTCGAACGGGTTCTCGGCGAGGGGCGGCCCATCGTCGACATCTCCTTCTTCCCCGAGGACGCGTTCGGGCTGGAGAAGGCCGCCGAGAAGGCGCGGGTACCGTGCCTCTTCGACTGCGGGATCGCTCCCGGGCTGAGCAATCTCGTCCTCGGACGCATGGAGGAGGAGCTGGACGAGACCCTGTCCTTCCACTGTCTGGTGGGCGGGCTTCCCGTCGAGCGGAAATGGCCGTGGGAGTACAAGGCTCCGTTCTCGCCCGCCGACGTGATCCAGGAGTACGTGCGACCGGCACGCCAGCGGAAGAACGGAGTGGAGGTCATCCGGCCGGCCCTCTCCGACGTCGAGCTCGTGGACTTCCCCGGACTCGGATCACTGGAAGCCTTCAACACCGACGGTCTCCGCTCGCTGCTGAAGACGTCCGAGACGCCGAACATGGTGGAGAAGACCATGCGGTATCCGGGGCACGCGGTGCGGATGCGGATTCTCCGGGAAGCGGGCTTCTTCTCCACGGGCGAGATCCAGGCCGCCTCGGGCTCGGTGCGCCCGCTGGACGTCACGGAGTCGCTTCTGTTCAGCGCATGGCAGTTCGAAGAGGGAGAGCCGGACCTCACCGTGATGAGAATCGTGGTCGAGGGGGAGAAGGACGGGACGCGCGTCCGTCACACCTACAACCTCCTGGACTATTACAACACGGAGACCGAGACGATGTCCATGGCCCGGACGACCGGGTATACCTGCACTGCCATGGTGAACCTCGTAGCCCGGGGACTCTGGGACCGGCCCGGGCTCGCCCCGCCGGAGATGGTGGGTCGCAACGCCGACTGCTTCGACTTCGTCTTCAGGCACCTGGAGGATCGGGGCGTCCACATCTTCCACCGCGTGGACGAGCTCTGACGCCGACCAGCCTCATCCTCCGGCAGGTGCTCGCAGGATGGGGTATCGACCCCCGTCCACGGTGTCGTCCAGAAGGGCCCAGCTGGCCAGGCCATCGTCGGAACGAGGCTCCAGCAGCGTAAAGGCCAGCCGCCCGAGAGGCTGCTGGACGGGGACCAGCATGGTCCCATCCGGCAGAGCCTCCCGGGTGACTTCCCACGTGCCGAAGAGCGTCCGCTCCCTACGCCCCTGGAAGGGCCGGTCAGCGACCCGGGTGGAGTCGATCCGGAAGCGCTGAAGCGTCCGCTCCTCGTCCGGGGACACCGGCAGGACCGTGAGGCCGTGGGCTCGGGCCCGTTCGAGCGCTTCCGGGGCTCGAGGGAGGATGAAGTAGGCTTCGGGCGCCACCTCCGTCTCGGTGGCCGTGAAGCTCCCGTACTCGTACATGGACGTGGGAATCTCGACGTCCCTTCGACGCAGGACGATCTCTCCGGTGTAGGGGTGCCGCTCCTCCTCCACCTCTCCCAGCAGGATGGTCACCTCGCCCGGAGAGCGCTGGAAGGTCGCCCGGGTCGCCAGAGGCCGGCCGATCACGCCCTCGGCGTCGGCCTCTTCCACCACGCGCCGAAGGCGGGCGGCGTGCTCCTGGGCGTACTCCAGGATCTCCTCGACGAAATACAGGGTAGCGAGGACCCGCTCCCGGAACGTGAGATAGGCGTAGGCCTCGCTGAGGATGGCGATGCGGTTCCGAAGCCCGATGTAGTTGTTGTTGAATCGGGGGCGATGGTCGAAGGTGTACCATCCGGGCCGCCTCGGATCGTGATTCCCGTAGTAGTAGTAGCGCCAGCCGTGCTTCGCCTCGACCCTGCGGGTCACGGCAGGCAGCCACTCGATGCGCAGCAGGTCGTCGATGACGTCCGGCGTGTTGGGATGGAGAGGAGGCGAATAGGTGAGGTGGTAGGCGTGACGGGTCCCGTTGGTGGTATGGAGATCGACGGCGACATGCGGATCGTACGCCGTCATCATCCGCACGAAGGAGCGGGCCTCCGGCGAATCCAGCTTCATGTGATCCCGGTTCAGGTCCAAACCCTGGGCGTTGGGCCGCTGTCCCATGCCCCCGAGGGCCCGTGCTGCCGTGGTCGGTTGCGAAGGTCGATCCGCTCGTTTCCGTCCGCGTTGTAGATGGGCGCGACCAGAAGGACGAGATCGTCCGTCCACGCCGGGTAGCCCCCCCGGGCGTACTCCCGGACCAGCATGAGGAGGGCCTCCTTCCCGCAGACCTCCCCCGCATGGATGTTGCCCTGGAGGTAGACCCTCGTCTTGCCGGTGCCGAGCACCGCCTCCGCACCCGGGCCCGGAGCGCCCACGACCAGCAGCGGCAGCGGACGGCCTTCATTGGTGTAGCCGAAGGACGTCAGGTGGATCTCGTCGGACAGCCCCGCCAGCCGTTGCGAGAGGGCCATCACCTCCTGGTAGCTACTCGTCTCGACGAAGTCCGTGATCTCCGCCCGTGTGAGGAGCGACCCGGGTGCCGTCGTCTGCCCTGGCAGGGCTCCGCCCCCAAGGAAGAACAGCAGCCCGGCGAGTGCGGCAGGGAAGAGGATGGACGGAGGGGACGGGCGTCGAGGGCGGGGGCGCGTCGATGGCTTCATGGGATGGTCGGACTCCGGATCAGGACCGCACGGGCCCGGTCTCCCAGGGCCACGGGGAGGACGCCGGCAAGGTAGCCCGGGCGGAGCCACACGCCAGCTCCTCGCCGTGCGCCGTCGGCGGCGCCCGGGGGA
>JAWVZK010000141.1:0-8841 GCA_033722275.1 Longimicrobiales bacterium | reverse complement strand
GTGCTCGAGACGCGTCCGGAGCCCCTCAGGGACGCGGGGCTCTCCAGGAGCAAGCTCAAGGCCATCCGCGACCTGGCGTCGCGGCTCAGCTCCGGGGATCTGGCGTTGGACGACCTCGCCCACCAGCCCGACGAGGAGGTGCTCCGGCGATTGACCACGGTCTGGGGAATCGGTACCTGGACGGCCCGGATGTACCTCATGTTCCGGCTCCATCGACCCAACGTCTGGCCGGTGGGGGACCTCGGGGTCCGGCAGGGATTCGCCCGGGCGCAGGGCCTGGAGGCCGTCCCGTCGGCCGCCGAGCTCGAGTCCATGGGCGACGCCTACCGCCCTTGGCGCAGCGTCCTCGCCTTTTATTGTTGGCGCATCCTCGAGACGGAGCTGCCATGAGCCGACGGACCACCCCTCTCACCGGCGACCTCTACGACTACTTCCTCGAAGTCTCCCTGCGCGAGAGCGAGGTCCTCCGGCGCCTGAGGGAGGAGACGGGAGAGCTGGAGAAGGCGAACATGCAGATCAGCCCCGAGCAGGGGCAGTTCATGACGATGCTTCTGGATCTGATGGGCGCTCGGAGCGCGTTGGAGCTGGGCACGTTCACCGGCTACAGCACCCTCTGCATCGCTCTGGGATTGCCAGACGACGGCGAAGTGATCGCCTGCGACATCGACGAGGAGTGGCCGTCCTTCGGCCGACGCTACTGGGTCGAGGCCGGGGTCAGCGACAGGATCGAGTTCCGGCCCGGCCGGGCGAACGACACGCTGGACGCGTTGCTGGAGGAGGGGAAGGCGGGGCGCTTCGACTTCGCCTTCATCGATGCCGACAAGCGCCATCTGACGGACTATTACGAGAAGTGCCTCCGGCTCGTGCGCACCGGAGGCGTCGTCGCCGTCGACAACACCCTCTGGCATGGGGACGTGGCGGATCCGGAGGTGACCGACGAGGACACCAAAGCCGTCCGTGGCTTCAACGCCATGGTGGTGGACGACGCGCGGGTGGATCTGAGCCTGGTGCCCATCGGCGACGGTCTCACCCTCTTGAAGAAGAGATAGACACCGACCCGGGACAGGAGCACCGGAGGTGCGAAGAAGCTGAGCGGCACGGGTATCGAGGCCACGCTGGTGACCCTGGTCCAGGTGGCGCTGGCGATCGTCGCCTACGCGCCGGTGGCGGCCTAGCCGCCCGCCCGCCCGCCGGCGATCGTTCTCCGCCCGGAACGGATGTTCGACGCCCAGAACGGCGTCATCGTGGACGATGCCGTCGTGTTGGTGGAGGACGGGCGCATCGCGGCGGTCCATCCCGGCTCGGTGCCGGACGGAGCGAGAGAGATCGACCTGGGCGACGCCACCCTCATGCCGGGTTCGCCGACGCCCACACCCACCTCACATCGCAGATCGGCGCCACCTCCTTCGTGGAGGCGGTGACCCTCACCGAAGCCGACGCAGCCATCCACGCGGTGAAGTACGGGGGACGGACGGTCCGCGCCGGCGTCACCACCGTGCGGGATTTCGGTGGCGACGCGACGGTGGCGCTGGACGAGGCGGTGGAGCGGGGCGACGTGGTGGCGCCGCGGATCGTTCCGTCCGGGAATGCCCTGGGCATCACCGACGGCCACTGCGACGTCACGGGCTTCGCGCCGGGTGTCGCGGAGGGTGGCCCCGCCGAGGGCGTGGCCGACGGGCCGTGGGAGGTGGTGGAGGCGGTGCGGTACCAGATCAAGCACGGCGCCCAGGTCATCAAGACGTGCGCCACGGCCGGAGTCCTGTCCATGGAAGGGCCGGTGGGGGCGCAGCAGTACACCCGGGAGGAGCTGCAAGCCATGGTGGACGAGGCGTCCCGGCACGGCGTGAAGGTGGCGGCCCATGCCCACGGCTCCGAGGGCATCCTGGCGGCGCTCCGGGCGGGCGTCCAGCGCGCCATCGAGGCCGGGGTCCCCATTGCCTTCGGCACCGACGCCGGGGTCTTCCCCCATGGTCAGAACGCCGGGGAGTGAGTTCTCGGTCTACGTCGACATGGGGATGAGCGAGACCGAAGCCCTCCGAACCGCCACGGTACACGCCGCCGACCTCCTGGGCGTCGAGGACCGAGGTCGTCTGGAAGAGGGCCTTCTGGCCGCCGTCATCGCGGTGCCCGGCGATCCCCTGGACGACGTCTCGCGCACCGAGGACGTGACCTTCGTCATGCTCGGGGGCCGCGTCCTCGAGCATGTGATGGACGGTCGCGACGTGGTCCCGCCCAGGAACGACTGACGGGAGCGGAGGCGGCCCGCCTACCGGGGGGAAGCGGGCCGCTCACGCGGCGGGATCGACGCCAGCTCAGACCCTCGGGTACGCCGAGCTCCGGTAGAGGAGCTCGTTGTTCCGCGAGTACCGCCACGCCCTCTCCCGAAACGCCCGATACGAGTCGTAGACCCGCCGGAATCCCTCGTCGGCGGCGGACTGCTCCTCCAGATAGGCGTTGGACTCCCGCCAGGCCGCGTCCATGATGTCCGCGGGGTAGCGGTGGAGCGTGACGCCCTGCTCCTCGACGAGGCGCTGCAGCGCCAGCGGATTGTGGTAATCGTAGGCCGCGAGTCGGTCGGCGAAGGTCTCCCCGCATACGGCGCGGAGGATCTCCTGGTACGAGGGAGGCAGCTCGTTGTAGGCGTCCAGCGAGATGAGGAGACCCATGGTGACGCCGGGCTCCCACCATCCCGGCGCGTAGTAATGGCTGGCGATCTGGTAGAGACCGAGCTTCTCGTCGTCGTAGGGCCCGACCCACTCCGTGGCGTCGATGGCACCACGCTCCAGCGCCGGATAGATTTCGGGCTGAGGCAGGTTCTGTACGGTGACTCCCAGACGGGACATGATCTCTCCACCGATGCCCGGGATGCGGAAGCGAAGTCCCCGAAGCTCCGCGAGGCTGTTCACCGGCTCTCGGAACCAGCCCCCCATCTGGCCTCCCGTGGAGTTGCAGGGGAACGAGATGATCCCGAAGTCGGAGTAGATCTCGTTCAGCAGCTCCAGGCCCCCGCCGTACATCATCCACGAGTACTGCTGGCGCGTGCTGAGGCCGAAGGGGATGGCGGTGTCGAAGGCCAGGGCGGGGTTCTTCCCGATGTAGTAGTAGCCGGGGGAAACGCCGCATTGGATCGTGCCTTGCTGGACCGCGTCCATGACCGAGAAGGGGGGCACGATCTCGCCGCCGGCGTAGACCCGAATGGTGAAGTTGCCCGCGGTCAGCTCTTCGACGCGCTCCGCGATCCGGACGCCGGCGCCATGCAGAAGATCGACCGTGGGCGTGAAGCTCGTCGCCAGGCGCCAGGTCACCCGCGGCCCGTCGATACCGGTGCCCGCCGTCCCCGAGCTCGCCGTCTCTCCACCGCAGGCGCCCAGGGCCGTCACACCCGCGGCGCCCGTGCCGGCCTTCTTCAGGAAGTCACGTCGCTTGATGGTCATGGCCAGGCCTGCTCTCCCTTCGTCGTGTCATGGTGGCCCCCGCGCGGCCACCGCCGTTCGATGGTGTCGGCGGGAGGCAATGAAGTAATGCGCCCGAGGTCGCGGGGCAATCGGGGGCGGCGCCTGGCGCGGACGAAGACGAACACGGATGTTTTCTCGCCGAACCCCGAGATCGACCCTGAAGTCGTCCAGAACGAGGTTGCCATGCTCCGAAGCGGACTCCGTACCGTCGCCGTCGCCCTGTCCTCCGCCGTCAGGAGTCGCCGCGCCGGGGCACGTCGCCGTGCCGATGTCCTGGTCCACCGTTCCATGGCCGTCGCCGCTCCTCCCCCGCATCGGGCCAGAGCTCGCTCCGCCCTGGCCGTGGCGGCGCCCCTGCTCGCCTTCGCCGGCCTCGCGCAGGCCCAGGAGAACGGTGCGGTCCGGACCGAGACCGGCGTGGTCTCCTCCCAGCAGTGGGTCGCCAGCCAGGTGGGAGCCGACGTCCTGGCGGCCGGAGGCAACGCCGTCGACGCCGCCATCGCGACGGGATTCGCGCTCGCGGTCACCCACCCCACGGCAGGGAACATCGGCGGTGGCGGCTTCATGGTCATCCGCTTCCCGGACGGCCGCAGCACGGCGTTGGACTTCAGGGAGAAGGCGCCTCTCGGCGCGCACCCACGCATGTGGCTGGACGAGGATGGAGAGTACTCCTACGAGCGGCATCATCGCAGCCACCTGGCGGTGGGCGTACCGGGCACGGTCGCCGGCTTCGACAAGGCGCACCGCCTCTTCGGCCGAGCCGACTGGTCGGATCTGGTCCAGCCGGCCGTGGAGCTGGCCGGGGAGGGCTTCGAGCTGAGCGAGGCGCTGGCCGGATCCCTGGGCCGCTTCGTGGAGCGCATCGAGTACCAGGCGTCCATCCAGGCGTTCTCGAAGAACGGAAGGGCATACGCACCGGGAGAGATCCTTCGGCAACCGGATCTGGCCCGGACCCTGGCGCGCATCCGCGACGAGCGCGCCGACGGCTTCTACCACGGAGAGACCGCAGGCCTCATCGCCGCCGAGATGCGACGCGGGGGAGGCCTCATCACCGAGCGGGATCTGGCCCTCTACCGGGCCCGGGAGCGGACACCCGTCACGGGTACGTACCGGGGCTACGACGTCATCTCCATGCCGCCGCCCAGCTCCGGCGGCGTGGCCATCGTGACGATGCTCAACATCCTGGAGGCCTACGATCTGGTCTCCATGGGCCACAACAGCGCCGACTACATCCACCACCTGGCGGAAGCCATGCGGCGGGCCTTCCGCGAGCGGGCGACCCACCTGGCCGACGTGGACTTCGCCGACGTGCCCGTCCATCGGTTGACCAGCAAGGAGCACGCCGAGTGGCTGCGGCGGGACCTCGATCCCGAGCGGGCGTCGGTCTCCCATCCGGCGGACGTCCTGCAACGGCCGGAGAGCCCGGAGACCACCCATTACTCGGTCGTGGACGCCGACGGCCTCGCCGTCTCGGTGACGTACACGCTGGAGCAGGGCTACGGCTCGGGCATCGTGGTTCCCGGAGCGGGCTTCCTGCTCAACAACGAGATGGGAGACTTCAATGCCGGTCCGGGCCTCACCGACGAGAGCGGCCTCATCGGGACGGAGCCCAATCTGGCGCGCCCCGAGCAGCGGATGCTCTCCTCCATGTCCCCCAGCATACTGGCCCGGGACGGGGAGCTCCTCGCCGTGATCGGATCGCCCGGCGGGCGAACCATCATCAACACGACCTTGCAGCTCATCCTGAACATCGTCGACTTCGGGATGGGGATCGAGGAGGCCGTGGCGGCTCCCCGGATCCACCATCAGTGGCTCCCGGATCGGATCCGGATCGAAGACGACGGGGCGTCCCTCCAGACGGTGCAGCGGCTCGAGGACATGGGCCACAGGGTCCAGATGCGCGGTCGCCAGGGCTCGGCCAACTCCATCGGCGTGGACAGGAGCACGGGAGAGCTGGTGGGGGCGCCGGATCCGAGGAGCCCCGACTCCGGAGCGCGTGCGTCTGGAGGAGGTCCTTGAGCCGGCGGCCGGTCGACGGCAGGGGCGCGATGGACCCCCAGCGGAGCGGCGGACCCCGGGGGGAGAGCCCGACAAGCGCCTGGCCATGTCACGGAACGGGTCCGTAGAGGTCCGGATTCAGGAACCGGCGGGACGTTCTACCATATCATGAGTCGGAAGCCGGATCGGAGCGCAGGCGACGCGAGGAAGGCGGGCAGAGACGATGAAGCGACTGAACACGATGGCCGTCCTGGCGGCGGGCAGTCTCGCGCTGGCGGCGGCGATGCCCGCCCAGGGCCAGACCGCAGGTCCTCAGCACGAGGGTTACGATCCCACGGCGCCCGTGGGCGGCCATTACCACGAAGGGGAGCTCGGCGAGAAGCTCATGCTCGTGGAGACCGCCCTCAAGTGTAATTGCGGTTGTGGGCTCGACGTCCACTCCTGTCAGTTCCAGATGCAGTGTGGCACGTCGCCGGTCTGGTCCCAGCGCATCCGTCAGCAGCTCGAGGCGGGGGAGTCGGTGGAGGCCGTGAAGGCGTCCTTCGTCGCCGACTACGGGACCGAGGTCCTCATGCGTCCTCCCGCGGAAGGCTTCAACCTCCTGGGCTACTTCCTCCCGGCCATGGCGATCCTGGCCGCGGGCGCTCTGGTGGGCATGGTGGCCCGGGGCAACGCCACCCGGCAGGCGACGGTCCCCGCGGCCGAGCTCTCCGACGCCGACCAGGAGCGCCTGCAGGCGGCCATGCGGAAGCTCGACGAAGAAGAGAGCCCCGACTGGTAGACCTCGAAGCGGAAGGTGCTCGGATCTGGATGCCCATCGGTGGGTGGTACCACGCCACCTGCCGTCCCCTTCCAGGCGAAGCTGCTGGTCTTCCTTCGTTGGCTCCTCCCGGATCGAGCCTGGGAGATGCTGATCCGCCAGACCTTCAGGAGGGCCTGAAGAGCGATCCGGCTCCGGACCCGGGGAAGAATTCGAAGGTCCCGCGCCGATCCCCAGTCAGTCCAGGAAGGAGACGGAACCGTCCTCGAGTGCGTACTCCGCGCCGACGACCACGAGTCCGTCGACGCGCGCGAGACGGTCGAGGATCTCCGACTCCGTCCGGAGCGCGGCCACGGAGGACGCCACGTTCCGCCGGATGGCGTCCGCGACGACCTCCTCCCGCTCTGTCTCCGACAGCGTCGAGGTCGCCCCCCCACCACCGTCCGACCCCGCCCTCTCGGCGAGCGCCGCCTTTACGGCGGGTCGGATCGGATCGGTGAGAGCGCGGAGGTTCGAAGACAGCCCGTGGGATGGCGACAAGGCCTCGTCCAACGCTGCCGTGACGGCCCCGCACCGGGTGTGCCCGAGGACGACGACGAGCCGCGTCCCGAGGACCTCGACGGCGTACTCGACGCTCCCGAGCTGGGTGGGCGTCACCACGTTCCCGGCCACACGGACGACGAACACATCGCCGAGCCCTTGATCGAAGATCAGCTCGGGCGGGACCCGGGAGTCGGAACAGGTGAGCACGACGGCCCAGGGCGACTGCCCGTGCTGGAGCTCTCGTCTCTGCTCGACCGGTCGGGCGGCGGCACTTCGAGCGTCACCGGAGAGAAAGCGCCGATTGCCCTCACGGAGACGCTCGAGGGGGGACGGGTCAGGGGCGTCGGTCAAGGGTCAGTCGTCTCGCGATCTCGAGTCCACTCAGGAGAGCCCCTTCGACACGGCCTCCGACACGCCAATCACCACAGGCGCCGAGACCCAGCTCGGGCTCGTAGAGAATGTCGTCTACGGGCTCGGATGCCAAGGCATACCCCCATCGGTGCGCTCGTGCGTGCACGGGGGAGGGGATGGAAGCGAGGCCGAAGTCACGTCGCAGCGTGTCGAGCACGAGGGCACACACGGTCTCCTCGTCCTCGTCCCAATGCTCCCGGGTCCAGTGGGGGGTGGCGTGGATGACCCAGGCCTCCTCTTCGGGGCGACCGGGCTTGCTGGAGTTCCGGGCCATCCAGGAGAACGCTCCGCCGCGGAGGAACGCGCCATCGAAGGCGAGGTCCAGGGGGCGGTCGAACGAGATCATGGCCGTCCAGCACGGCTCCATGGTGGCCTCGCTGGCCTTCCCCTGGAGCGTCGGGGCGGCCTCCAGCAGGGACACCGCCTGGGGCGCCGGGACGGCCACCACGACCTGCCTGTACGGGCCCAACGTCTCTCCCCGGGCGTCGGTGAGGGTCCAGAGCCCGTCGCTCCGGTGGATCGTCTCGATGCGGACGCCGGCACGGACCTGCAGGTCGTGAGCGAGATGGAGGGCGAGATTGACCATCCCGGGCACGGCGACGAAGCGAGCCGCCGCGTGGGCGGGCGTCACGGCCCCGTCGTCCACGTGCACGATCCGACCCCTCCATTCCGCGACCAGGCCCATCCTCCTCCAGGCCTGCAACCAGGGCCGCACCGCCGGATCCCGGACGGTGAAGTACTGGGCGCCGTGGTCGTAGCGTCGCTC
Source organism: Longimicrobiales bacterium (assembly GCA_033722275.1). Taxonomy (GTDB): domain Bacteria; phylum Gemmatimonadota; class Gemmatimonadetes; order Longimicrobiales; family Gaopeijiaceae; genus UBA2589. Next base: position 908 of record JAWVZK010000141.1, on the reverse strand, counting down.
GCCGTGGACGCGCGTGTTGGCTCGTCCGCCGGGCCGACGGCCCTTGTCGAAGACTTCGACGTCCGCCCCGCCGGCCTGCAGCTCGCGAGCGGCCGCCAGACCCGCCAGCCCGGCCCCCACCACCGCGACGCGCCGGCTCAACCCGACCTCACGGCTCCCAAGCCACCATCCACGCCGACGGTCTGTCCGGTGACCCAGGAGGCCTCGTCGCCCAGGAGCCAGGCGATGGACGCCGCGACGTCTTCGGGCCGTCCGAGGCGACCCAGCGCGTGCATGGATCGAGACGATTCCCGAGCCTTCTCGTTGCTGGTAATCCGTCGGGTGAGCGGCGTCTCGACGAGGCCGGGCGCCACCGCGTTGACCCGGATCCCGGATGGTCCGTACGTGGCCGCGGCCGATCGCACCAGGGCGTCCACGCCTCCCTTCACGGCGGCGATGGCTTCGTGGTTCGGAAGACCGATGGCCGCGGCCGCCGTCGAGACGAGCACGATGGATCCGCCGGTGCTCCTCATGGGCTGGACGGCGGCTCGGACGATGCCGAACGACGTCGTCAGGTTCTTCTGGACGGCTTCCGTCCACTCCTCCGGTCGGGTCAGGTGCGCGGGCTTGATGAGGACGCTACCGACACAGTTCACGACGCCGTCCAGCCCCTCCATCCGGTCCCCCGCACGCTTCACGACGTCGAGGACGGCCTGGAAGTCGGTGGCGTCAGCCGGGAGGCCGACGGCGTCCAGGTCGTCGGCCAGCCTCTCGGTACGGTCCGGGTCGCGACCGGATACGACGAGCGCGGCACCCTGCCGGGCGAGCCGGCGAGCCAGCGCGGAGCCGATGCCTCCGTAGGCCCCGAAGATCAGATAGGCGGGTCTTCGTTCACTCATGTCCTCGATGGTCCTCGAATCTGAGAATGG
>JAWVZK010000140.1:0-9154 GCA_033722275.1 Longimicrobiales bacterium | reverse complement strand
GAGCCCGCCCGGGAGAGCTGCACGTGCCCCTCCTCCAACGGCTGCCGCAGCATCTCCAGGGCGTCCCTTCTGAATTCCGGGAGCTCGTCGAGGAAGAGGACTCCGCGGTGAGCCAGGCTGACCTCTCCGGGTCTCACCGGCGATCCACCTCCGTGCAGTCCCGCGTACGAGACCGAGTGGTGCGGCGCCCGGAACGGTCGGCCCGAAGGGAGCTGGCCGTCGAGGAGGAGCCCGGCGACCGAATGGATCTTCGCCACCTCCATCGCTTCCGAACGCGTGAGCTCGGGCAGGACCCCGGGAAGTCGGCGGGCGAGCATGGTCTTGCCCGCGCCCGGAGGACCGATCAGGAGGAGGTTGTGGCCTCCACCGGCGGCGATCTCCAGCGCCCTCTTGGCGGCGTGCTGGCCCCGGACATCGCCGAGGTCGGGACGCGGCTCCGGGCTCCCGCCCCCATGCGCGGAGATCCGGGCCCACGGAGAACGACCGGAGGGGGGAGCGGGCGCCCCGGCGTCGGGCCTCGCATCACCTCGGAGCGCCGCCACGACGTCGGCGAGGCTCGCGGCGCCCCACACCTCCACGCCCTCGACGAGACGAGCCTCCTCGGCGTTCGCCGACGGCACCACGATCCGCCCCACGCCATCGGCGGCCAAGCGCAGAGCGACGGAGAGGACCCCCGACACGGACCGGAGACGACCGTCGAGACCCAGCTCGCCCACGAAGCCCGCGTCACCCAGGGCCTCGGTGGGCAGCTCACCCGCCGCCGCCAGGATCCCCACGGCGATGGGGAGGTCGAAGGCCGTTCCCGCCTTCCGAACGTCGGCGGGAGCCAGGTTCACGGTGATCCTCCGATTCGGCAGCGCGAAACCACTGTTCGCGACGGCCGACGCGACCCGCTCCCTTCCCTCCCGTACCGACCCCTGCGCGAGTCCCACGACCGTGAAGGACGGGAGCCCCGACGACAGGTTCACTTCGACCCGGACCCGGAAGGCATCGACCCCTCGAAGGGCCGCCGCGTGCACTTGGACGAACATCTTCGGACGGTCGTCCGAGCCAAGGGGCTGAGGAATGCCGTCCCGGGTCCGACGCGACGGATCCGATGCGATGGATCCGAGAACCGCCGAGGGCGACGGGATCCGTCCCGGCACCGCCGAGGGGTCGGAAGGCGCGCCCGACTTGTGTGCCTATGACACCTCGCATACCATGGCCGACGTTCGAATTCCAACTCCAGCAGAGAGGCTGCATGAAGGTCGCCGTCGTGAAGGAGACCCGGCCCGGAGAAGCGAGGGTGGCACTGGTGCCCCAGGGCGTGAAGACCCTCCTCGCCTCGGGTCTGGAGGTGTCCGTGGAGTCGGGATGTGGCGTGGCGGCAGGCGCGTCGGACGACGCCTACCGAGACGCCGGAGCCCATGTGGTCGCCAAGGCCGAGGAGGCTGTGGACGGTGCCGGCCTGCTCCTCCACATCAATCCTCCGTCCCGCTCCGACCCCGACGAGATCTCGGGACTCGCCGAAGGGATGGTCGTGGTCTCCTTCCTCGATCCCCTGGGCCGACCGGAAGTCTCTCAGGCTCTGGCCGAGCGAGGCGTGACGGCCATCTCCATGGAGATGGTACCGAGGATCACGCGGGCCCAATCCATGGACGCCCTCTCTTCCCAGGCGACGGTGGCCGGGTACAAGGCGGTGCTCATGGCCGCCGATTCGCTCCCCAAATTCCTCCCCATGTTCACCACCGCCGCCGGGACCATCCGGCCGGCCAAGGCGCTGATCCTGGGCGCCGGCGTCGCCGGACTCCAGGCCATCGCCACGGCGCGACGCTTGGGGGCCGTCGTCGAGGCCTTCGACGTCCGGCCCGCCGTGAAGGAGCAGGTGGAATCGCTGGGGGCCACCTTCCTGGAGGCCGAGGAGGAGGTCACCGCGGAGGGAGAGGGGGGGTACGCGGCCGAGCTCTCCCAGGACCAACACGAGAAGGAGCTGGCGCTCATCGCGGGCGCCATCGTCGGGGCGGACATCGTCGTGACGACGGCGCAGATCCCCGGCCGGAAGGCCCCCCTCCTGATCACCGAAGAGATGGTCTCGTCCATGCGTCCGGGATCGGTGATCATGGATCTCGCGTCGGAGAGCGGCGGGAACTGCGCCGTCACCCGGAGCGGCGAGACGGTGCTCTCCCACGGGGTCCAGGTGATGGGGCCGGTGAATCTGCCCTCCACCATTCCCGTGCATGCCAGCCAGATGTATTCGAAGAACGTGACGACGCTGGTGGGGGAGTTCATCGGTGAGAACGGCGCGGTCGAGCTGGACTTCGAGAACGACGTCGTGGGTCCCGCCACGGTGGCCCACCGAGGAAGAATCGTGAGCGAGCGGGTCGAGGCCGCCCTCGGCTCCGGACAGGAGGCATGATGGGCGAGCTGATGATCGGACTGTACGTCTTCGTCCTGGCGACCCTCGCGGGGCGCGAGGTGATCACCAAGGTGCCGCCGACGCTGCACACCCCCCTCATGTCCGGCGCGAACGCCATCTCCGGCATCGCCATCGTCGGAGCCATCGTCGTGGCGGCCCGCGCCGACGACACGACGCAGACGATCCTCGGGATCGCCGCCATCGCGATGGCCACCATCAACGTCATCGGCGGCTTCATGGTGACGGACCGCATGCTCTCCATGTTCCGGAAGCGGTAGACGACCATGAACCCCGAGATCTTCATCGAGCTGATCTACCTGCTGTCGGCGGTACTCTTCGTCGTCGGCCTCAAGAGACTCCAGTCGCCGGCGACGGCCCGGGGCGGGAACGCCCTCGCCGCGCTGGCCATGCTCCTGGCCATCGTGGCGACGCTCGTGGACACCGAGATCCTCTCCTGGACGGGGATCCTCGTCGGGGTCGCCATCGGCGGCCTCATCGGAGGGGTGGCCGCCCGCCGCGTGGAAATGACGGAGATGCCCCAGCTCGTGGGCATCTTCAACGGCTTCGGCGGCGGTGCCTCGGCGCTGGTGGCCATCGCCGAGTTCACGGCGAATCCGGCCATGGGACCGGGCACGACGGGCGTGACGATCATGATCGGCACCCTCATCGGCGCGGTGACCTTCACCGGCTCCTTCGTCGCCTTCGGGAAGCTCCAGGGCCTGTTGACGGGCAACCCCATCGTGTTTCCCGGTCAGAACTGGGTGAACCTCCTCATCTTCCTGGGAATCCTCTACCTGGCCGTGGCGAGCCTGGGTGCCGGCGGTCTGGCCGCCGAGCCCATGGTCGTCTTCCTCGTCTTCCTGGGCGCCGCGCTGGCCCTGGGCGTCCTCATCGTCATCCCCATCGGTGGGGCGGACATGCCCGTCGTCATCTCACTCCTCAACTCCTATTCGGGCCTCGCGGCCAGCGCCGCCGGCTTCGTCATCGGGAACATGGTCCTGATCATCTCCGGAGCGCTCGTCGGAGCTTCCGGGCTGATCCTCACCCAGCTGATGTGCAAGGGGATGAACCGCTCCCTGGCCAACGTCGCCTTCGGCGGCTTCGGCGGAAGCGCCGGCGTCGACCGGGCCCAGATCGGAAAGCGCCCCGTTCGACGGGCCGACGCCGAGGCCGTCGCCGCGGAGCTCGGATACGTCAACTCGGTGGTGGTGGTCCCGGGCTACGGGTTGGCGGTGGCCCAGGCCCAGCACGAGCTCCGCAAGGTGGGTGACCTCCTGGGGGACCGGGGCGTCGACGTCAAGTACGCGATCCACCCGGTGGCCGGTCGGATGCCCGGCCACATGAACGTCCTCCTCGCCGAGGCCGACGTGAGCTATGACAAGCTCTTCGACCTCGACGAGATCAACGCCGACTTCGCCAACACCGACGCCGTTCTCGTGGTGGGCGCCAACGACGTGGTGAATCCCGCCGCCCGGGATCCCGACTCCATCATCGCGGGCATGCCCATCCTCGACGTGGACAGGGCCCGCAGGGTGATCGTGATGAAGCGGAGCCTCTCTCCGGGCTTCGCCGGGATCGACAACGATCTCTTCTACATGGACAACACGCTCATGTTCTTCGGCGACGCCAAGGAGTCCATGTCCGACCTGGTCCGCGAGGTCAGGGAGCTGGCTTGAGCGGCGGGCGATCCATCCGGGCCCTCCGCGTGTTCTGGACCCTCATGATCGTGACGACGCTCGTCTACACCGGCGTCGTCTACGGGATGATGGCCACCGGGAGCGTGGACGTGGCCGCCTTCGACTCCTCGATCATGAACGTCGTGGGCGCGTCGGTCATGGTGCTCCTGGTGGGGGCCCTGGTCGTCCGACGCAGGATGCTGGCCGTGATCCCCCAGGACGCCACGCCGGAGGAGCGCATCTCCCGGTACGGGAGGCTCTCCGTCATCGCCATGGCGATCATGGAGAGCGGAGGGATTCTGGTCATCACGTTCGCCATGCTCAGCGGTTCGCCCACCTGGGTTCTGGCCGGGGGCGGCGCAGCCGCGATCCTCATGCTCATGGCGAAGCCCAGTCGAGAGGAGCTGGACGCCTGACACACCTGGATCGGTGATCGGCTAGCGACGCTCCCCCCGCGCGGCTTCCCGCAGGAGCCGCCACACCCCTTCCACGTCCTCCGGGCGGGTCTTCAGATTGCCTATGGAGACCCGCAGAACGGTACGTTCGTGCAGCGAAGTGTGGGTGAGGAACGCGTCCCCGGAAGCGTTGACCCGATCCAGGATCCGCCGGTTCGCCGCGTCTTCCGCGGCAGCGTCCTCCCAGCCGGGGGCGTACCGGAACGCCACGGTGCCCAGATGCGCCGGCGCCAGTACGTCCCAATCCGGCTCGGCCTCCACCCAGCGCGCGAAGTCGCGGGTGAGCTCCAGGTGCCGTCGGAGGGCGGCGACGATCCCGCGCCTGCCGAAGTAGCGGAGGACGAACCAGAGTTTGAGGGAGCGGAAGCGCCGGCCCAGGGAGACGCCGTAGTCCATGAGATTCCGCGCCGACCCGGTTTCCGGGCTCGAGAGGTACTCGGGGACGATGGAGAAGGCCCGGATCAGCTCCCGGGGTCTCCGGCAGTAGAGGACCGAGCAGTCGATGGGAGTGAAGAGCCACTTGTGCGGGTTCACCACCACCGAGTCCGCCTCCTCCCAGCCGGAGAAGTGGTGGGCCATCTCGGGGACGATGGCCACGGGCCCGCCGTACGCCGCGTCCACGTGGAGCCACGCGCCGTGCCGCCGGGCGATGGCGCCGATCTCCGCTACCGGGTCCAGGGATGCCGTGGAGGTGGTGCCCAGGGTGGCGACCACGGCCACCGGCCGGATCCCCGCGGCTCTGTCCTCGTCCATGGCCTGCTCCAGCGCCGCCGGGTCCAGACGGAAGACGTCGTCGGAGGACACCGCCCGATACCCGCTCCGTCCCAGCCCGAGGGTCAGGACGGCCTTCTCGATGGAGGAGTGCGCCTGGTCCGACGCGTAGACCCGCCCCGGCGGCAGACCGAAGAGTCCCCTCTCATGGGCTTCGTGGTACGCGGCTCGCCGCGCCGCCGCCAGGGCGTAGAGGGTCGACGACGACGCCGTGTCGTTGATGACGCCCTCGAAACCCTCCGGGAGACCCAGCAGCCGACGAAGCCAGTCGGTGGCCACCTCCTCCAGCTCGGTCGCCGCCGGTGAGCTCCGCCAGACCATGGCGTTCACGTTGAGGGCGGCGGCGAGCATCTCGCCCAGGATCCCCGGCCCCGAGGCGGTGATGGAGATGTAGCCGAAGAAGGCGGGATGATTCCAGTGGTTCAGCCCGGGGACGACGATATCCCGGAAGTCCGCGAGGATGGACTCCATGGGCTCGCCGTGCTCCGGGGGCTCGGCCGGGAGCGCGTCCCGGATCTCACCCGGCTCGATCCGGGGAAAGACCGGAAGGTCCCGGAGATGCTCGAGATAGTCGGCGATCCAGTCGACCGTCTCCCGTCCCAGACGGCGGAGCTCCTGTGGCGGCAGGTCTCCAGGGTCGTGCCGAGTCAGTTTTCCGTCGCTCCCCCGTCCGTGCGCTGGGGACCGTGCCGGACGATCTCGCCCACCTCGCCCCGGATCTCGTCGAGCTGGCTCTCCGTCTCGCCCGCCACGTCGTCCCCGGCGAGCACGGCGGCCTCGCCGCCGTCCCCTTCGAAGAACTCGAAGAAGAGGGCGTCGGTATGCCCCACGCTGGCATGCGTGACCGCTCTGTCCAGGGAGCGGCTGAGGCGCAGGAACTCCCGGAGGGAGAGGGGCGCCGAGCAGTTGCCGGGCGGGTTGCGGTACAGCTCCCGGATGACGAGCTCCCGAAGCACGTGCAGCTCCTCGATGGCCTCGCCGGCGGCCAGACCCCGCTTGGCGGCCACGGCTCCGTAGAGGACCGCGGCCCGGTCCCACAGAGGCCGGATCTGCTCGCGGTACGGACCGATGGTGAGCGGCAGCATGCCGACGAGCTGTTTGGCGAAGTCCTCCAGAACCTTCGCGATCCCGTTGCCCTGTCCGACGTCCCGGGCCCGGAGCTCGTGGACCCAATGGTCGGCGAGCTGAGGCCCGCACTCCACGAGCCAAGCCACGATCTCCGGGGAGGTCACGGACGTACCACCGAGCCCTTCGGTGGGACGGGGAGCCTCGGTTCGGTCCTTCGTGGGCTCGAGCTCCTGAGTCGGCGCTGCGGAGGAGGTTCCGTGCATCGCGTCGGGGGGATGAAGAGACCGTCTTAGGGCCACGCGGCCATGCCGCACCCTTCAAACATATGAAACTCGCCACGATAGAAAAAAGAATTCGTTCACGACGTCGGATGCCCTCCCTCCTCCTCGGCGTCATCCCACACCTGGAGACGCACCGAGACCGTCGTTCCCTCGCCGACCTCGCTCTCCACCGCGACGCTGCCTCCCCAGGCTCGCACCACCCTCTGAACGATGGCGAGCCCCAACCCGGTCCCCTTCGAGCGCGTGCTGAACTGTGGCTCGAAGACCCTTGGGAGGACGTCGGGGGGGATCCCAGCCCCGTCGTCGTGCACGGAGAGGACCACCGTCTCCGGATCTCGTGGGCTCCGCCGCGCCTGGATCCACACCCGCGTCCCGTCCCGGCCGGCGAGACGCGCGTTCTCCAGAAGATTGACCAGGACCTCCTTCAGCTCGGTGGTTCTCGCCAGAACCGGGGGAAGCCGTCGCTCCACGTCGGCCTCGAAGCGGATCCGGGCCGCCGAGCCGCCGTAGAGCGCCATCACCTCGTCCACGACGTCGCCGACGAAGACCGCCTCCATCGGTGCGTCCTGGGAGCCCGGAGCCCCGAAGCGGGAGAACGACTGGGCGATCTCGGCCAGGCGATCGATCTCCGCCAGCATGGCATCGGCATTTCGCTGCAGGATTCCCTCGAAATCGGGGTGGTCGTCGGTCCACGCGCGCTTGACGTGCTGGATGCTCAGCTTGATGGGGGTCAAGGGGTTCTTGACCTCGTGGGCCACCTGTCTCGCCATCTCGCCCCAGGCCAGGACTCGCTCGGCGCGCAGCTCGTCGGTGACGTCGTCCAGCGCGACCACCACGCCACGCCGGTTGCCGAAGCTGCCCAGTCGCCGAGCTCGCACCCGGATCCGCTGCTTTCCCACCTGGAAGTCGTTGTTGGCCTCTTCGGCGTTCCGCTTCAGGTAGCCCGCGAGCCACCCGGTGAGCGCCTGGCCCAGCTCGCCCTCGTCCGGGAGCGGCTCTCCCACAGCCACCTCCGTGTCGAGCAGCTCCTCGGCGCGGGGGTTCACGAGGGTGACGCGCCCGCCCGGATCCAGGGCCACCATCCCCATCGCGGCCTCGTCCATGATGAGCTGGGTCCTCCGGGTCGTCCGCAGCAGCTGTCGTCGTGCCCGTCGGACCCGGCCCACCATGCGGTTGAAGGCCCGGAAGACCGCGCCGAACTCGTCGCTCCGGTCCGCGGGGAGCCGGAGGGCCAGATCGCCGGATCCGACGCGTTCCGAGGCCAGCTGGAGCGCACGGATGGGTCGTGTGAGCGCGCGCCCGGCGATCATGGCCAGGGCGAGGGACAGGCCGGCACCGAGGAGGACGACGAAGGCGAGGAGCTCCAGGAGGTCCGTCGTCTGCAGGGCGCTGGTCCCCTCCTGTAGAGGCACCTGGGCGGCCAGGACGTCGCCGTCGGGAAGGCGCCTGTAGGCCGTCACGTACTCCCACCGCCCCACCGTCGTCTCGGTGATCTCCTGCACCGCCTCCTGATTCGCCAACGCGCGCTGCACCTCCGGCGGCACCCAACCCTCGTACAGGCCCAGGTCCACGAGCTCCTCCAGGGAGCCTTCCCACAGCTCTCCATCGCGGTACTCCAGCAGTTCCGCACCCACCTGGTTCGCCAGCCGCTCCATCTGGCCGCCCACGGCCTGATACCAGTTGGCGGCATCCTCGACGACCCGCTCCGCGATGACCTCGGCGGAGCGATGGGACGCCTGGGCCAGCGTGCGGTAGGCCACCGTGCCGAAGAGGGCGTTGGCCAGGGCGAAGAAGCCGAACAGCGCCAGCGTCACCCGGGCCCGGAAGGAGATGGCGAAGGCGGGGAACCGAGGACGCCGCCCGCCGACGTCGCCCGAGAGAGCCCTGCCCAGGAGCCAGAAGGTCAGGAGGACCAGGAGATTCGCGCCGGTGAGGAGCGTCGCCCGCGCCACCGCCAGGGTGACCCCGGGAAGCTCCAACGAGTAGTGGGCCACGTACTGGGGCCCGTTGGAGAAGCGCAGCCCCACCTGGGCCCTCCAGCCCTCGCGGGTCCGGACCAATTCCACACCGCCGACGGGCGCCGCCTCGTCGTCGGGAAGTCGGAGGACCGAGAGGGCCTCCAGGTCGGCGTCCCGCACCCCCTTCAACAGCGTGCCCATGGCGGAGCGTCCCGAGGTCTCCGGGAAGGGAGGAGCCACCGCACCCATCATCCGGTCGCCGGAGAGCTCCGCCGTGAGGATGTAGCGGGCGTCGTCCCGATCGAGTTGGGCGAGGCGGGCACCGCCCGACCGTCTGCCCTGGGCGAGGAGCTCCTGATAGGGCTGGGGCTCGATTTCCGCGACCCCGATCCTGAGACCCTCGCCCGGCGAGCCGTCCCGCTGCTCGATCTGCAGCCAGACCGGATACCCGAGATCGGCCAGGCCGCTGAGACGCCAACCCTCGTACAGGATGCTCACGTCCTCGGCTCCCATGGCGTCCAGGGAGTCGGCGACTCTCGCCAGATCGAGG
>JAWVZK010000139.1:0-9167 GCA_033722275.1 Longimicrobiales bacterium | reverse complement strand
GCCAGGAGGAGGTTGGCGATGTTGGCGCACGCGATAAGGAGCACGACGGCGGTGATGCCGAGAAGGAGCCGGAGGGGGATCCTGGCTTCGTCATGGATGGAGCTCTGTCCCTGGAAGCCGGGCTCGAGGACCACCTGCTTGTTCCGGAACCGCTCCATGGTCTGCTCGGTCATGGAGCCCTGCAGCGGGACCTCGACCTCCTGGATGATGGGCGAGTAGATGCCGTTGATCTCCGAAGCGGCCTGCTCGGCGGTGACGCCGGGCCGCAGTCGGGCGAACAGGTACATCCAGTAGCTACGGCGGTTGTCGAAGCCGTCGAAGAGGGGGTTCAGCTGACCGCGCATCGTGATGGGCGCGTATACGTCGGGATCGGTGCCCAGGGTGGTACCGTCGAAGCCGCGGGGGGCGACACCCACCACCGTCATGGGCTGGCCGTTGACGATGATGGTCTGGTTCAGGACCGAGCGGTCCCCGCCGAGCTGATTCTCCCAGTACTCGTAGTCGAGGACGGCGACGAAATGCTCGCCGATACGCTCGTCGTCCCCCGGCCCCAGGAGCCGCCCCAGGGTCGGCTGGACGCCGAGGACCGGGAAGTACGATCCCGACACGAAGAGACCCTGCCCGTTCGTGGTCTGGCCCGACTGGGCGAGGTTGGCGGCGAAGAGGCGGTGGGCCGCGATGTCGGTGAAGCTGCCCTGCTCCCGCTGAAGATCACGGAACATGGGGTAGCTCCACACCTCCTGACAGCTCCCCGCCTGGTTGCACGACTGGGAGCCCGGATTCGGGCCCGGCGCCGAGAGGTTGACCAGCTCGTCGGGCTCCTCCACGGGGAGGGCCTGCAGGAGCATCTGGTCGAAGATGGAGAAGATGGCCGTGTTGGCCCCGATGCCCAGCGCCAGCGAGAGGATCGCCACCCCTGTGACGAACGGCGTCTTCGACAGCGTGCGGAAGGCGTACCTCAATCCCCGGATCATCGTCCCTGTCCCATCACGAATGTGGATGCCCCTGGCGACGGTCCTCCTCGTGACCGTCTCCGGGCTCCCGTCTCACAGGAGCCCTGTCGGCGAGCACTACGTTGGACGGGACGAACAGGATTCGAGTTGCAACCCGGTGGCCAGCCGGGTCACAACCCCCATCCGTCTATTCGGCCCGGAGCGCCACCGTCGGATCCACCCGCGTGGCCCGGCGGACGGGGAGCCAGGTGGCCAGGAGGCTCACCGCGACGAGAACCACCGGAGCGACGGCGAAGGTGAGTGGGTCGGTGGCCGACACCTCGAAGAGGAGCGCGCCCATGAGGCGTGTGAGCCCGAAGGCACCGCCCAGCCCCACGAGCATGCCGACCACGGTCACGGTGAGGGACTGGCGGAGGATCATGCGGGTCACGTCGCCCCGTGTGGCACCGAGGGCCACGCGGACGCCGATCTCACGGATCCGCTGCCCCATGACGTAGGAGATCACGCCCGCCAACCCGATGGCGCCGAGGAAGAGCGCCATGCCGGTGGCGATGGCCAGGATGATCATCGTCGCGGAGACTGCCTCCATCTCCGTCGCGACGACCTGCTCCATGGTCTCGACGGTGCTGACGGGCATGGTCGGGTCCAGGGCCCGGAGCTCGGTCCTGGCCGCCGGGGCCACGGAAGCCGGGTCCTGGCCGGGGGCCATGGAGACGGTGAGCCACGCGCTCTGGAGCTCGATGGCGGCGCCTCCGCCGGGAACCAGCGGGAAGTAGGCGTTGGGGCGCCGGTCGTCGTTGTCGAGGCCGAACTCCCGGACGTCCGCCACGACGCCCACCACCTCGGCCCACCGCGTGCTGTCCTGGGGCTGGTCCTCGCCGACGTTCCAGGCGATGCGCTCACCGAGAGCCGTGCCGCCCAGGTGCGTGCGGGCGAAGGTCTCGTTCACCCACACCACGGCCCGCTGCTCCTCCCAGTCGGCGCGCTCCATGGCCCGCCCCTCCAGCAGCTCCATGCCGATGGACGTGAAGTAGTCGGAGCCGACGGCGCGGTACATGGCCGTGGGGGGAAGCTCGTTGCTTTCGTCCTGGCGAGGGCGGGACTCGATGTAGAACGAGCCGCCGTTGACGTTCCCGCCGGCGAGGGGGATGCCGGTGGCGATGCCCACCTGGGCGACGCCAGGGAGCGAGGCGAGCCGGTCCGCGGCGTCCTGGAAGAAGCGGGCCGCCACCATGGGGTCCTCCCCCGAGGTCCGGTTCATGCCCACCGCGAGCACGCCTTCGGGCTCGAAGCCCAGCTCCACCGCGCGGAGCTGGGCGAAGCTGCGGAGCATGAGTCCGGAGCCCACAAGGAGGACCAGCGCCATGGCGAGCTGGGTGGCGACCAGTACGTTGCGGGCACGGTGCCGCTCGCGACCCGCCGTGCTGCCCCGGCTGCCGTCCCGGAGGATCCCGGCGAGGCGGTCGCCGGCGTACCGGGTCATGGGGAAGGCCCCGAAGACGATACCCACGCCCACCGAGAGGAGCCCGGCCAGCGCCAGGACCGAGCCGTCCAGGGAGACGTTCGCCGCCCGAGGGACCTCGCCAAGCGAGAGGAGCAGGGGGATGCCGGCTCGCGCCACCAGGATGCCGGCCGCTCCCCCGGCCAGGCCGAGGAGCAGGCTCTCGCTGAGGAAGCTGGTGGCCACGCCTCGGCGGCCCGCGCCCATGGCCGCGCGGACGGCCATCTCCTTCTGCCGCGACTCGGCGCGGACCAGGAAGAGGTTGGCCACGTTCGCCGCGGCGATGAGGAGCACGAACACGACGGTACCGAGGAGGATCCAGAGGATGGCCTCCACGTCGGCGACCATCCGGTCCCTGAGGGTCCCGACGCTGACCGTGAAGCCGGCCCGCTCGAGGAACTCGGCCTGGAGGTCCGGGAAGAACTCGGGCAGGCGCGTCATCATCTCGTCGCTTCGCCGCTGGGCCGCGTCCACCGTCACGTCCGGCTGGAGGCGGGCGACGACGCCCAGGCCGAAGGTGCCGAAGGGACCGTCGGGGTCGACGTAGCGGGGCGCGAAGATCTCGGCATCGTCGTCGGGGAAGGCGAAGCTCTCGGGCATGACGCCGATGACCTCCATGGGCCTTCCGTCGAGTCGGATGGTGCTTCCGACGATGCCGGGGTCGCTCCCGAAGCGGGACCGCCAGCTGTCGTAGGCCAGGAGGGCGACGGTGGGCTGGTCGGGCAGCACGTCCCCCTCGTTGAACGGCCGCCCCATCATGGGCTGGGTCCGAAGGACCTGGAAGATCTCGGGCGTGGCGCCGATCACAGACACCCGCGCGGCCTCGTCGGAGCCGGTCAGGTTGGCCCACCGCTGTTGGAACGCGGCCATCACCTCGTAGAAGTCGGCGTTCTCCCGCCAGAACGCGAGGGTCCCCGCCGAGTTCTGGAGGTCGTCGAAGCCGAGCCCGGGCGCGTGGTGCCGGACCTCCACGATCTTCTCCGACTCCTCGAACTGCAGAGGCTCCAGGAGCACCGCGTTGACGATGGCGAAGATCGCCACGTTGGCCCCGATGCCCAGCGCCAGCGTCAGCACGCTGACGACGGTGAAGCCCGGCTTCCTGGCCAGCGTGCGGGCCGCGAGTCTCATCTCCTTCATCCAGTTCATCATCCTCTCCCATCGTCCCAGTTCGAGATGTTCTCTTCGTCCAGCGTCGAAGCGGCGTGGTCGCCGCGCATGGGCCCACCACTCGGCGGGCAATCGGCTCATCAGGTCCCAACAGGCTTTCGCCGCGACGACGGGCACGTGCTCCTCGTCCGTCGTCGCCGCCCGGTCCAGCATCCGGCCCAGGTCCGCCCGTGCCGTCGTGCCGAACTCCTTGCGGAATCCCGTGGGCATGGCGCGCAGGAGCAGTCCGTAGACGGCGAGCCCTGCGCGGATCATGGGCGGGCGTGGGGTGGCGGACACGGTCGGGCTCAGGCGCTGCCGAGGGCGCGCGTGCGGCGGGCGTCGTCCAGGATCCCCTGGAGGCGGGCCACCTCTTTGCGGAGCGCCTCGCGACCGGCCTGTGTGAGACGGTAGTAGCGGCGCCTCTGATCGTCGTCGGGGTCGTCCTCGCCCTCCAGCGGCTCGATGAGGCCTCCCTCGGTCAGGTCACGGATGGAGCCATAGAGCGTCGCCGGATAGAGCTCCACGGCGCCGTCGGTGCGTTGCCGGACGTCCTCGCGGATGGCGTAGCCGTGCCGCGCCTCGTCGGCCAGCGCCACCAGGATGTGGAACCAGTGTCGCTTCATGGCGCTCGGTGTGGTGTCGTCGGTCATGTCCGTGGTGTGCTCCGGGAATCGATATCGTTCCATACCGGTATGGACCCCTACTGATTACGTCCCGTCCCGGTTTCAACCCTCCGTCGGGCTCGCGGGTCTGCTTGGGCGAGCACTCCTTCCGTATCGCCACTCCGGCGCAGCCGCCTGTCCCGCCGCGCCCTTCGCCCATGCATCCCAGCGCCCGACAACTCCTCGCCGTGGCGGGGCTCCTCGCTCTCTCCTCCGTTCCCGTGACCGCCCAGGCGGACCCGAATAACGGCGCGGATCCGGTGGCCGAGGGCCGCCGTGACTGGCCCATCGACCCGGAGGCGGCGCCACGACCCACCCTCACCGCCGTCCGCGCCGCGGGAGCCATCGAGGTGGACGGGGAGCTGGACGAGGCGGCGTGGGCCGACGCACGGCCCGCCACCGACTTTGTCCAGTCCACGCCCGACACCGGGTACCCGGCCACCGAGCGGACCGAGGTCCGGATCCTCTACGACGATGAGACGCTCTACATCGGCGCCACGCTGTACGACAGCGAGCCCGACGCCGTCATCGCCCAGCAGATGGTCCAGGACTTCTACAGCCCCAACGAGGACGTCTTCGGCCTGTCGCTGGACACCTTCCTCGATCGACGGAACGCCTACTACATCATGGTCAACGCCAACGGCGCGGTCCGTGACGCCCAGGCGTACGACAACTCCCGTACCAGCAACACCGAGTGGGAGGGCGTGATGCACGTGGAAACCGCCCGCGGACCCGACGGGTGGAGCGTGGAGATGGGCATCCCGTTCTCCACCCTGCGATTCGATCCCAGCCGCCCGGTCCAGGAGTGGGGCGTCAACTTCGTGCGTCGGGTCCGGCGGAAGAACGAGGACTCGCTCTGGGCCCCGGTCGCCCGTCGGACCCGGGTCCACAAGATGGACGAGGCGGGTACGCTCTTGGGCCTGCCCCGGCTCCAGGGGAGCCGGAACGTCACGGTGAAGCCGTACGCGTTGGGTGCCGACGTATCGGGATCGCTTGCCCTGGAGGCCGATCGGGGGCGGAGCTGGGACGGGGGCGTGGACGTGAAGTGGGGCGTGACGCCTCGGATGACGGCGGACCTGACGTGGAGGACGGACTTCTCCCAGGTGGAGGCCGACCAGGAGCAGGTCAACCTCACCCGATTCGGCCTCTTCTTCCCCGAGAAGCGGGAGTTCTTCATCGAGAACTCGGGGACGTACCAGTTCGGTGACCTGCAGGAGCGGAACTACCGACTGGGCGCTTCACCCCGGGACTTCACCCTCTTCCACTCCCGGCGCATCGGCCTGGATCAGGGGCGGCCCGTCCCCATCGTCGGTGGCGGGCGCCTCACCGGGCGAGCGGGGGGGTTCCAGCTCGGGCTGCTGAACATGCAGACGGAGGAGACCACCGCCCTGCCGCCCGAGAACTTCACGGTGGCACGGGCACGCCGCTCCCTCTTCGGCGCGCTCGACGTGGGGGGCATCTTCATCAACCGGCAGGCCACCGAAGGGCCCTCGAGCTACAACCGGAGCTGGGGCGTCGACGCCAACGCCTACCTCTTCGACTACCTGGTGCTGCACTCGTACTGGGCCCAGACCCACGAGCCCGGCGTGTCCGGTGACAACCGGGCCATGCGCCTGTCGGCGGCGTGGCGCGACGCCTTCTGGGACGTGTCCGCCCTGTACCGCTCCTTCGGTGACGCCTTCAATCCCGACGTGGGCTTCATCCGGCGGGGCTCGGTGCGGCACTACTATGGAACGGTGGGCATCCATCCCCGGTCGGGTCTTCCCGGCGTCAACGAGATCAACCCGTACGTCGAGGTCGAGTACTACACCGACCTGGACGGGAGCATCGAGACGCGGAACCTGGTCGGCGCCCTGGACGTGGCCTTCCTGGACGGCGGCATGCTCAGCGTGCGGGGCACCGACCGGTACGAGTGGCTCGAGACGGGCTTCGACCTCACCGGAGGCTTCGTCCCCGCCGGCAGCTACGGCTTCCGGGAGGGCTCGGTCTCCTACGCCTCCAACGCCGCGCGCGCCCTCTCGGGCCAGATCCGGATGAGCGGGGGAGGATACTTCCAGGGAGAGCGGCGCTCAATCGGAGGCAACGTGGTATGGCGTCCCCATCGTCGCATCGGCTTCGACGTCGGAGCGGACCACAACGTCATCGACCTCACCGGCGAGACCTTCACCGCCGACGTCTTCAGCAGTCGGGTGGACTTCGCCTGGTCCACGCGCCTCCTCGCCGGCGCGTGGGTCCAGTACAACGATGCCACCGAGGAGGTGGTGACCAACGTCCGCCTCAACTACATCCATGCGCCGCTGAGCGACGTCTTCCTGGTGTACTCCGAGCGACGGAGCACCGACGGATCACCGGTGCTCGGCGGTGACGGTCGCTCGGTCCTGGATCGACGGATCACGCTGAAGGTGACGAAGCTCTTCTCGTTTTAGTCTGGAGGTCGGACGCGGGGGGCGGTCGGCATTCGGCGGCCGCTGCATCCACCCCGGCGGCGTTGCTCGGGGCTTGCCCGCTCGGGTCTAGCGTCCCCGCTGCTCCTCGATGGCCTCCCGCATCGCCTCCACGGTGGCTTCGGTGCGGAACTCGATGATCCGGCGTCCGTGCTCCAGCGCCTCTTCCATGGGCACGATGCTGATGCCGTTGATGGACGCCTTCCCCGCGTCCACCCGCTGCTGGAATCGGACGTACTCGGGGTCGTCGTTCATGATGATGGTCGTGATGTAGTAGTCGTCGTGGAGCCCTTCCAGACGGGGGTCCTCGTCGATGCCCAGGACGTCTCGCTGGAAGGCGAGGACGTCGTCGTAGTTGTAGAACTCGGAGATGTGGGCGACGACCACGTCCTCGCCCGCCCACTCCTCCTGGAGCTCCTCGGCGACGGCGGCCATCCCACGCTGGTTGCCTCCGCTGTCGCCCATGAGGAAGATCTGGTCGAAGCCCTGGGCCTTCAGACTCACGGCGTAGTCACGGAGCACCGCGCGGTACGTCTCCTGGGAGTACCGGATGCCGCCGGGGGTGGTGGCGCGCTCGGGGTTGCCCGGCTCGATGGTGACGATGGGCGCCACCAGCGTCTCACCGAAGCTCCGGGCGATGGACTCGCCCATGACCTTCAGCACGTGGTTGTGCTTCCCGGTGGTCAGGTAGGGGCCGTTCTCCTCGATGCCTCCGGTGAGGATGAGGGCCGTGCGCCATCCGTCGGCCAGAAGGTCCCGGACCTCGAGCATGGTCAGCTCCTCGATCCAGACGTTGTCGGCCATCTCGATGGGGCGGGGGAACGTGCTCATGTCCTTCATCTCCCCGTCCTGGGCCGAGACGGCGGACGGCAGGGCGGCGAGGATCGCGACGACGAGGACGAGGCATCGGGGCATGGGGATCTCCTTTGGGGCATGCAGGTGGGCATCGAGGTCGACACCCCTCCGGATGGCTATGTTGATACTGATCCGTGAACCGGGATGATTCAACGAGAGACTTCCCCCATGAAGAAGACATTCCTCGCGCTCCTGGCGCTGGCCGCCATCGGCGGCGCCGACGGGCTCCACGCCCAGACCTTCCCCACCGACGATCCGGTCATCCAGCGGATGTGGGAGGAAGGGATGGGTGAGGGCTCACAGGTCTACGACCTGGCCCAGTCCCTCCTCGACTCCATCGGTCCCCGACTCATGGGCTCCCCGGCGTACGACGAGGCGGGGGACTGGCTCATCGAGCTGTACGAATCGTGGGGCATCGAGGCCGAGAAGCAGGTCTACGGCACGTGGCGGGGATGGCGTCGCGGGCCGTCGCACATCGACCTCATCGAGCCCCGGGTCCGGACACTTTCGGGCATGATGATGGCATGGAGCCCGGGGTCGGACGGTCCGGTGGAGGCCGACGTCGTGCTCCTCCCGACCTTCGAGAGCGCCGGGGCATTCCAGCGCTGGCTCCCGTCGGTGGAGGGCAAGGCCGTGGCGGTCTCCTTCCCCGAGCCCACCTGCAGGGCGCCCGAGTCTTGGGAGGCGCTGGCCACCGAGGAGTCGCGACGGGAGCTGAACCAGCGCCGTGCCACCGACCTGGCTGCGTGGAACCAGTCCCTCCGTTACGCCGGTAGCGACCTGGAGGAGCAGCTCGAGGACGCGGGAGCCGTGGCGCTCTTCACGGCGCGATGGTCCCGCGGTTGGGGGGCCGACAAGATCTTCGACGCCGACACCGACGAGATCCCGTCCATCCACCTGAGCTGCGAGGACTACGGACTCATCGCCCGGCTGGCCCGGAACGATCAGGGCCCCCGCGTCCGTTTCGACGTCCGGGCCGAGTGGCTGGGCGAGGTGCCGGCCTTCAACCTCGTCGGCACCATCCCCGGTACCGAGCTCCCCGACGAGTACGTTGTGCTCAGCGCCCACCTCGACTCCTGGGACGGCGCGTCCGGTGCCACCGACAACGGCACCGGGACCATCATGATGCTGGAGGCCATGCGGATCCTCGCCGAGACGTATCCCAACCCGCGACGGACCATCGTCGTGGGGCACTGGGGCGGAGAGGAGCAGGGCCTCATCGGATCCACGGCCTTCGCAGCGGACAACCCGGAGGTCGTGGACGGTCTCCAGGCGGCCTTCAACCAGGACAACGGCACCTGGCGCATCGACTACATCCGGATGCAGGGCTTCATTGGAGCGGGTGAGCACTTCGGTCGTTGGTTCTCCCTCATCCCACGGCAGATCACCGATCACATCATCCTGGACGTGCCGGGGATGCCCGAGCGGGGCGGGAGCGATCACATGTCGTTCATCTGCAAGCCGGCACCCGGGTTCCGTCTCCAGTCCAACTATCCCGACTACCGTCAGTACACCTGGCACACGAACCTGGACACCTTCGACAAGATCGTCTTCGCCGATCTCCGCAACAACGCGACGCTGGCGGCCATGCTCGCCTACGCGG
>JAWVZK010000138.1:0-9200 GCA_033722275.1 Longimicrobiales bacterium | reverse complement strand
CCGTACTGGTATGCGAGCACGATGACCTGGCGGGAGAGGCCCAGGAGATCCGCCAGCGGCACCAGGATGGGCATGGTGAGGACGGCCTGCCCGCTGACGCTGGGGACGGGGACGTGGATCAGGGCCTGGCCCACCACCATTCCCAGCGCCGAGGCCAGTCGAGGCAGATCCTCCAGGGGAGCGAACATCCCGGCCACGATCGTATCGATGATCCGGCCGTCCCGAAGCACCGTGGAGATGGCTCGGGCGAAGCCGATGAGGAGGGCTGCGTACGCCATCTCCCGGAACCCCTTGGCGTACGCCCGGGCTGTTCCGTTGACGCCCATCCGTGCCACGAAGCCCACGACCACACCCATGATGAAGAAGGCCGCCGACATCTCGTCGAAGCTCCAGCCCCAACGCTGGATGCCCACGACCATGAACACGAAGGTCAAGGCCACCAGGCCGAGGACCAGTTGGTCCCGGGGACTCATGGAGGGGCCCAGCCGCTCCTCCGTCATCGTCCCCTGAGCCGCCCCCCGGGTCGCCCGCGCATACCGCACCGTGGCTCCGATCCACACGGCGAGGGCGAAGACGAGGAAGACGATGCGGAAGAAGGCTCCCGACAGCACCTCCACCTCGGCCGCCTGCTGCGCGATCTGGACCTGGAAGGGGTTGATGGGGCTGAAGGCCGAGCCTACGAACGCGGCCCCGGCGCTCATGGCCACCGCCACCACGGGGGTGAAGCCCATCCTCGCCACGAGGATCATCAGCACGGGGATGAGGGGGATGATCTCCTCCTGCATGTTCTGGACGACGCCACCCATGGCGAAGAAGAGGGAGACCACCGGTACCACCAGGAGATCCCGTCCGCGGAGGGCCCGGATCAGGGAGGGGATCGCCCGTCGCAGCGTGCCGGTCTCGTCCACGACCGTGAACGCCCCTCCGATGAGGAACACCAGGAAGATCACGCTCCCTGCCTCCGCCATCCCCCGGGGGAGCGCCACCATGGCATCGAAGAGATCCACCGGAGCCGGCTCCACGCGCTCGTAGGTGCCCGGGATCACCAGCGTCCGGCCCGTGGTCGGGTCCGCGCGGCGCTCGAACTCACCCGCGGGCAGGACGTAGCTCGCGGCAGCGGCGATGAGGACGCATCCGGTGAGGAGGGCCAGCGGATGAGGCAGGCGGAGGGCGGGAGCGTCGCTCACTAGACCACCTTCCGTGGTGAGCGCGGTAGGTTGACCGGGTTCAGGAGTGCCTCGGCGTCCGGGCGGAGAGAGCCAAGGTCGCTTGCCGCGTGACGGCCCCGATGAGACCAGCTCCTCCGTCCGGCGCGGAAGGCCCCAACCGACGACAGGGTGTCGCGCCCAGCCACCTGAAGCCTGGAGCGCCTGTTCGTGAGCCCTCGGCAGGTCCTTCCCACGCCGGAGCGGAGGAACACGTCCTTTGCACACGGAGGTGCAGCATGGAAGGATCTCCACGCTCCTTCGTCGGCATCGACTGGGCCAGTGCCAAGCATGACGTCTGCGTCGTCGACGACGACGGCACCGTCAAGAAGAGCTGCGTCATCGCTCACACGGCCGAGGGCCTGGCCGAGTTGATCCGGTGCTTCGAGCGCCTGGGTGAGCCGACAGCGCTGCCGATCGCCATCGAACGACCGTCGGGGCTGCTCGTCGATACCCTTGTCGACGCTGGCTTCTACGTCGTGCCCATCCACCCCAACGCGCTCAAGGCCACCCGCCCTCGCTACAGCGCCGCGCTCGGCAAGAGCGATCCGGGTGACGCCTACATCCTGGCCGACATCCTGCGCACCGACGGCCACCGCTTCCACCCGTTGCGGATGCCGTCGGATCAGACCAAGGCACTGCGGGCTGCGGTCCGCACGCGCGACGATCTCGTCGCTGCGCTGCGATCGCTCGTCGCCGAGATCCGCAAGCTCGATGGCCTCATCGCTGCTCAGCTCGCCCAGCATCCCGACGGTGAGCTCCTCCAGTCCTTCCCACGCACCGGCACCATCAACGCCGCTCAGATCCTCGCAGAGCTCGGCGACGATCGCCTCCGCTTCCCCACCCTCGACCAGCTCGCTGCCGAAGCCGGCGTCCCTCCCCTCACCTACAGCTCCGGCAAACATCGCGGCGTCTCCTTCCGCTTCGCCTGCAACAAGCGACTGCGCCGAGCCCTCACCACCTGGGCCGACAACTCCCGCCATGGCCATCCCTGGGCCTTCGCCGTCTACCGCAACGCTCGCCAACGAGGCTGCGATCACCCCCACGCCATCCGCATCCTCGCCCGCTCTTGGCTCCGCGTCCTCTACTCCTGCTGGCACAACCATACCCCCTACGACATCACCAAACATGCAAGGGCTCTGCCCTTCCTGAACCCTGATGAACCAGCTTCCGCTGCCGCTTGAATCACCGGAGCTTGACACAGGGTGTCTCATCGGCGGAGAGGCTCGGTTGGCGGTCCGGGAAGCGCCGGAGGTTGGGACGGCGCGGCGCGTGGCGCCAGGGGTGCGCTCAGCGGTCGTGGCCCGGGACGATCCGCTCGGTCGTGTAGACCAGGTCTCCCAGGGGCGACTCGTCCCCGTTCCCCGAGTTCGCCGCGACGTGGAGCGCCACGGGTCGGGATGAGCCGGGCGCCGACCAGGCCACCGTCCAACTCGAGCCCGAGGGATCCGGAGCCCTGGATCCCTCGGGCGACTGATGGAGGTACGCCACGCCGGCGCTGTCCGTTCGAGCGGTGCGCGCGTCCATGGGTGCCAGCACGCCCGCATCGGCGCCCCGATTCGGCCCTTCGGCGAAGCGGGCGCTCATCTGGAACCCGGCGGTCGACGTCTCGTCGGCTCGCAGGACCACCGTCAGCAGGTACTCCTTCCCGGGCTCGTATGCATGGGGAAGGCCCTCGATCCGTACCTCACCACCGAAGGCGTTGGCGTCGTTTCCCGTGTGGCAGAACAGACAGGAGGCCTCGCCGAACCCTCCGGTGAATCCCGCCGGAGGGCCCTCGGCCATGGGCCGGTTCGCGCGAAGCCCCGCCACGGCGGAGACCGGGGCCACCGAGAGGCCCACCACCCCACGGGTCGGGGCGGCGGAGCGCCCCACCAAGGGGTGGGCCGGGACGGCCCCGGTGGAAGCCGGCGAGACCAACGGGACGTCAGACCCCTCCGAAGCGCCGGAGGGGGCTATCGCCGCGGAGAGGAGGACGGCCGCGACGCCGCCGACGAAGCGAGCCCTCACTGGCTCGTGGCTGCCCTCCGTGGGGGAAGCTCCGCGACACCGATGGTGTTCGTATCGGCGCCGAACCAGATGGAGTTGGTCTCGGCGTCGAAGTACATGTGCCGCACGGTTCCACCACCGCTGGGTACCTCGGTGACGCTGAAGATCTCCTCCGTATCGGGATCGAAGCCGACGAAGCGGTTCGGCTCGGGCCCGGTCTCCACCACCCAGATCCGGTCGGCGTCGTCGGCGAGCATCGCGTAGGGCCGGGCGTCGTCGCCGGCGGGCAGCGGATACTCGCGGACCTCGCCGGTCTCGGGGTCCAGTCGACCCAGCGTGCCCCGGGTCCAGTCCCCGTACCAGATCACGTCGTCCGAGGTGATGGCGATCCGTCTCGGAAGAGCGTTGTCCCAGGGCAGCTCGTACGTCTCGAGCTCGAAGGTGTCCGGATCGACGGTGGCGATGTGGTTCGTGTTGAAGAGCGCGACCCAGGGCCGATCGTCGGAGTCGACGACGATGCCGTAGGGACGACTGGAGCCACCGCGACGACCCCCTTCCACCTCCAGGGACTCCACGAGGCGCACCTCGCCCGTCTCGGGCCAGAACTTGCCGATGAAGTTGCCACCCTGCACGGTGAACCAGACGTCACCCTGTGAGTCGAAGACGAGCGTGTGTGGATCCCGCGCAGCTTCGTCGGGCATCATGTACTTCGTGATCTCACCCGTCTCCGGGTCCAGCCGACCGATGTGGCTCGCCGTGTTGCCGGCGTACCAGACGATGCCTTCCGGATCGACGATGAGGTTGTGGGGTCGCACGCCATCGGTGTCGTACTTCTTGAACGCTTCGGTCTCCGGGTCGAAGACGGCGACGTACGCCCCGGCCTGTCCGACGAACCACACGCGCCCATCCGGTGCCACGTAGGGGTCGCGGGGGCGTGAATCCTCGTAGGGGACCACCCACTCCCGGAGCTCGGGGTCGAGATCCTCCTGCGCGGCGGCCGGCGCGGGCGCGCCCAGGGCTCCGGCTAGGAGGGCGAGCGAGAAGAATGCGACGAGCTTCGAGGCGGACGAGGACATGGCGTCTCCTGCTTGAATCCGACATAGCGGACCGCGGGCGGCCCGAACCGCTAAATGTGGCATCTCCGAAGGCGCGGCGCACGTCCGTCCCGGACGGGAGCCTCGCGAGCACGGCCCGGCCCGAATAGCTTCTGCGCGTGTTTCGCCCGAACCGGAGGAGGCTCCGTGGACGATATCGATGCCTTGAGCCGGCGTGTCTTCCTGCGCCGGTGGGCGACCGGAACGCTGCAGGTCGGGGCGTTGGCGGCGTGGGCGCCGTGGTGGTCCCGAGAGATCCTTTCAGCCCAGGAGCGCTTCCCCGTGGTGGCCTCCGAGCCGTGGGGGAAGATCGAGCGCATCGCGGAGGGCGTGTGGGCTCTGACCTCGACACCCCTTCGGGATCGCACCACCCTCTGCAATGGCGGCATCGTGGAGGGTAGGAATGGCGTCGTCCTCATCGAAGCCTTCGGGTCGGACGAGGGCTTCGAGTGGATGGCGGGACAGGCCCGTCGACTGACTGGACGAGGCCCCACCCACGTCGTCGTGACCCACTACCACGCCGATCACACGGCGGGGCTCGGAGCCGCCGGACGCAGCGGTGCGGAGATCCTGGCCACGCCGGTCACGCGCGATGCGACCCGGAAGAACGGGAACGTGCCCGGGCCCGTTCTGGACCGGATCACGTCCCTCGACACGATCCGGCCCACGGAGATCGAGCTGGGTGACCGCTCGCTCATCCTGGTCCCGCGACGCGGCCACACCGACTCGGACGTGACCGTGGAGGTGACCGAGCCGGCCGTCGTCTTCTGCGGCGATCTGGTCTGGAACGAGATGTTCCCGAACTATGTGGATGCCCTGCCCCTGCGGCTGACCCAGGCGGTCACGCTTCTCCTGGCCAGCGTCGCCCCGACCTTCGTGCCCGGACACGGCCCCGTCGCCGACGTGAGGGACCTGGAGGGGTACCTCGAGCTGCTTCTCCATGTCGAGGAGGCAGCCCGTCGTGCCCTCCAGGAGGGTCTCACGGCGACCCAGGCGGGAGAGGCTTATCGCCCTCCACCGGAGGCACGGGACTGGACCGTGTTCAGGGGCGACTACTACGCCCGGGCCATGGCCGCGTGGATGGAGGAGCTGACCCGGCCATGAGTGCACGCCGAACCATTGGGATCCTCACCGGAGGCGGCGACGTCCCGGGGCTGAATCCCGCCATCCGAGCCGTCACGCTCCGGGCCATGAACGAGGGCTATCGGGTCGTCGGGATCCGCCGAGGCTGGGGCGGGCTGGTGGACGTCGTCCCCGACGCCCACGCCGACAACTCCCAGGCCGTCGTCGAGCTCACCGGCGAGGTCGTGCGGCGAGCCGGACGGACGGGCGGGACCTTCCTCCACTCCTCCCGGACCCGACCCAGCCATCTGCCTCGGGAATACGTGCCCCCGCACCTTCGCGATCGCTATCAGGACGAGGTCAACGACGTGACGCCGGACGTCCTGAAGCATCTGGACTTCCTGGGCGTGGACACGCTCATCGCCATCGGTGGCGACGACACCCTCTCGTACGCCCACCGCCTGCACGAGGAGGGCGCTCGAGTCGTCGCCGTCCCGAAGACCATGGACAACGATGTTCCGGGCACCGATTACTGCATCGGCTTCAGCACCTGTGTGACGCGGACCATCGAGCTCACCCATCGGCTCCGGACGTCGGCGGGGTCGCACGAGCGGATTCTGGTCATCGAGGTCTTCGGCCGGTACGCGGGATACACCGCCCTCGTCCCGGCCATGGCAGGCGCGGCCGATCGATGCGTGATTCCGGAGCACGCCTTCGACATCGAGCGGCTCACCCGGCTTCTCGTGGAGGATCGCGCCCGCAATCCCAGTCGCTACTCGGTGGTCCTCGTTTCCGAGGGCGCCGTCATGGCGGGTCAGGACGAGATGATCTTCCAGCACGGCCAGACGGATCAGTACGGTCACAAGAAGCTGGGGGGCATCGGCGACCGGGTCGCGGCGGCGATCCGCGAGCGGTCCCCGCGGTTCAACGACGGCCGGCACATCAACACGACCAGTCAGCGCCTCGGATATCTGGTCCGGTCCGGCGATCCCGACGCCCTGGATTCCATCGTGCCCATGGCCTTCGGGAACCTGGCCCTGGACCTCATCGGGGACGGTCGCTCCGGACTCCTGGTGTGCGTGCGCGACGGCGTGTACGACTCGGTTCCCATCGAGGTGGTGGTGGGCACGAAGAAGCACGTGGACGTCGATCAGTTCTACAACACGGAGCGCCTCCGGCCGAACTACCGGACCTTCGCCGGCAAGCCCCTCTTCATCATGACGAGCGGCTGACGGACCCACCGGCGCCCGGGGGTGGCGCCCGAAGGCAGGAGGGCTCGCCCCGTGGGACGCCATCGCCCGGTCAGCCGCGAGGGTCCGCTCAGCCAGGACTGCCGGGTCGGACGCGATCGCCGTCTCGGAGGGGATCGCAGCCGTCGTCCCAAGCCAGGCGTACGACCATCGACGTGGGCATGCGTGCCAGGACTTCCACGGTGCCGGGACACGCCTCCTCCAGGCGATCCAGAGCCGCTCCGTGGAGGACTCCGTTCTGTTCCAGCAGGAGGTGATCGATCCCCAGCGTCCGCCAAAGCCGGAGCTGCTCCTCGGCCGTCCCCCACATGGGCCTGTCGGTGTCCAGGTTGCGGGGGTCGAAGCGGACGCTGGGAGACACGGTCCAACCACCGTGGAGGTGGAGCGCCGCCCAGAACTCGGGGGCGCCGATCACGGCGTCGTCGGGGGCCGTGCGCCCCAGCGCCTCCACCGAAGCGGCGAGACGGTCGGAGCGGACCCGGTAGGCCTCCGTGGGCCACCCCGCGGCGATCCGGCCTGCGGTCACCGAAGCGTAGGCCACCACCCAGACCGCGGCGAGCCCGGTCGCGACGCGTGCCAGGCCGCGCTTGTCCAGGCGGCGGTAAGCCTGCCGCCCTCCGAGGACCAGGGCGGTCAGAAGGACCGCATGCCAAGGCACCAGAAGCCGCCGGTCGAGGTACGGCCAGACGAGGAGGACCGCCGCGTACACGAGGCCGAACCATCCCAGCGGAGGGAAGGTCCGGAGGAGTCGCGCCAGCCCGACCAGGGCCACAGGCACGAGGAGGAGTCCGAGGATCCAGATCCAGAACCCCGTCACCCCCGGGAAGGTCATCGCCGTGGCCCGCTCGAGTAGACCCAGAGCGTGGGAGGGGAGGTCCGCCAGGAACGCGATGGGCTCCGACAGCGTCTGCTCCGCCAGCCAGGAGCCGTAGGGACCGAGGAGGTCCCGAGCCCCCTCCGGGATGCTCTGCGAGGCCCGACGGGACCACCACCCCCAGAGGCCTGCGAAGGCCACCGCCGGCCCGACGGTGGTACCGGCCGCGCGCACGCCACGTCGGCCGATCAGGACGATGGCGAAGGCCAGGACGAGGGCCAGCCCCGCCGTCCGCGTGGCCACGATGGCCACGAGAGCCAGGGCGAGGAGACCCGACTCCCTCCGATCGCCCTTCTCGACGCGAGGCCACAGCGCCAGGGAGGCGGCGACGAGAAACACGAACAGGCTCTCGGAGAGGGTGAGGAGCGCCGTGCGCATCACGTCGGCGGACGCGTAGGCCAGGGCGGCCACCGTCACCGCGGGTCCCGTGGCCATCGTCCCCGACGCCACCAGCGCCCGGGCGAACAGGGCGCCCGCGCCGGCCAGGAGGCCGAAGTTCAGGAACGTGGCCGCGAGGGTGACCGGGCCGATCCCGTCGAGCACGGTCCACAGCACGGCCAGCACGAGGGGATAGAGGGGAGGGAACTTGGCCGCCGGAGGATGATCCACCACGCCGGCATAGGCGAGTCCGTGGCCCTCGGAGATGGCCTTGCCCACCAGCATGTAGACACCGTCGTCGTGCCAGACGCCGGCGGGTACGGGGCGCCACGCGGCCACGCTCGCGGCGAAGAGGCCTAGAGCGAGCAGAAGAAAGGGCCGGACCCGGAAGGGCCCGGCCCCGAGGCTCCCGTCGGCGTCGATCCCGTTATTTGAGGATGAGGGCCGCACCGTCGGCCTTCCCGAAGCTGAACAGTCCGAAGAATGGACAGCTGTTCCCGTTGAGACCCCGCATGCCGGCCATGTCCAACGACTGCCAGATCTCGCCGGTGGGGCTGGGCCCGCCGAGGCGGACCTCTCCGAATCCCACGTAATCCGGGTCGATCCCGTGGGTATTGCCCTGGATGAAGACCTCGTATCCCGGGCGGTCGATGGGACCGAAGGGATCCGACGGCTCACCGGACCAGAGGGTGGTCAGATCGACCTGGAACGGGGCGTTCAGGCAGAGCGAGTTCTGGTAGTAGTCCGAGCCCACCGACACCCGGGCTCGAAATCCACGCTCCCAGCCCGGCGTCGGCCCGGCCTGGTACACGCTGGCCACGGGCGCCGAGCTCTGCGCTCGATCGGCTCGCACGCCCCGAACCGCTGCGTCATACCCTCCACCATCACCCATCTCGTCGAGGTCGACGTCTTGCCCGGTTATGGCCTCCGCGGCACCCGCCACGGCCAGCTGCGTCACGGTCTTGCACGACGCCAGGCTCAGCAGCGCCATGACCGCGAGGCCATGGACGGCGAAAGCCGGCAGTCGCTTCATGAGAACCTCCAGCGGAGCGAGACTGGGCCGAATATAGGCGCCCTGCCGACGCGTACCCAATACGTCATCCAACGTAGAAAGAGGGAACTCCGCAGCGGTCGAGCCTGAGTCAAGGCTGTATGTAGGCCTCCCGCAGCTTCGTCTTCTGGACCTTTCCCGTGCCCCCCAAGGGGAGTTCGTCGACGAAGAGGACATCGTCGGGAAGCTGCCACTTCGCCAACGTCCCGGAGAGGTATTCGAGCACCTCCTCCTTGGACGGCGTGCGCTCTTTCGAGGCCACGGCGATGAGGAGCGGGCGCTCTCCCCACTTCTCGT
>JAWVZK010000137.1:0-9231 GCA_033722275.1 Longimicrobiales bacterium | reverse complement strand
GCGTGGACAACAGCACCCCGCCGTCCCGCCTCAATGACATCAACCCCGAGGACATCGAGTCCATCGAGGTCATCAAAGGACCGGCGGCCGCCACGCTGTATGGCACCGAGGCTTCGAATGGCGTCATCAACATCATCACCAAGCGGGGGACGCGTGGCGCGCCCCAGTTCTCCCTGACGGTGAAGCAGGGCGCCAACTGGCTGCCGGACCCGGAGGAGTACTTCCCGAACACCTACTATCGTTGTCAGGGAACCTCCGGCGACTGCGTCGCCGGTGAGGTGACCGCCTTCAACGTGCTCCGCGAGGATCGCATCCGGAACGGGAACGTCTGGTTTCAGACGGGGCACGCCCAGGGCTACGCCGCCAGCGTGAGCGGCGGCACGGAGAACCTCAGGTACTACTTCTCCGGCGATTGGGACCGCGACGAGGGCATCGTCGACTACAACTGGCAGAACAACCTCCGGGGGCGCGCCAACCTGAACTGGACCCCGAGGGAGGACTTCGACGTCTCCTTCGGACTCACCGGCATCCGCTCCAGGCTCGAGTCGGCTTCGGCCAACCAGCCGGTGACGACGGCCATCCTCTGGTCGTGCTTCGGCGGATGCGAGGAGGGCTCGGGTGCCAACAATCCGGTGGACGGTCCCGCCCGGGGCTACATCGGGTACCTGCCCGAGGTCCTGGCCGACTCGGTGGACGGATTCCAGACCGTCAACCGGACCATCTACAACATGAACGCCACGCATCGCCCCTTCGAGTGGCTGACGCACCGTCTCACGTGGGGCGGCGATTGGACGGAGACCAACAACACCCAACTCTACCGACCCATCAACGGTCCGGGGCACTTCCAGCCTCAGGGTTCCAAGTCGGCGCTCCGTCAGACCACCAAGTACATCACGCTGGACTATTCGGGAACGGCCACCTACGAGCCCAACGAGAGCATGTCCTTCGCCACCTCCGCGGGTGTTCAGTACTACGAGAAGGAGGAGGACTGGATCTTCGCCGAGGGTGAGAACTTCGCCGTCGCGACCCTCGAGACCGTGAGCGCCGGAGCCCTGAAGGACGCGGCGGAAGGCTTCGTCCAGAACAAGACGCTGGGTGCCTATGTCCAGGAGCAGTTCTCCTGGAACAACCGCCTCTTCCTCACCGTGGCGGCCCGAGGGGACGACAACTCGGCCTTCGGTCGAAACTTCGACTTCGTGCTCTATCCCAAGGTGAGCGGCAGCTGGGTGGTCTCGGAGGAGGGCTTCTTCCAGAATCAGAGCTGGGTGGAGGAGCTCCGCCTCCGGGCCGCCTGGGGCAAGGCCGGACAGCAGCCCGACGTCTTCGCCGCGCTCCGGACCTTCGAGCCGGCGGTGGGGCCGGGGGGCGTATCCACGGTCCGTCCCGAAAACGTGGGGAATCCCGACCTGGAGCCCGAGGTGGGATCCGAGATCGAGGTCGGCTTCGACGCGGGCTTCCTCGACGACCGACTCGGAGTCCAGTTCACCTATTACGACCAGACCCGCGACAAGGCGATCATCGCCGTTCCCGTGAAGCCGTCGCTGGGCTTCCCGGGCATCCAGTTCCAGAACATCGGAGAGATCACCAACTCGGGGATCGAGCTCGGGGTGAACGCCGCGCTGGCGCGCCGGGACGACTGGGATCTGGACCTCGATCTGAGCGTCTCCACGAACAGCAACGAGATCACGAGCATGGGAGGGCTGACCCCTCAGATCCTGAACGCCGCCAACCCCACGACGGGCTGGGCGGGTCAGTACTACGCCGAGGGCTTCCCGCTCGGCGCCATCTTCCTCAAGAACGTCGTCTCCGCGGACATCGTGGGCGCCGGTGCGGAGGCGGTGGCGGAGAACGTCTTGTGCGAGGGGGGTGACGTCGTTCCGAACACACCGAATCTCTCACGCGGTGGCGGATCGGCCGTCCCCTGCAACGAGGCTCCGTACATCTTCCAGGGATCCCCCATCCCGACCCGGGAGATCTCCGGAGGTCTGACCCTGACGCTCTTCGACAACCTGCAGCTCTTCGGTCAGGTGGATTACCAGGGTGGACACACCATGGTGAACGGCACGGCCGCGGGCGCTCACCTCTTCTTCCGGGTCACGCGGGAGATCCAGGAGCGGGACGATCCGATCCTGCTGGGCTACGAGGCCCTGGGATCGGACGGGATCAACCAGGCCGGGCTCATCGACGCCAGCTTCGCCAAGCTCCGGCGCCTCGCCGCGACCTGGACGGTGCCGGAAGGGGTCGCGGCGAACATCGGTGCCGACCGCCTCACGTTGACGCTGGCGGCCCACAATCTCTGGACGATCTGGCAGGCCACGCCCGAAGTCTTCGGATATCCCATCCGGGATCCGGAGCAGCGTGACACCAACGCGGTGGGCTCGGACCCGGGAGGATTGCACGCCTACATCCAGGAGGCGTGGCCGCCCATCAAGCGGATCATGCTGACGGCGCGCGTGAACTTCTGATGACTCGCCCACACGACGGAGAACGGACGATGACCTCCATGAAGAACTGCGGGCGAAACAAGCGCGGCTGGACCGCGTGGACGCTGTTCGCCCTCACCGCGGGCCTGATGGCCTGCGACGTCGATGCACTGCTGGAAGTGGACATCCCGGGACGCGTTGCCGCCGAGTCCCTCGACGATCCGCGTCTCGCGGAGACGCTCATGCTGTCGGTGGTCGCCGACGTGGAGTGCTCGTGGGACAACTACGTTGCGGCGGCCGCCCATCACTCGGACGAGTGGATCGCCAGCTCGGGGAACTCCACGATGGCGCGGTGGGGTCTGCGGGACATTCCTCCGACCTTCGCGTCCATGGCGACGGGTGGATGCGGCGCGAGCTACGGCTTGTACACGCCGCTCCACGGTGCCCGCGTTCAGGCCGAGACCACCTTCGGCCGCCTCAGCGAATGGACCGACGAGGAGGTGCCCGACCGGACCGAGTTCATGGCGAAGGTGCGCGCCTACGGCGCGTGGCCTCTCGTCGCCTTCGCCGAAGGCTTCTGCGGGACCCCCCTGGACGGCGAGCCCACGGTGCTACGGGGCGCCGAGCTGGCCGCGCTGGCCGAGACCCGGTTCCGCGACGCCATCGCCCTCGCCCAGGATGCCGGGCTCGAAGACATCGAGCACATGGCCCGGGTGGGCCTGATCCGGTCTCTGCTCACGCAGGAGAAGTACTCCGAAGTGATCGACGAGGCCCCCAACGTCCCCGAAGGCTTCCTCTTCGTGGCGACTCGGGATATCGCGCCCGGGGACCGTCAGAATGCGCATTACGAGGCGATCAACGGTCTGGCGACGGACGATGCGGGACAGAAGCACGCGACCATCGCGCCCAACTATCGCGCCATCGAGTGGAAGGGGACGCCGGACCCGCGCGTGGCCGTCTACAACGACGGCTCCCTGGGCTTCGACTTCTTCACCGAGCACTGGCGCCACGACAAGGCGAACTCCTTCGACGCCCCGACCATGATAGCGTCGTGGAGGGAGGTCCGGCTCTTCCTCGCCGAGGCGTACGCCATGACGAGTCAGCTCGCGGAAGCCATCGCCGTCATGGACGACCTGCACGCC
The DNA here is from genome assembly GCA_033722275.1 of Longimicrobiales bacterium. Lineage (GTDB taxonomy): Bacteria > Gemmatimonadota > Gemmatimonadetes > Longimicrobiales > Gaopeijiaceae > UBA2589. Next base: position 5,666 of record JAWVZK010000137.1, on the reverse strand, counting down.
CGTGCCGAGATCCCTCCGGTGACGGCGGCGGACCTACCGGACCAGGACGCCGTGATCGCCCATGTCATCGAGGAGCGCCGTCGGGAGTTCTTCTCCGAAGGGGCCCACCGCCTGCGGGACCACCTTCGCTGGCGGGGCACGGAGTACGAAGTCCCCTTCCTGGGCGAGCCCGGATCCATACATCCCAACGGGCGGCTCCTCGACCCGGAGACGGGCGCGCCTCTCCGCGAATACGAGGATGCCACCTGCTTCCCGGTGCCCACCGTGGAGGGGATCGGGTAGCGCGGGCCATCGACCCCGGTGGGTCTGCGGGCCCGGACCGAGCCGGTCCGGGCCTGCGTCCAGTGGGACCCCAGATTGCGTCGTGCGGCCAGGATGGCGCCCTTCACGTGGCGGGCTGCGTCGGTCAATCCGCGGCCTCCAGGACCGCCAGGAAGGCCGGGCCGTATCTCGCCAGCTTGGCCGGTCCCACGCCCGAGACCGTGAGGAGCTCCTGATCGTCGGAGGGACGGCGCTTCACCATCTCCACCAGGACCTTGTCGGAGAAGACGATGTAGGCCGGCACCCCCTGTCGGTCGGCCAGCTCCTTGCGGAGGGCCCGGAGCTCCTGGAAGAGCGCTTCCTCGGCGGCGTCGAGGGTGGGCGCCGAGGACGACACGTGTCGGCTCCGGGATGGGGCTCGTCGACTTCCCGCCGGGGCCATGGTGTCGCGTGCCAGCTCGGCGGGGCCGACACCCGTGCACACGTCGCAGGAGGTCTCGCAGGGCGCCATGACCTCGTCGAAGTGGGCGAGGATCATCTGATGTCGGCATCGCTCCGACTCCACCAGCCGGAAGAGCTCGACCGTCTTCTGCCTCTTCGCGCGCCAGAGCTCGGGATCGTCGATCTCCTGCAGGAAGCGCTCGTACATCTTCACATCGGCCCACGAGTAGAACAGGAAGCAATCGCTGGGAAGCCCGTCCCTCCCTGCGCGACCGATCTCCTGATACCAGGATTCCACGTCCTTCGGCATGTCCTGGTGGATGACGAAGCGGACGTTGGACTTGTCGATGCCCATGCCGAACGCGATGGTTGCCACCACGACCTCGACCTCGTCGCGCTGGAAGGCCTCCTGGTTTGCCTGGCGCTCCTCTCCCTCGAGGCCGGCGTGGTAGGGGAGGGCCCGGACTCCGTTGGCGACGAGGAAGCGGCAGGTGGACTCCACCGTGCGGCGGCTCAGGCAATAGACGATGCCCGACGCGCCCTCGTGTCGACGGACCAGCGCCAGGATCTCCTTCTTGGTGTGCCCGGTTCCCTTCTTCCGGCATCCGATGCGCAGATTGGGCCGGAAGAAGGATCCCTTGAAGCCCGCCGGCTTCGACATGCCGAGCTGGCGGAGGATGTCGCGAGCCACGGTTCGCGTGGCCGTCGCGGTCAGAGCCAGGACCGGCACGTCCAGGCCGTCCCTCAATCGACGGAGTCTCCGGTAGGACGGACGGAAGTCGTGTCCCCACTGACTGATGCAGTGTGCCTCGTCCACCACCAGGAGCGAGATGGGGCATCTCTCGACGAACGTGCGGAGGCCCGCGTCCAGCGCCTCCGGTGCCAGGTAGACGAGCTCGTACTCCCCCCTCCGGAGCGCCTCGAGTCGGAGTCGTCGCTCGTCCCGGTCCAGCGTGGAGTTGATCTCGACGGCGCGGAACCCGAGCTCCCCGAGGGCGTCGACCTGATCCTTCATGAGGCTGATCAGGGGAGAGACCACCAGGACGGTGCCGTCGAGGATCCGGGCGGGTAGCTGATACGTGAGGGATTTGCCGGCGCCCGTGGGCATGACGGCGATGCAGTCGCGTCCTCCCAGCACGGCGTCGATGACCGTACGCTGACCCGGACGGAAGTCTTCGAAGCCGAAGGTCTCGCGGAGGACGTGCTTGGGATCGGGTCCGTGCATGCCGGCTCGCGGATCGAGAAGAGGGACGGTGGAAGGTAAAAAGGTCGGGAAGGCCCCCGGGATGGACGAACCGGCGCGCGCCCTTCGGGCTCTCCTGGGGACCTTCCGGGGCACGTCGACGTGGATGGATGCAGCCTCTGCGGCCAGATCGAGGTCGGCGCGCCTCAGGCTCCCGGGGACTGGCATCGGCTTTGCATCAACGGATAGCGGTGCAGTCCGCAGGACCATGCGAGAAAGGGGGGATCATGGCGCCGCGTCGCGTTTCCATCGGATCCGGTGGAGCCGCCATCGACGAGGGTATCTTCGACGAAGGCAGCTCGGCCGATCGGATCCGCCGTTCGTCCGACGACTCGCGTTCCTCGGGGCGGGGTGAAGACCGGTCCTCGTTCCTCCAGACGCCGTCCGGCCGGCCGTGGCTCCGGCGTGTCCTCCTCGGCGGACTCCTGTTGGCGTTGGCGACGCTGCCCCTCGCGACGGTGGCCATCGCCGTGCTCGTCGACGACGACGAGCTGGTCGGGTGGCTTGAGCCGCGCCTTTCCTCCGCCCTGAATCGTGAGGTGGCGCTCGGAGACGTGGGAGTGGCGCTCCTGCCGCGGCCGGCGCTCCGCGTCTCCGACATCCGGGTAGGCGGTGTGGAGGACGCGCAGCCACCCTCCGTCCTCGCCGCTCGAGACGTCCATCTCGAGGCTGCCCTCCTCCCCCTGTTCACCGGCAAGGTCCGGGTGGACCGGCTACGCCTCGAGGGGCTGGATCTGCATCTGGCGGTCACGGAGGACGGTGTCTCGAACTTCGGCGACCTGATCCCCGAAGGCGAAGCGCAGCAGATGGCGTCCGGGGGCCCGGTGGCGTTCGCGGTCACCGATGTGGAGGTGGAAGACGCGAGCTTCACGTGGTTCGACGGAACGCGGAACCAATCGTTCGGGCTCTCCGGGGTCTCGGGCTCCATGGACCTCCACCTGGAACCGGGTGGAGGCTGGACGGCGGGTGTCACGGGCTCCAGCGATTCCTTGCTGATCCGCCTCCCGGACGTGACGGAGGAGATCGTCCGGACCGAGGGCCCCTCGCTGACGCTCGACCTCCGCGGGGACGACACCCTCGGGGAGATCGTCCTCGAGGGCGGCAGCCTGGAACACCGGGGCGAGACGGTGGCGGTGGACGGGACGGTGGCCGGACTCTCCGATCTCGATCCCGGACTCGACCTCCGATTCTCGAACCCGGAGCTCGGCCTCGGCGGGCTCGCCGCCTTCGTGCCTCGATCGACCCGCGAGCGGCTGCAGCCCGCGTTCCGCGGCACGGCGAATCTCTCGCTCTCGCTCCGCGGTCGCCTCCGAGATCCCGACAGTCCCGCTCTGCGCGGAATGTTCACCCTCTCGGGCGCCGGTCTCCTCCTCGGCGGTGAACCCCGTCTCGAGGATGTCGAGGGCCGGATTCGGCTCCGGGACGAGGCGGTGGAGCTCGACTCCATCCGGGGCTCCTTCGCGTCGGGTCCGTTCGAGCTCTCGGCGACCTATGCGCGTGCTGACGGGACGATCTCGGGCACCCTCGAGGCCGCCCCCGACGTCGATGACTTCCGACGGGTCGGTCTGACGCCCGAAGACGTCGAGCTCTCCGGAGCCGCGGTGATCGCCCTCGACGTCGAGGGCCCGCTCGCGGCCCCCGACAGCCTCGATGCCTCGGGGTCGGTCCGGTTGACGGGCATCCAGCTCGAGCATCCGGACCTCGAGGTGCCCCTCTACGTCCCTTCGGCCGAGCTGAGCGTCCGCGACTCCGACGTCGGATGGAGCGACCTGACGCTGCTCGTCGGCACCGACGCCCTGACCGTCGCCGGACGGTTGGAGGGAGCGCTCGCCGCCTGGTGGAGAGAGGACCAGCCCCCCAGACTGGAGGCCACGGTGGTCGGGGCTCGTCTCGATCTCGATGCGCTGCTGCCTCCCACCTCGTCCGGGGAGCGTCCGACCTACGCGCGCAGGGCGTTCAGCCACCTGGCGGCGGCGGAGAGGGGAGGTGGTCCCGAGGTGGAGGCTGGTGAGGAAGACTCGCTCCGGAGACCCCGTGACCTTCCGGTGCACGGGGTGGTCGAAGTGGCCGTGGACGCGCTGCTGTACCGTGACCACGACCTTCGAGACGTGGAAGGGACGCTGACGCTCTCCGATTCCACCCTCGCCGTCCGGGAAGCCGGCTTCACCGCCTGGGAGGGCACCGGAAGGCTGAGCCTCGACATGGTCGTGGGACCGGAGAGCGAGGCGCCCTTCGCTCTTCACTTCGAGACCCGGGATGCCGATGCGGAGACCTTCCTGTCGACCTTCACGCCCATGGACCGAGCGGTGTCGGGGAGACTCGACCTCGCCGTCGACGTGTCGGGCAGCCTCGACCGTGCGCTCATGCCCGTCTCCGAGTCTCTCGACGGAGAGATCGAGATGACGGTCACCGAAGGCTCCATCGACGGAACGGGCATCAATTTCGCCCTCGCCGACTTTCTCGCCGAGGAGCGGTGGCGAGCCATTCCCTTTTCCAGCTGGCGCACGGAGATATCCCTCCAGGACGGGCTTCTCGTGGTCTCGGAGTCCCGTCTCGAAAGCGATATGGCCAGCGCGAGACTCCAGGGCGCCGTGGGCTTCGGAGGTGCCGTGGATCTGGCCATGGCCCTCTCCATACCGCCAGACCGCCTGGAGGCCGTCTCCCTCCGTCGCACGGGCGTGGCTCAAACGGTCCTGGATCGACTCCGGGAGGCGGAGAGCCCTCTCGAGCTCGGGATTCGCCTGGGCGGGACCTTGGCCGGACCGACGCTGGAGCCCGACGCGCTGGCCGGGGCCGCGGGCGACGACGGCGTCAGCCGATAGCGCCGCGGGGCAGGCGCACGGGCGCTCGAAGGCGGGGAGCCCGAAGGCGGGCCCTGTGGCGACCGCCGTCGATCATCGGTCCTTCGGAGGCCAGGGGATGAACGCGCTGGTTCTCCGGACGTAGTCGCGGTAGCCGGGCTTGGAGCTCTTGAGGCTCTCCTCCAGCATGGTGACGCCGGAGACCTTGAGCAGCAGGAAGGTGATGGTGACCGGACCGATGAGCGACCAGTAGGCGCCGCCTCCCACCGCGAAGAGATAGAAGCCCCACCAGAGGAGCGCCTCGCCGAAGTAGTTGGGATGCCGGCTGTAGCGCCACAGCCCCGTGTCCAGAACCAGGCCCTGGTTGGCGGGATGGGCCTTGAAGCGGGCCAGCTGGCTGTCGGCGACGGCCTCGAAGGAGAACCCGACGGCGTAGAGAAGGGCGCCGGCCACGTCCCACAGGTTCAGGGCCGAGGTGCTCACGATCGCTCCATGGAGGGGCGCCGAGATGATCCAGAGGAGTCCCGCCTGGAGCCAGAAGATGGTGAAGAGACTCTGCCACCAGAACGCGTCTCCGCGCTTCTCGCGCATCTCCGTGTACCTCTTGTCCTCCCCTTCCGTCCGGTTGCGGACGTAGAGGTGCCACGCGAGGCGGCTCGCCCAGAAGATCGTCAGGGCGAGGACCACGCGGCCACGAGTGCTGTAGTCGCCGTCCACCACGAAGTACGTGATGGCCACGAGAAGAAAGCCGGGCCCCCAGAAGGGGTCGACGATGCTGGCGTCCTCGAGTCTCACGCTGAGGAGCCAAAGCAACGTCATGGCGACGAGGATGACCCCCAGCCCGACGAGCGCCGCGTCGACGGAGAAGGCCCCCATGGCTCGACGGACGTTGGCCCGGACGTTCGCCTAACGCTCGATGG
>JAWVZK010000136.1:0-9292 GCA_033722275.1 Longimicrobiales bacterium | reverse complement strand
CCCGCCGTCCCTCGGGGCCCGGCTCCGTGGCCGGCGTCGCCCGGGGGTGCCGTGGTCCTCTCCCGGGCCGCCCTCAGCAGGCCCAGGGCCTCCTCCCGGCTGAGGCCGTCGAGGACGATCTCCTCCGCACCCATCTCCAACCGCTGCCGGAAGAGGCGCGCTCCTTCGGAGGGATCCGGCGGGTCGGGACTCATTCCTGGGCCTCCGGAGCGCGCCCGGGGGAGGGCGAGCCGAGCCGCTGGACGACTCGATCCATGACCTCCTCCGCCACCTCGTCCTTGGACAGAAGGGGCAGCTCGTCCAGGCTCCCGCCCCGGGAGAGGATGGTGACCCGATTGGTCTCCACCGCGAACCCGGCCCCCTCCTCGCTCGCATCGTTAGCCACCAGGAGATCGAAGTCCTTCTTCTCCAGCTTCCTCCGCGCGTTGGCGATGACGTCCCCGGTCCCCCCCGTCTCGAGGGCGAAGCCCACCGTGACGCTCCCCGCTTTGCGTGAGGCGCGGGACTCCAGGGCGATGTCGGGATTCTGCGTGAGAGGTACGGTGAGCTCCGGCCCCGCATCCTCCTTCTTCACCTTCCCCGCTTCCATGCGGGCCGGCCGGTAGTCGGCCACGGCGGCGGCGAAGATCGCGACATCCATCTCGGGTATGAGCGCGTCCACCGCGTCCTTCATCTCCTCCGCCGTCTCGACGGAGACGCGCTCCACGCCCCAGGGCGCCGGTAGGGCCGACGGGCCCGAGACCAGGCTCACGTCGGCGCCCCTCCGCCACGCCGCCCTCGCCAGCGCGTAGCCCATCCGACCCGAGGAGCGGTTGGCGATGAAGCGTACGGGGTCGAGGGGCTCCCAGGTCGGCCCGGCCGTGACCAGCGCCCGGCGACCGTCGAGTCTCCCCTGGGACGTCAGGGCCCGGCCCACCGCCTCCTCGATCTGCCACGGCTCCAGCATCCGGCCGGGGCCCGTCCCTTCCCCCGCGGCCAGAGCACCTTCCGCCGGTCCCGCGACATGGTAGCCCAGCTCCTCGTCCAGATGGCGGAGGTTGGCCTGCACCTGGGGGTGGGCGAACATCCGGTCGTTCATCGCGGGGCAGATCACCACCGGCGCCCGCGTGGCGAGCAGCGTCGTGCAGATCAGGTCGTCGGAACGTCCATGCGCCGCACGGGCGATGAAGTCGGCTCCGGCCGGTGCGACGCAAACCACGTCGGCCTCCCGTCCCAGACGGATGTGCAACGCGGCACCCCGCGCCGAGAACAGGTCGCTGAGGACCTCGCGTCCGGTCACACCTTCGAAGGAGAGTGGAGCGACGAACCGCTTGGCCGACGACGTCATGACCACGTCGACCATCGCCCCGAGGCGCGTGAGGTCACGCGCGAGCTGGACCGACTTGTACGCCGCGATTCCCCCCGTGACGCCCAATACGACACGGCGACCCTTCCACGGCCTGCGCGGCGATAGCTGGGAGAAGGCCACCGACACCGGGCTGGCCTAGGACGGACGAACGAGCGCCGAGGCTTCGGGCCACCATCCGTCCATGGGCGTCAGAACTCGTCGCGGCGCCGACGCTTGACGAGGCGGAACTCGATCTGCCCCGAGGTGAGGGCCTCGAGCGCCCGGGTGGTGAGCTTCTTCTCCTCACCCAGAGGCATGGCCTCCCGCGGGAGGGAGTTGAGCTCGCGGGCGTACTTCGCCGCCACGAGGACGCCGAGATACTTGCTCTCGGTTCCCGTGGCGACCTGGTTCGGGGTAAAGACCCTCATTCTGTGCTCCTATCCGTTGTCCTGCACGTATTCTTCGTAGTCCCGACGGAGGATCCGATCCACCTCCTCCCGGAGCCGGGCGGCGTCCACCGCCGGCGTCTCGGGGGGCCGAGCGTCCTCCACGATGGCCCGGATCTCCTCCAGGCACGCGTCGAGGTCGTCGTTGACCACCGCGTAATCGAACTCCGGGACCGCCTGGAGCTCGTCCAGGGCGGACACCAGACGCCGGGCGATCTTCTCCGGGGCCTCCGTGCCCCGCCGCAGTAGGCGACTCAACATTATATCGACGGAGGGCGGAAGAACGAAGATCAGGATGGCATCGGGGATCGCCGCACGGATCTGACGCGCCCCCTGCACGTCGATGTCCAGGACCACGTGTCGGCCCGTCCGGGCCCCCCTCTCGATCTCCTCCAGGGGCGTTCCGTAGAGACGATCGTGGACCCGCGCCCACTCCGCGAATCCGCCGGCGGCGATTCGTTCCTCGAACTCCTCCCGGGAGAGGAAATGGTAGTCCACGCCGTCGCGCTCTCCGGATCGCGGCGGTCGCGTCGTCGCCGAGACGGAGAAGACGTAGCGGTCCGACTCGGCCACGAGACGGCGGGCGATGGTGGTCTTGCCCGTGCCGCTCGTGGCCGCCAGGACCACGGGTCGGGCGCGCCCCCGAGCGTCCGAGGCGTCCCGGCCAAGGGGATCGGAGCCCGCCGAGCCCTTCACTCCACGTTCTCGATCTGCTCTCGGAGGCGCTCGATCTCCTCCTTGATGCCCACGGCCGCCTCGGTGATGTCGGCGTCGTTGGCCTTCGACGCGATCGTGTTGGCCTCCCGGTGCATCTCCTGGACCAGGAAGCCCAGACGCTTTCCCACCGGCTCGGACGCGTCGCCGGTCAAGGCCTCCCGGAAGAGCTCGATGTGCGACCGGAAGCGGACCACCTCTTCGTTGATGTCCCACCGCTCGGCGAGATAGGCGATCTCCCGAGAGAGACGCTCCTCGTCCACCTCGACCTCCTCCGTGAGCGCCCTCACCGATTCTCTCAGTCGATCCCTCTCTTCCACCAGCCTTTCGGGGGCGCGGCTCTCGACCACGTCGAGCCCTTCGCCGACGGCGTCCAGCCGGTCGGTGAGATCGGCCTCGAGCCGCTCGCCCTCCGCCTCGCGCATCTCCCGGCACTTCCGCGCGGCCTCCAGGGTGAGCTCGACCAGGACGTCCTCCCCGATCCCCGCGGTCCGAGCCGCTTCGGGCGGCCGGAAGATGTCCGAGAAGCGGGACAGCATGGAGAGGTTCGGCTCCCCGGCGAGCACGAGCTCCTCCTTCAGTCGCTCCAGAGCCGCGTAGTAGCCGCGAGCCCTGTCCAGATCCACCACCGCCTCGGCTTCGTCGCGCGCCGACCGGTCGATGGAGAGGGAAGCCGATACGTGACCGCGTAGAATGTGCTGCTTGAGGGCGTCGGTGATCGCGTTCTCCCATCGGTCGAAGCCCGACGGAGTGCGCAGGCTGGTGTTGAAGAACCTGTGGTTCACCGTCTTGACCTCGAGGCGCAGGCGTCCCGCCGCGGTGTCCCGCTCCGCGTCTCCATAGCCGGTCATGCTCCGAATCATCGTCTCTCCGTGCGCTGTTCAGCTCGCGGGCCCACCGAAGGTAATCGAGGTCAGTTCCACATGTCCCAACGGAGGGCGAAGAAGGTGCGGGCGAAGGGGAGGATCCGCTCTGGATAGGTCTGGAGATTCCGTCGGAAGGTCATGTTCTCCATCCCGATCCAGAGACGCACGGTCACCACCCGGACCTGTGCGTGCGCGTACCAGCTCTGGAAGAACGGGACGCGAGCCACCGTCCCTCCGACCTCCGGGCCTTCCCCGGTCCCGGGCCGCTCCGGGGCGAAGGTGAGCATCGGATCGTGTCCCCGGACGCCCAGGGATCCCCAGACCTCCAGATTCCCGGACTCGAGGAAGACCCGGTGGAATTCCAGCGACCCGCGATAGATCCGAGGGGGCAGGTACGGTCCCTCCTCGTCCCACCACTGATACGAGCCTTCGACGGTGAAGCCCCCCAGGGGGAGCGGGATCACGCCGATCCCTTCGTAGCCCCGGCGGTGCACACCCGGCACCTCCGGCACCCCCTGGTCGAGCTCCAGACCCAGGGGCGCCACCCGATCCGAGTAGCTGTACAGGGTGGCACCGCCCATCGTGAAGCCCCACCCCGACAGCATCCCGCCCACGCGCAAGCCTTCCCGCTCCGTGAGGACCGGAGTGCCGGGGAGACCCCCGCCCACCAGCGGCGGCGGCGGTGGGCCGTCCGTCAGCGGCCCGCTCCGCGCTCCGAAATCTCCCGTGACGTACTGGCCGAAGAGGGTCACCCAGGGGAGGGGCGACACCCACGTCCGCGCGGAGAGGTGGGTGGCCCGGGCGCCGAGCCAGGTCCCGGTGGAGACCCGGCCGGACGCTCCTCCCCAGCGGCCATGGGAGATCCCGCCCGCGGCGTCGAACCGGCGCGTGGGCAGGCCTCCCTCGAAGGAACGGAAGGAACCGTCGGCCCAGAAGATCGATCCCCGCAGCCCGACGCGCAGCGCGTGCTGACGTCGGGAGCCCCCGACCCTGGTATCGTCCTCTCCCACGAGGGGCTGGCGGTCGAGGGTGGATCGTCCGGTCATGGCCTGGAGCACCACGCCCTCCACGGGCCGCCAGCTGACCTGGAGCATCAGGTCCTTCCGGCTCACCTCCGGAGCGTACTGCTCCACCTGCGTCTGGGACGAGCCGCTTCGATAATCCACGGCGATCCCCGCCGACGGGCCGAAGTGGTACTGGTAGCGGGCCCACGCACCCGTCCGGTTGCCCCCCTCGGACGGTGCCGGCCCTCGGGTATCCACCCGCTCCAGACCCACGGCGACGCTTCCCATGAGCGCGGTAGGGTCCGTGTACACCCCCCGGAAGAGATTCGTGTCCAGGTCTCCGGTCCCGGCTTCGATGAGCGAGAACGGTCGACCGTCGTCGTGGCGGTAAGACCACAGCTCCACCACCGCCTGACCCATGGAGCGGTCCAGACGCACCCGCTGGATGCCCGCCAGGCTGATCTGCTGGAGGTTGGGTACGCTGCCGTCCACCGGATACAGCTCGAAGCCGTCGCGGATCACTCGATAACCGCCGGCGCCCCTCCCGAAGGCGGCCATGGCGAGGGGTGTCCCGTAGTCCCCACCGAGCAAGGGGATCAGACCGGGGATCTCCTCGAAGAGCTCGGCGAGGGTGTGGGCACCCGAGGCCATCACGTCGTGCCGGTCCCAGTCCCAGATTCCGGTGGCGAAGCTGGCCGGGACGTCCTGCGAGGGGATGGGGAGGTTGTAGAAGATGGTATCGGCCGACAGGGAATCGGGCAGCTCCTGGAGTCCGAGGGAGTCCGTGACGGCGGCGGCGCTGTCCGCCACCAACGCGGAATCGGCCACCGTCAGCGTGTCCGCCCCCAGCGTGTCGGGCGGCTCCTGCCCCGCGAGGGGTGCGGGACCGGTTGCCGCGGGCCCGCCGAGCGCGAAGGTCAGGGCGAAGAGGACGGGAAGGCGTCGGTGGGAAAGGGTCGGGGTCACCCGGAGCGGCTCCGCACCCATTCCACCAGGAGCCGGGTGGGGAAGCCGACACCGCCCTTGCGCTGATACGGGAGCTTCCCTTCGCCGAAGGCCGTACCCGCCACGTCGAGGTGCGCCCAGGGGGCGTCGCCCACGAACTCGGAGAGGAAGGCCGCGGCCGTGATGGAGCCGCCGGGCCGCCCCCCCACGTTCTTGAGGTCGGCGCATTCGCTGTCGAGCTGCTTCCTGTACTCGTCCCAGAGGGGGAGCTCCCAGCACCGCTCTCCCGACGCCTCTCCGGCGGCTACGAGCTCCTGGACCAGCGCTTCGTCGTTGCCCATGACCGCCGCCGCGTGATGCCCGAGCGCGATGATGACCGACCCCGTCAGCGTCGCGCAGTCGACCATCGCAGCCGGCTTCATCCGGGCACCCCAAGCCAGGGCGTCGGCGAGGATCAGGCGTCCTTCCGCGTCGGTGTTGATGACCTCGATGGTCTTCCCCGCCAGACTCTGGATGACGTCTCCGGGCTTCGTGGCCGTCCCCGAGGGCAGGTTCTCCGAGGAAGGGACGATCCCGACCACGTTGGCCTTCACGCCGAGCTCGGCGATCGCCTGCATCGCTCCGATGACCGCCGCCCCGCCCGACATGTCGTATTTCATGTCCTCCATGCCGGCCGATGGCTTGAGGGAGATCCCCCCGGCATCGAAGGAGAGCCCCTTCCCCACGAGGATCAGCGGCGGATCTCCGTCCTCGCCCCCATCGTGCTCCAGAATCACCAATCGGGCCTCCTCCGCCGAGCCCCGAGAGACGGACAGGAGCGCATGCATCCCCTCCGCTCGCATCCGATCCTCGTCGAAGACGGTCACGTCCAAACCGACGCTGCCCGCCATCCGCTCGGCTTCCTCGGCGATGTGCGTGGGCGTCGCCACGTTCCCCGGCCGCGCCTGCAGCGTCCGGGCGAAGTTGGCTCCCCGTGCGATGGCGGCGCCGATGACGGTACCCCGCCCCAGCGCGTCGACGTCGCCGGGACCCAGGATGTCGCCGGAGCGCACGCGGACCGGGGGATCGTCCTCCTCCTCCACGTTCTTCAGCTCCGTGAAGCGCCAGGCGGCCAACCCTAGCCCTTCGGCCGCCGCCTGCGCGGCCTCCCCGTCGTCCACCGCGTCCAGACCGTCCAGGACCACGGATACCGATGCCAACCGGAGCTCTTCGGCGGCGCGGACGGCGCGGCCGGCGAAGCGCCGGATCTTCTCCGCGCTCACCTCCTCGGGCTCGCCCATCCCGAGAAGAACGACCCGCGACGGGCCTTCGCCGTCGCCCCGTAGCACCACCGCGTCGCCCTCCTTTCCCCGCATGTCGCCCGAGGCCAGAGCGTCCGCGACGTCGCCGCCCAGGAGCTCGTCCACGGAGGCCAGCGCGCCGGACGATGCGTCGCTCCCGACGGGGACCGGAATCGCCAGAAGGGGGGTCTCGTGGGCTCGAGGCTCGGAGTCGACGAATCGCAGCTGCATCGGTGCTTTCCTTGTCGGGAATGGGGCGACCGGCACGGTCGGTCGGAGGGGGAGCCTGATGATCGCCCCGCGGCGGCCCCAGGTCCACGTCCTCCGTTCCGCGTTCTACTCCTCCAGCCCCTCGGAGGTCTCGGAGACGAGCTGGTCCACCACCGCCTTCAGGTCACCCGTCTCCTCGAAGGTGGCCAGTTGCCGGTCGGCGCTCGTGCCCTCGTCGAGGATGGTGAACGCGTACTCGACCTCGGCACGGCTCCCCAGGTCGTCCAGGACGTCGTCCAGGAACCACCCGATGAGCTCTTCGAGGAGGTCCTTGGCGGGCCGGGCCGTCTCCCGGCCCAGATCCAGCAGATCGCCCGATATCCCGTACCGGACGGCCCTCCACTTGTTCTCCTCGATGAGGGAGAGGGGATAGACACGGAACGTCATGTTGTCGCGGCGAAGCCGCCACAGCTTGGCGACGATGGCCTGGATGATGGCGGCGACGCATACCGCCTCCTCCACCTTCGTGCAGATGTCGCACAGCCTGAACTCCAGCGTCGGGTAGAGGTGGTGGGGACGCAGGTCCCACCAGATCTTCGACGGATCCTCGATGGCGTCGGCGCTCACCAGGGAGCGGACGATGTGCTCGTACTCGGACCACGTCCCGAACGTGGGTGGGATCCCCGTGCGGGGGAAATTGCGCCACTGGACGCTGCGGTATGACTTGAGGCCCGTGGTCCTTCCCATCCAGAACGGAGAGCTGGTGGAGAGGGCCAGGACGTGGGGGATGAAGTAGCGCGCCACCTTCATGGCGTCGATGAGGAACTCCCGGTCCTCGATGCCCACGTGCACATGCATGCCGAAGATCAGGTTCTTCCGGGCCAGGTCCTGGAGATCCTGCTCCACGCCGAGGTATCGCTCCAGGGGCGTGATCTGCTGATCGATCCAGGACGAGAAGGGGTGGGTACCGGCCGCCAGGATGCGCAACCCGTCGGAGACCGCGAGGTCGGACACGGCCTTGCGGAGCCGCACCACCTCCTCTCTGATCTCCGAAGGCGTCCGGCACACGCTGCTCCCCACCTCGACGACGGACTGGTGGAGCTCCGGTTTCACCCCCTCCACCGTGATCTGGCCTTCGGCGTCCAGGATCTGGGTGATGTAGGAGCTCAGCTCACCGGTCTCTGGATCGACGACCTGGTATTCCTCCTCGATCCCCAACGTGAGCGACGGATCCTTCATTGCTCCACCTCCGGGTCAGACACCGGCCAGGATCCGGTTGAGCGTATCGCTGGGTCGCATGGCCGTACGGGTCTTCTCCCGGTCGGGCTGGTAATAGCCCCCCAGGTCCTGAGGCTCTCCCTGGGCCTCGTTCAGCTCGGCCAGGATCCTCTCCTCGTTGTCCGCCAGCGCGTCCGCCACCGGACCGAAGCGCCTCGCCAGCTCGGGGGCGCCTTCCTGCCCGGCGAGCGCATGGGCCCAGTACAGGGCCAGGTAGAACGTGCTGCCCCGATTGTCCAGCTCTCCCACCTCCCGCGAGGGCGAGCGGGCATGCTCCAGATACCGCGATGTCGCCTCGTCCAGAGCTTCGGCCAGGGCCACGGCGCCCGGATTCTCGAAGCCCTCGCCCATGTGCTGCAGGGAGGCCGCCAGCGCCAGATACTCGCCCAGGGAATCCCAGCGGAGGTGGCCCTCCCGCTGGAACTGTTGCACGTGCTTCGGCGCCGTCCCGCCCGCCCCCGTCTCGAACAGCCCTCCACCGGCCAGGAGCGGCACGATGGAGAGCATCCTCGCGCTGGTTCCCACCTCGAGGATGGGAAAGAGGTCGGTGAGGTAGTCACGGAGGACGTTTCCGGTGACCGAGATCGTATCCTCGCCCCGGCGCACCCGTTCCAGGGTGAAGCGCATGGCGTCGGCCGGAGCCAGGATCTCGATCCGGACTCCGTCCAGCTCCATACCCGCAAGGTGCGCCTGGACCTTTCGGATGAGCTCGGCGTCATGGGCCCGGTCCTCGTCGAGCCAGAACACCGCGGGAAAGCCCGTCGCCTTCGCGCGCCGGACGGCCAGCTCCACCCAATCGAGGATGGCCACGTCCTTGGTCTGGCACCCCCGCCAGATGTCTCCCTCCTCGACCTCGTGCTCGAGGAGGACGCCCCCCTGAGCGTCCACGATCCGGACCCTGCCCGGCTCGGCGATCTCGAACGTCTTGTCGTGGGACCCGTACTCCTCGGCCTTCTGGGCCATGAGCCCCACGTTCGGGACGCTGCCCATGGTGGTGGGGTCGTACTGTCCGTTGGCCTGGCAGTCCCGGACCACCACGTCGTAGATGGGCGCGTAGCTCGAGTCGGGGATGACGGCCTTGCAGTCCTGGAGCTCGCCGTCGGGGTTCCACATGCGGCCCGAGTCCCGGATCATGGGCGGCATGGAGGCGTCGATGATGACGTCACTCGGGACGTGGAGGTTGGTGATCCCCTTGTCGGAGTTCACCATGGCGATGTCGGGG
>JAWVZK010000135.1:0-9293 GCA_033722275.1 Longimicrobiales bacterium | reverse complement strand
TCCCTCGTGCTCTGGATCGCCATCCGCAAGGAGTCCGGAAAGCGTGGCGACGGATAGCCGGCTACCGGGGCAGGGGAGCGTAGCGAGCTGCTTCGCCGAGGGCCCGGCCCGCCGTCCTCTCCCGCCTCCCGCGACCCTCTCCGGCCTCGAGCGCCGGCGGCCCATCCCAAAGGGATCCCCGTGCCCCGTAGAGACGACCTAGAGAGCATCCTCATCCTCGGATCCGGGCCGATCGTCATCGGCCAGGCGTGCGAGTTCGACTATTCGGGCACCCAGGCGGTACGGGCCCTCAAGGAGGAGGGCTACCGGGTGATCCTGGTGAACTCCAATCCCGCGACCATCATGACCGATCCGGATCTGGCGGATCGGACGTACATCGAGCCGATCACGGCCGAGTGGGTCGAGAAGGTCATCGAGCGCGAGAAGCCCGACGCGCTCCTTCCCACCATGGGAGGGCAGACGGCCTTGAACGTGGCCATGGATCTGCACAACGCAGGGATCCTGGCCCGGCACGGCGTGGAGCTCATCGGGGCCAACGAGCGCTCCATCCAGATGGCGGAGGACCGCGAGGAGTTCGCCGAAGCCATGGCCCGGATCGGCCTCAAGGTCCCCACCGGAGGATTCGCCGAAACCCTGGACGAGGCTCTGGAGATCGTCGAGTCCACCGAGTATCCGGCCATCGTCCGACCCTCCTATACCCTGGGGGGCACCGGAGGAGGCATCGCCTACAATCGGGAGGAGTTCGAGGCGCAGGTCCGGAAGGGGCTCGATGCGTCTCCCATCCGGGAGGTGCTCATCGATCGTTCGGTCATCGGCTGGAAGGAGTACGAGCTGGAGGTGGTCCGGGACGCCACCGACAACGTCATCATCATCTGCTCCATCGAGAACGTCGATCCCATGGGTGTCCATACCGGCGACTCCATCACCGTGGCGCCGGCCCAGACCCTCTCCGACGTCGAATACCAGGAGATGCGGGACGCGGCCATCGCCATCATCCGGGAGATCGGGGTGGCCGCGGGCGGGTGCAACATCCAGTTCGCCGTCAATCCCGACGACGGCGAAATGCTGGTGGTGGAGATGAATCCCCGGGTGTCGCGCTCCTCGGCCCTCGCGTCCAAGGCCACAGGCTTCCCCATCGCCCGGGTGGGCGCCAAGCTCGCGGTGGGCTACCACCTTCACGAGCTCCCCAACGACATCACCAGGTCGACACCGGCGTCCTTCGAGCCGGTTCTCGACTACTGCGTGGTGAAGATCCCGCGCTTCGCGTTCGAGAAGTTCACCGGCGTCGATGACACCCTCGGCGTGCAGATGAAGGCCGTGGGCGAGACCATGGCCATCGGACGGACGTTCCGGAGTGCCTGGCAGAAGGGGTTCCGCGGTCTGGAGATCGAACGTCACGGGTGGGTGACCGGTGAACGCCTTTCCGACGACGGGCTGGAGGACGAGGAGCCGTCGTCCCTCCTCGCCGCGCTGCGCCGGCCCACGGCCACGCGTCCCTTCCAGATCAAGCGGGCCCTCGAGGCGGGGATCGACGTGGACGAGATCTTCGAGGCGACGAAGATCGATCCCTGGTTCCTCGATCAGATGGTCCAGATCCTGGAGTGGGAGAAGCGCTACGAAGAGGCCGACGAGGTCTCGCCGGAGCTCCTCCGCCGCATGAAGCGGGAGGGTTTCAGCGATCTCCAGCTCGCCGAGCTCCGGGGCGAGGAGGAGGCGGCGGTCCGGAATCGACGCTACGACTGGGGTATCCGCGCCACCTTCAACGTCGTCGACACCTGCGCCGGCGAGTTCCCGGCGGAGACCCCCTACTTCTACTCCTCCTACGAGGACGAGAGCGAGAGCGTCCCGTCGGACAGGGAGAAGGTGGTGATCCTCGGCAGCGGTCCGAACCGGATCGGACAGGGGATCGAGTTCGACTACTGTTGTGTCCAGGCGGTGCTGGCCCTGAAGGAAGCCGGGTACGAGACGATCATGATCAACTCCAACCCGGAGACGGTCTCCACCGACTTCGACGTCAGCGACAAGCTCTATTTCGAGCCGCTGACCCTGGAGGACGTCCTCGAGGTCCTCCACCTGGAGAAGCCGGAGGGGATCGTGGTCCAGCTCGGGGGACAGACCCCTCTCAAGCTGGCACACGGTCTCGAGGAGCTCGGCGCACCGGTGCTGGGCACGTCCGTGGACGCCATCGATCGGGCCGAGGACCGGGATCGTTTCGACGAGGTCTGTCGGATCATCGGTGCCCGGACCCCGGCCAACGGGATCGCCACCAGCCAGGAGGAGGCGCTGGAGGTGGCCGGGCGCATCGGCTACCCGGTCCTCGTGCGCCCCAGCTACGTCCTCGGCGGCCGCGCCATGCGCATCGTCTACGACGAGCCCTCGCTGGAGCAGTACTTCGAAGAGGCGGTGCGGGCGTCGCCCGACCGACCGGTGCTCATCGATCGCTTCCTCGAGGACGCCTTCGAGGCCGACGTGGACGCGCTTTCCGACGGC
This sequence comes from Longimicrobiales bacterium, assembly GCA_033722275.1. Lineage (GTDB taxonomy): Bacteria > Gemmatimonadota > Gemmatimonadetes > Longimicrobiales > Gaopeijiaceae > UBA2589. The sequence continues at coordinate 6,803 of JAWVZK010000135.1, read as the reverse complement.
ACCGACGTGGTCATCGGGGGCATCATGCAGCACATCGAAGACGCCGGGGTCCACTCCGGCGACTCGGCATGTGTGCTTCCCCCCTACCTCCTCTCCGCCGAAGCCCTGGACGAGATCCGTGCGCTGACACGGAAATTCGCCCTGGAGCTGGGCGTGGTGGGCCTCATGAACGTGCAGTACGCCATCAAGGACGGCATCGTGTACGTCCTCGAGGTGAACCCACGTGCCTCCAGGACCGTCCCGTTCGTGAGCAAGGCGACGGGCGTTCCGCTCGCGCGGGTGGCGTCCCGGGTGATGGCCGGTGAACGGCTGGCGGACTTCCAGGTCCCCGAGGAGCCTCCCGTGCCGGGCGTGGCGGTGAAGGAAGCCGCATTCCCCTTCAACCGTTTCGACGTCGATGTCCTCCTGGGACCGGAGATGCGCTCCACCGGAGAGGTCATGGGCTTCGACGACTCGTTCGGAATGGCGTTCGCCAAGGCTCAGGTCTCGGCCGGCACCGTCCTCCCGGAGGCGGGACGGGTCATCGTGACGGTGAACGAGAACGACCGGGGGACGGTGGCGCCCATGCTTCGCAGGCTGGTGGACCTGGGCTTCGAGCTCATGGCCACGAAGGGAACGCGGGCGGACCTCGCCCGACTCGGGATCCGGACCGAGATGGTCTACAAGGTGGGTGAGGGCCGTCCCGATATCGTCGACCACATCGTCACGGGGGATATCGTTCTCCTCATCAACACGCCGCTGGGCAAGAAGTCCCAATACGACGATTACGCCATGCGACGCGCGGCGATCACCTACGGGGTGCCCTACATCACCACGATGTCGGCGACGTCGGCGGCCGTGGACGCCCTCATCGCCTTGCGGGCCCGTCAGCGGGAGGTTCGGTCCATACAGGAGCGGATCGAGAGCCTGGGGCGGGAGCCGGTCGCGCAGGGCGCCTAATGGCTCCGGCCATGAGACCGCCTACCGGCTTCTATCTCCACCCCGCCTCCCCGCTCCACGACACCGGCTGGGGGCATCCGGAGCACCAGGGCCGCCTCAGGGCCCTGGCCTCGACCGTGGGGAAGGACCTCCTGACCCTCCACGGCCACGTGAAGCAGATGCCGGCGACCGAGGCTGGGGAGGAGGACCTCCTTCGGGTGCACACCGAGGCGCACGTGCGCACCGTTCGTGATGCCTGCGCGCACGCCGAGGCCTCCGGTGAAATCCGCTCTCTCGATGCCGACACGAAGGTGTCCAGCCATTCCTGGGAGGCGGCCATGGGGAGCGCCGGCACGGCCATCGCCGCGGCTCGCCACGTGGCCGAGGGGGAGATCCGGAACGCCTTCGTCGCGACCCGGCCGCCGGGCCATCACGCCACCGCCGACCGTGCCATGGGCTTCTGCCTCTTCAACAGCGTGGCCGTGACGGCGCGGTGGCTGCAGGCGCTCGGGCGGGCACAGCGGGTCCTGGTCGTCGACTGGGACGTGCACCACGGGAACGGGACCCAGGACATCTTCTACGACGACGCGTCGGTCTTCTACCTTTCTCTGCACCAGTCTCCGCATTACCCGGGCACCGGAGCGGCGACGGAGACGGGCTCGGGGTCGGGCGAGGGGGCCACGCTGAACGTGCCGCTGCCCGCGGGCATCGCTCCCCTCGAGTACCGTGGGCGCTACGAGGGGGCGGTGGAGGAGGCCCTGACGCGCTTCGAGCCCGACTTCGTGCTCGTCTCTTCGGGATTCGACTGCATGGCGGGGGACCCTCTGGGGGGATTCCTTCTGGAGCCTGAGGATCTGCACGCGATGACGCGCCATCTGATGGACACGGCGGGCGCCGTATGTGACGGGCGTGTCGTGGCCCTTCTCGAGGGGGGGTACGATCCCGAACGACTCGGATCCGGCGCGGTGGCCGTCCTCCGGGCCCTCGCGGACCTGGACGTCCCCTAGGACCGAGGCTCCGACCCCGGGACGGATCACCGTCGGATCGCTGATGCGCGTTGCCCCCGGACGACTCCTCCGTACCTTTCCCTTCCATGGCATCCAACGAAGCCGACCCCCAGGAGCAGAGCTCCACGGCCCCGTCCATGCTCGATCTGGTACGGCTGAGCCGGAAGCGGATCTTCCCGCCGGGCGGCATGGCTCTGTATCGCCAGATCGCCCTCCTCACCGACATGAGACCGGGACTCGAGGTTCTCGACGTGGCGTCGGGCAAGGGGGTCCCCCTGGAGTACTTCGTGAAGGAGTTCGGGGTGACCGGGTCCGGTGTGGACGTGGATCCTGCCATGGTGGATGCCGCGGAAGAATGGACCCGCGAGCTCGGGGCCGGTCAACAGCTCCAGTTCCAGTCGGGGCGGTCCGACGCCCTCCCGTACCGGGATCACGTGTTCGACGTCGCCATCGGTGAGATCGGCCTGGCCAACCACTGCCGACCCGAGGACGCCGTCGGTGAGCTGGCGCGGGTGACCAAACCCCACGGCTTCATCGTGCTGGTGCAACTGGTGTGGAAGGCTCCCGTGGACGAGGAGCGCAGAAGGGTCCTCTCCGAGCACCTCGGTGCCCGCCCCATGATGCTGGTGGAGTGGAAGCGCATCCTCCGCGAGGCCGGGATCGAGGACGTCCACGTGGAGGACTGGTCCGACGAGGAGATGGGCTTCCGGCCGACGGTGGCGAAGCCCTTCCCCGATTTCGCCGAGCTCTTCTCCCTGGGCGAGCGGATCTCCATCCTCCACAGGGCGTGGCAGCGATGGGGCCTGAAGGGAGTGAGCACGGCCGTAACCCGGGAGAACGAGGTGCACAAGCTCCTCACCGGAGAACGGATCCTCGGACTGGACCTGCTCAGGGGTAGGAAGAAGGGCCGGAAGCCCGCCGCCGCGGATCCCGCCCCCCCGGACGAGCCCGCCCCCCCGGACGAGCCCACCTCCCCGGACGGGTCCGACGTCCGGGACGGGACGCAGGCTGAGCCACACGACGGCGATCCGGACGCCGGGGAGGTCGACGATGGCGGGGAGACCGAGGACGCGCCTCCGGCTCGAGAGGACGAGGAGGCCGAAGCGGTGGAACCCCATGCCGAGACCGAAGGGTTGCCGCTGTTCGGCGACGGGGACGGCCGTGACCCGGAGGGTCCTTCCGTCGAGCGGCTCGGAAGCCCATCCGCGGGCCGAGGCGCCCACGACACGAAGGAGGAGGAGATCGAGGAGTGAGTGAGCCGCGGCTGTGCACCCGAGAGGGAATCGACGAGGTCCAGGCGATGCTCCGCGAGGAGGAGCTGGATGGATGGCTCTTCTACGAGTTCCACCATCTGAATCCCGTCCCCGTCTCCCTCCTGGGGCTGGGCAAGACGACTCGGAGAGCGTTCGTCCTCGTTCCGTCCCGAGGAGAGCCCGTCGCCCTCATCCACGCCATCGAGGCGTCGGCGTGGCGGCACTGGCCGTTCGAGCGGCGGGTCTACGCGACGTGGCGGCAGATGGAAGAGCGACTGGGCGAGCTGGTGGACGGCCGAGGGCGAGTGGCCATGGAGGTGTCGCCGGGCGCCGCCGTCCCCACCCTCGACTACGTTCCGGCCGGGATCGCCGGACTGCTCCTGAGCCACGGCATCGAGATCGCCAGCTCCGGTGATCTGGTGTCGCGCTTCCATTCGGTTCTGACGCCGGGGCAGTTGGACGACCACCGCCGGGCGGCGGAGATCGTCCGCCGCACGGCTCGGGGGGCCTTCGAGCGCGCCGCAGACGCCATTCGGGACGGGGCGCCCATCACCGAAGGCGCGCTGTCGGTCTGGATCGCGGACTCCCTTCAGGCCGAGGGGCTCACCGACCAGGTCTCGTGCATCGTCGCCGTGGGACCGAAGGCGTCCGACTCCCACTACGCGCCGGTGGGTGACGGAGAGCCGATCCGGCGAGGCGACCTCCTCCTCATCGACCTCTGGGGAGCCTTTCCCGGCTCGGTCCCCGCGGACCAGACCTGGATGGGCCTGATGGCAGCCGAGATCGACTCCAGGACACGGGAGGTCTGGGAGGCGGTGCGGGACGCCAGGGACGCCGCCCTGGCCTTCCTCGAGCGCCGCGCACGCGAGGGCGGGGACGTCCGCGGATTCGAGGTGGACGACGTGGCTCGAGGGGTGATCGAGGAGCGGGGGTACGGAGAGGCCTTCGTCCACCGCACCGGGCATTCCATCGACACCGACCTGCACGGGAGCGGTCCCAATCTGGACAACCTCGAGAGCCGTGACGACCGGCGGCTCATCCCCGGCGTGGCCTTCTCCGTCGAGCCGGGGATCTATATCCCGGACGAGATCGGCGTGCGCAGCGAGGTCAACGTCCATTGGGGAGAGGAGGGTCCCGAGGTGACCCCGTCCGAGCCCCAGCGCGAGATCTTCCTCCTGCTGGACGACTGAGAGCGGAGAGGACGCCGTGTCCGGCCACGACAGGGTCGACGTGGCCCTACCGCTCCCCATCCACCGGACCTTCACGTACGAGGTCCGCGACGAGCCACGGCCCGCCCCCGGCACCCGGGTCCTGGTCCCGTTCCGCAGGAAGGAGAGGATCGGATGGGTCGTGGGACGCGGCGCCCCGGGGAGCATCAAGGGACTGCGCCCGTTGCTCGCGGTACTCGAGAGCCGGCCCTCCGTGCCCGCGGATCTTCTGACCCTCTGTCGATGGATGGCCGAGTACTACGCCGCTCCCCTCGGGATCACGCTCCGCGCCGCGATGCCGTCCGTGCTCACGGACGTCTCGCGGGACTACGTGACCCTCCACCGAGAGACCGCAGCCGAGCTGCGCCCTCGAGAGCGCCGCCTCGTGGCCTGGCTGGCCTCCCGGGAAGGGCCGCAGCGGGTGGCCACGCTGCGGAAGTCCCTCTCCATGGGCTCGGTGTGGCCCGAGATCCGCTCCCTGGCGGCCCGGGGAGTTCTCTCCCACCAGACGGTCGCGCCTCCCCCGCCACCGGTCCGGAGGCGCCGGGTCGTGCGCATCGCTCGTCACCTGGGAAACCTGGTCGAGCGCGAAGAGATCTTCGGACGGGCGGGACGCCAGAAGGAGGCGTACGCCTTCCTGGAGGCCGCCGGAGGCTCGGCGGAGCTCGCGGTGCTCACCGGCGACGAAGGATTCAGCCGGAGCGTCATCACGGGATTGGAAGAGAAGGGTCTGGTGGACGTCGCCGACGAAGAGGAGCTCCGCGACCCGTTCGGCGACAGGCCACCGTCTCCCCCGCCCGACCTGACGCCCACCCCGGCGCAGCGTGGAGTCCTGGACGCGCTCGTGGCGGGGCTCGATGAGGAGGAGCCCGCGCCCTTCCTGCTGCAGGGCATCACGGGCTCGGGAAAGACGCTCGTCTACATCGAGCTCCTTCGCGAGGTGCTGGCCCGCGGACGGACGGCGGTGGTCCTCGTTCCCGAGATCTCTCTGACGCCCCAGACGGTGTCGCGCTTCCGCTCGCATTTCGGCGACCAGGTCGCGGTCCTGCACTCCGGCCTCTCCAGCGGAGAGCGGTACGATGCGTGGCGGATGCTACGATCCGGGGAACGTGCCATCGCCGTGGGCGCCCGCTCCGCTCTCTTCGCGCCTTTGCGAGACCTCGGCGCCGTCGTGGTGGACGAGGAGCACGAGGGCAGCTACAAGCAGTCCGATGCTCCCAGATACCAGGCTCGGGATCTGGCCGTGGTCAGGGCGAGGGCCCACGGCGCCGTGTGCGTGCTGGGCAGCGCGACACCCTCGCTGGAGAGCTGGCAGAATGCCCGGAGCGGGAAGTTCCGGCGCGTCGAGCTCCCCGAGCGCGTAGGGGGAGGGCGCCTCCCGACGGTCCACGTCGTCGATCTCCGGAAGGCGCGGAAGGAGAGCGGACGGGACGATCGGGGGCGGGGGGTGCTGAGCGAATCGCTGGTCACCGCCGTCGATCTCCGGCTACGACGAGAAGAGCAGGTCATCCTCCTGCTGAATCGACGGGGCTACGCCTCCTTCGTCCAGTGCAGGGAGTGCGGCGAGGTGGAGCAGTGCCAGAATTGCTCCATCTCCTTGACCTACCACCGGGTCACCCGGAGGATCGTCTGCCACCACTGCCGACACGAAGCGCCGGCCCCGACCCGTTGTCCCCGTTGCGGAAGCAGGGACCTCTCCTTCCGGGGGCTGGGCACCGAGCAGGTGGAGCAGGTCACCGCCGAGACCTTTCCGGGTGCCCGCATCGCCCGCATGGATGTGGACACGACCTCGGGGAAGTGGGCCCATCAGCAGATCCTGGAGCGGGTGGGCCGGAGAGAGATCGACATCCTTCTCGGGACTCAGATGATCGCGAAAGGGCTCGACTTCCCCCGGGTGACCCTGGTGGGTGTCGTGAACGCCGACGTCGGGATCCATCTACCGGACTTCCGCGCCAGCGAGCGGACCTTTCAGCTCCTCAGTCAGGTGGCGGGTCGGGCCGGACGGAGCGCTCTGGGGGGCGAGGTGTTCATTCAGACCTCCCTTCCGGAGCACTACGCCGTGCGTGCCGCCGTGGACCACGACTTCGAGGCGTTCGCCGAGCGTGAATGGAGCGAGCGGTCCCATCCGCGGTATCCGCCCCACGTCCGTCTCGCCAACGTGGTCGTCAGCAGCCCGGACCAGCGGCTGGCCGCGGAAGCCGCGGAAGGCGCCACTCGTTGGGTCCGGCGCCTTCTGACGAAGTGGGAGAGGACCTCGGCGCTGGCTGTCGAGCTCGTCGGTCCGGCGCCGGCGCCCATCGAGCGCTTGCACGGCCGGTACCGGTGGCACTTCTTCCTGCGGTCCGAGTCGCCCCGCGGGCTGGGCGAGGTGATCCGCGCGCTGGCGGAGCGTCATCCCCTTCCGGCCGGGGACGTCC
>JAWVZK010000134.1:0-9443 GCA_033722275.1 Longimicrobiales bacterium | reverse complement strand
TGAGGCCCCCTCGCTGGAGACGATCGAAGACGCCCTGGGCCTGCCGGTGATCGTCAAGGTGTCGGGTGGTGGCTCGTCCCTCCGATTGCTTCTCGCTCACGACCGGGCCGAGCTGGAGGCGGCGGTCGACGAGGCGCGCGGTTGGGGCGACCTGGTCCTCATCGAGCGCTACCACCGGGGTCGCGAGCTCACCGTCGGTGTCGTCGGCGACGAGGCGTTGCCGGTGGGAGAGATCATTCCCGAGCACGAGATCTTCGACTACGAGTGCAAGTATCAGCCGGGGAAGGCCCGCGAGGTCTTCCCCGCCGACATCTCCGCGGACCTCTCGGCGCGGCTCCAGGCGCTGGCGCTGGACGTGCATCGCGCCCTGCGGTTGCGGGATCTCTCGAGGGTGGACTTCATCGTCGACGATGGGGAGAATCCCTGGGTCCTGGAAGCGAATGCCCTCCCCGGGATGACCGCCAACAGCCTGCTTCCCAAGGCGGCGGCGGCCGACGGTCTGACCTTTCCGGAGCTCTGTCATCGCATCGCCCGACTCGCGCAGGAGCGGGCGGGAAGCCATTCTAGAGGAGGTGCACGCACGTGAGCGTCACGACGCCGACCGGCTTCGTACCGAAGGGTCGGGCGTCGAGAGCCACGTCAGGAACCTGACCTCCAGGGGGGGGTTCGATACCGTCCCCGGACCTCCCCACCGCGACGGCATGAGCTATCAGACCCGCTACGGCTTCGACTCCTTCGGCCTGGGCTTGACGCCCACGCCCATGGTCAAGCGGTTGCTCATCGCCAACGCCGTCGTCTTCCTCGTGGGCCTGGGCATCGGGCAGCAGTTCATGGTCCGCTGGTTCGGCTTCCACCCCACCGAGATCATCTTCTATCCGTGGGGCCCGGTGACGTACATGTTCGTCCACGGGGGATTCGGACACATCTTCTTCAACATGCTCATGCTCTTCTTCTTCGGCCCTCCGCTGGAGGCGAAGTGGGGAGAGCGCGAGTTCCTGAAGTATTACGTGATCTGCGGCCTGGGTGGAGCAGCCCTCAGCTATCTCTTCCTGCCCTCGTCCATCATCGGCGCCTCGGGCGCCCTGTACGGGGTCATGTTGGCGTTCGCCATGAACTGGCCCAACGCGCCCATCTACGTCTTCGGGATCTTCCCGGTCATGGCGAAGTATCTGGTGGGCTTCATGGCGCTGGTGGCCCTCATCAGCGCCTCGGGCAGCACGGCCGGTGGTGGCGGAGTCGCGCATCTCGCCCACCTCGGTGGTCTCGTGGCCGGCTTCGTCTATCTCAAGGCGGACTGGCGGACCGGGAAGGCCATCGACGACATCAAGAAGGCGGCGAAGAAGAGACGCATGGCCATCGTCCCCGGGGACGACGGCGACGGCGACGGGTCGGGTCGTCGGTCCCGCCGACCACCCCGGGAGGACGCCGCGCTCTACGACAAGGTCGATGCGGTGCTGGACAAGATCTCGGCGGAGGGGATGTCCGCGCTCACCGAGGAGGAGCTCCGGCTCCTGGACGAGGTCTCCAGGAAGCACCGCACGAACTAGCGGTTCGGGGTCCGTCGTCCAACGGGGGCTGCGCTATCTTTTCCTTCGGACCCCACGACCCTGCCACGAGGAGCTCGGCTCGTTGCGGCCCGGGCCTCAACCCAAGGAACGTGATGAAGGTCATCGATCTGCTCCGGCGCCCCACGCTCTTCCTCCCTCTCGCCGTCGCCGCGGGCGCCTGTGGGGGCGCCCCCGCCGAGCCCCCCGCGCCCCCCGCCGTAGAGCCCGAGACGGTCCAGGAGCCGCCACCGGAGCCCGCCGCCGTCGACATCGAGGAGCCTCGGCCCTCAGCGTTGGTCTACGGGGTGGATCTGGACACGATTCAGGCCGGACGGTTCGACCAGGGCAAGATGTGGACGTTCGAGTTTCCTCCCACCGAGTATCTGGAGGAGACGTACGGCCTGACCCCCGACTCGGCCTGGTTCGCCAGGGCTCGCCTGGGCGCGCTCCGGATCCCCAGCTGCTCGGCGTCGTTCGTCTCACCCAATGGTCTGGTGATGACGAACCACCACTGCGCCCGGGAATTCGTCACGCAGGTGTCGCGGGACGGAGAGTCCCTCCTGGATGACGGGCTCGTGGCGGTCGACCTGGCGGACGAGCGCCCGGTGGAGGATTTCGAGGCGGATCAGCTCATCGCCATCGTCGACGTGACGGAGGAGGTCAACACCGAGCTGGACGCCCTCCCGGCGGACGAGCGGGCCGACGCCCGGGAGTCGCTCCTGGAGGAGATCGAGACCCGGATCCTGGAGGAGTACGGAGGAGAGGACTCCGGCCACGTGGTGGAGATGATCAGCCTGTACAACGGCGGCCGCACGTCCGCCTACGTCTTCCGCCGTTATGAGAACGCCAGGCTGGTCATGGCCCCGGAGCTGCAGATCGGCTTCTTCGGAGGCGATCCCGACAACTTCACCTATCCGCGGTACAATCTGGACTTCGCCTTCTTCCGGCTCTACGACGACGCCGGTCGGCCCCTTCGGAGCGATCCGTACTTCCCCTTCGACGACGACGGCCTGGAGCCCGGTGATCCGATCTTCATCGTCGGGAACCCCGGATCCACCAGCCGCCTCCAGACCGTGGCCGAGCTCGAGTTCCGGCGCGACGTGAGCGACCGCGCGGTCCTCGAGCTTCTCCAGAGCCGGATGGAGGCTCTGGACAGCTTCATCCAGGCCCATCCCCAGGTCTCCGAGGAGCTGGACCTGCGGAACACCTACTTCAGCCTGGCCAACTCGCTGAAGGCGTACACCGGACAGGTGGAGGGACTGGAGGACCCGGTGATCCTCGCCCGCCGTGAGGATACGGAGCGGGACTTCCAGTCGGCCATCCAGGCGGATCCGGAGCTCGCCGAGCGGTATGGGGGACTCATCGAGGAGATGGCCTCGCTGCAAGAGCAGAAGCGAGAGCAAGCACCGGGGTTCGGGGCCTTCCTGGCCCTCACCAGTCCCGACATGGCGTCGGCGACGCTGCATCGCGCCCTCATCGCCTTTCAGGTGCTCAGCGCCCGGCAAGGTGGCGGATCGCCCGAGCAGATCGAGTCGCTGATGGAGGACCTGCGAGCGGTGCCCGACCAACCCGAAGCGCTGGACGAAGCGCTCATGGCGGCACGCTTCCGGGACTTCGTCGCGTTCTACGGCGAGGAGTCCCAGCTGGCCTCGGCGGTGCTCCAGGGACAGGGGCCGGAGACCCGTGCCTCGGCGGTGGTCTCCCGATCCCAGCTCCAGGACTCGGCCACGGCCGTGGAGGCCGTGGAGTCCGGCAGTCTGACCATGGCGGACCCGGCCATGCAGATGGTCCGTGCCTATCTACCCCAGTTCATCACCTTCCAGCAGGTCGTGGGATCCGTCTTCCCCCAGGAAGAGGAGATCGCCGCCGACCTGGGTCGGGCTCGCTTCGAGATCTACGGGACCGACGTTCCGCCGGATGCCACCTTCTCCCTGCGAATCGCCGACGGCGTGGTCTCCGGATACCCGTACAACGGAACGGTCGCACCACCCTTCACCACCATCTACGGGCTCTACGACCGTCACTACTCGCACCATGGTCGTGAGGAGTGGGCTTTGCCCGACATGTGGTCCGAGGCGGAGTCCGAGCTGGACCTGAGCACGCCGATGAACTTCGCCTCCACCGCCGACATCATCGGAGGGAACTCGGGATCCCCGGTGCTGGACGCCGAGCTCGAGGTCGTGGGCGTCGTCTTCGACGGCAACATCGAGAGCTTGCCTGGCGACTACATCTATCTGCCGGAGCGGAATCGCTCGGTGGCGGTGGACGCGCGGGCCATCCTGGAGGCTCTGGACGTGGTCTACGACATGGACCGGCTGGTGCTGGAGCTCACCACCGGCCGGCTGGTGACCACGGAGGCGGAGGCCGACCGACAGGGTGGGTGAGGGATGGGCCCTCTCCCCCGTCCGCCGGGCGACCCCTGGACCCCGCCGACGGGATGCCGTAGGTCCGCGGGACGCCGCCGCGTGAAGAGAACGCTTCCCGCGCGGGCGAGAAGGCGCCACCTTGGTGGACATCGGCCCAGGATCGTCGAGGGACCCAGCGTGGAGGTGATGGATGGCCGGAAGCATCGGGAACAGCGTGGCGCTCATGAAGGCGAGCGCGAACGTATTGAAGCTGGACAAGGAGCTCATGGTCTTCCCGGTGATGTCCGGGATCGCCAGCCTGCTCGTCCTCGGGAGCTTCGCCGCGCCCATCGTCCTGTCGGGGGCCGGTGACGTCTTCGCCGAGGGGGATGCCGGCTACGGCGCCCTCTCGGTCATGTTCCTCTTCTACGTCGTTCAGTACACGGTGATCTTCTTCTTCAACTCCGCCCTGGTGGGCGCGGCGCTGATCCGGCTCGACGGAGGAGACCCCACGGTGAGCGACGGTCTGGCCATCGCCTCGAAGCGGATGGCGTCCATCCTGGGGTACGCGGTCATCGCCGCCACGGTCGGCATGATCCTCCGCATGATCTCGGAGCGGGGTGGGATGTTCGCGAAGATCGCCTCCCTCCTCGGCGGCGTGGCGTGGACGATGGCCACGTACCTGGCCGTTCCCGTGCTCGTCACGAAGGACCTCGGCCCCATCGATGCGATCGAGGAGAGCGCCACCATCTTCAAGCGCACCTGGGGAGAGCAGATCTCCGGGAACTTCGGCCTGTCGTGGGCCATGATGCTGCTCTTCCTGGGATGGGCCGCCCTTTCCTTCGGCGTGGGCTGGCTCGCGGTCACCCTCATCTCGCCCGCCGCGGTGGTGCCGGTCCTCGGCATCGCGGTCGTGGGAGCCGTCTGCCTGGGGCTGATGGGATCGGCTCTGAGCGGTATCTACACCGCGGCTCTGTATCGGTACGCCATGACCGGCGACACGGGCCACTTCGACGCTCGGATCATAGGCGACGCCTTCGGCCCGAGGTGACGGAGGGCCGGGGGCCGGAGCACGGGTCCGAACCCCTCGGGCCCTGCTTGCTCAGGTCCGGAGGCCCGCCTACAATCGGAATCCTTTTGATCGGAACTCGGAGGATTCCGCATGGCATCGGCCAAGGAGTACACCACGGACCGCATTCGCAACGTCGCGGTCCTGGGCCACGGTAGTTCGGGGAAGACCACGCTCATCGACTCCCTCTGCTTCGTGGCGGGGACGTCCAAACGCCTCGGCAACCCCGATGAGGGCACGGCCCTCACGATGCACACGCCCGAGGAGCGCGCCCACGGCATCTCCCTGCAGCTGACCCCGGCGTATGCCGAGCACATGAACACGAAGATCAATCTGCTCGACACCCCCGGGTACCTGGACTTCACGGGCGAGGCGCTCTCCGCCGTCCGGGTCGCCGACGCCGCCATCATCGTCGTGAGCGCCACTTCGGGGGTGGAGGTCGGGACCAGGCGCGTCTGGCGCTACTGCGAGGCCCGGGGGATCCCGCGGATCTTCTTCGTCTCGATGATGGACAAGGACCACGCTGATTTCGACGGCGTTTTCCAACAGATCAAGAACCGTCTGACGTCTGCGGCGCTCCCCGTGGAGATCCCCATCGGCGAGGGGCCGGAGTTCTCGGGCATCATCAACCTCTTCAGCGAGAAGGCGCACGTCTACGAGGGGGGAACGAGCAAGGGCGAGTACGAGGAGACCGACATCCCGGAAGAGCTCGAGGAGAAGGAGGCACGCTGGGAGACGGAGCTTCAGGAGACACTCGCCACCACCGACGAGACCCTCCTGGAGACGTATCTCGAGGGTGGAGCCATCTCCCGGGAAGAGGCCATCGACGCCATGGCCCGGGGCATGGCGCGGGGGGAGGTGTTTCCCGTCTTCTGCGGCTCGGCCCAGAAGACCTTCGGGATGCGGGCTCTCCTCAAGAAGGTCGTGGAGCTGTGCCCCAACCCGGCGGAGGCGGCGCCGGAGGTCGCAGGGGACGTGGAGCTCGTGGCCGACGACGACGGCCCCCTCGCCGCCCTGGTCTTCAAGACCGCCGCCGAGCCGCATGTGGGCGAGCTCTCCTATTTCCGGCTCTTCTCCGGCTCGGTGTCGAACGGAGACGAGGTGGTGAACGCCGCCGACGGGCAGTCGGAGAAGCTCAATCACCTGGGGATTCCCATGGGCAAGGAGCGCCACGAGGTGTCCACGCTCCACGCCGGGGATATCGGCGTGGTGGCGAAGCTCAAGCACACCCACACCAACAACACGCTCTGCGGGAAGGACCAGCCGATCCGTCTCGACGAGATCGTGTTCCCCAAGGCCGACATCTCCATCGCCATCAAGGGCAAGAGCCGCAGCGACGAGGACAAGCTCGGCGAGGTCATCCCCAAGATCCACGAAGAGGATCCGGCTTTCACCGCCTCCTTCAACCCGGAGCTCCATCAGACCATCGCTCGAGGCCTGGGAGAGATGCATCTGGAGGTCCAGTTCGAGCGCATGGAGCGGAAGTACGGAGTCCAGATCGAGACGGAGCAACCCCGGATCGCGTACCGCGAGACCATCACGCGGTCGGCGGAAGGACAGGGGCGCCACAAGAAGCAGTCGGGTGGACGGGGCCAGTTCGGCGACTGCTGGATCCGGCTCAAGCCCCTGCCCCGTGGCTCCGGGTACGAGTTCATCGACTCCATCAAGGGCGGGGTGATCCCCGGGAAGTACGTGCCTTCGGTGGACAAGGGGATCCGGGAGGCCGCCGAGCGAGGCATCGTCGCCGGCTACCCCATTGTCGACTTCGCCGCCGAGTGCTACGACGGGTCGTACCACGCCGTCGACTCGTCGGACATCGCCTTCAAGCTCGCCGGATCTCTCGCCTTCCGCTCCGTGGCCGAGAGGTGCCGACCCATCCTTCTGGAGCCGGTGGTGGAGGTGGCCGTGGTCACGCCCGACGAGTACGTCGGGGACATCATGGGCGACCTCACCTCCCGGAGGGGCAAGGTCCAGGGCATGGACCCGGAGGACGGCCGCACCACGGTCCGGGCCGTCGTACCGGAGTCGGAGCTCTACAAGTACGCCGCCACCCTCCGATCCATCACCCAGGGGCGTGGTCATCATACCCGGACGGCCGCCGGATACGAGCCCGTTCCCGATCAGATCGCCAAGAAGATCAAGGAGGAGCGCGAGGCGCGGGAGGCGAGCTGAGGATATGAGGATCGCGGTCCTCGGCGGGGGAAATCTGGGGCAGGCGCTGGCCCGTGGCTGGGTCGCGTCGGGTCGGGTGACGGCATCGGACGTGCACGTCACTCGACGACAGCTCGAGAAGCTGTCGGAGCTTCGAGAGGAGGGATTCACGGTAGGCGCCGACAACGCCGCGGCGGTGGCGGAGAGCCGGATCGTGGTGTTGGCGGTCCAGCCCCAACAGCTGGACGCGCTTATGCCGGAGGTCGCGGGCGTCCTCGAGCCCGAACGCCACCAGGTCGTCTCCGTCGTGTCGGGCGCGTCCATCGGCGTCCTCCGCAAGACGCTGGGTGGCGCCGTGCCCATCGTGAGAGCCATGCCCAACACGGCGGTCTCCATCGGCGAGTCGATGACCTGCCTGTCCGCGGAGCCGGGAACGGAGGACGCGCTTCGGATCGCCGTGGATCTCTTCGAGGCCGTGGGCAAGACGCTGGTGATCCGGGAGGAGATGATGGTGCCGGCCACGGCTCTGTGCGCCTGCGGCGTGGCCTTCTTCCTCCGGTGCGTCCGCGCGGCGTCCCAGGGTGGTATCGAGATCGGCTTCCATCCCGAGGAGGCCCTGCTCCTCGCCGGCCAGACGGCGCGGGGAGCCGCGGCCCTGAGCCTCAAGGAGGGGAGCCATCCGGAGGGTGAGATCGATCGCGTGACGACGCCACGGGGATGCACCATCGCCGGGCTCAACGAGATGGAGCACCAAGGGCTGAGCTCCGCCCTGATCAAGGGCCTCATCGTCAGCGCCCGGGCCGCGGAAGGACTCTACCGCGACTAGGGAAGGAGCGGGCCGGAGGCCGAGGGCCCCGCGGCGTTCACATCTCCGGGTATCAGGCTAGATTCACACGGCATCCCCGGCACTCTCGCGGTCCCGGAGGGACGTCGTGTCCGGGCAGGCCGCTCACCCGGTCCCTCGCATTTCCCCAAATCCTCGCCTGGAAGCTCCAGATGCGCCGCGTGGCATCACTCTACCGCACCACCGTCGGGAAGAAGGTCCTGATGGCGGTCTCCGGGTTCATCCTCTTCGGCTTCGTCTTCGGGCACATGCTGGGCAACCTCAAGATGCTCTCCCCGAGGACCGAGGACGGCCAGTACGCCATGGACGTCTATGCCGAGTTCCTGCGCGACATGGGGTACCCGTTGGTGCCCCACGAGGGGCTGCTTTGGCTGGTCCGGATCGTCCTCCTCCTGGCCGTCGGAGTGCACGTCGTCGCCGCGTACCAGCTGTGGAGGAAGAGCCGCGCCGCCCGGAAGGAGGACTACGGGAAGGAGGAGAGCCTGGTCTTCGCGTACGCCTCCCGGACGATGCGTTGGGGCGGGATCATCCTCGCCCTCTTCGTCCTCTACCACATCCTGCACTTCACCACCGGTGACCTGCACATGTCGTTCGAGGCCGGGGCGGTCCACCGGAACTACGTGAGCGCCTTCCAGAATCCCCTCGTCTACGGCGTCTATTTCGTGGCCCAGACGGCCCTTGCCTTCCACCTCTATCACGGAGTGTGGAGCTTCTTCCAGACCCTGGGTCTCAATCACCCCAAATACAACCGGTATCGCCGTCCCTTCGCCGCGGCTTTCGCCCTCGTGGTCTTCGTGGGCTTCCTGACCCCGGCGACGCTGGTCCTGGCCGGCCTTCTGACGTAGGGCGGATCGATGCCGGTCACGAGAGGTTCGAACTGACGTGGAACTGAACAGCAAGGTCCCCTCCGGGCCCCTCGCCGAAAAATGGGACAACCACCGCTTCGAGATGAAGCTGGTGAACCCGGCGAACAAGCGTAAGTACGACGTGATCATCGTCGGCACGGGTCTGGCCGGGGCGTCGGCCGCCGCCACCATGGCCGAGCTCGGCTACAACGTCAGGGCGTTCACCTACCACGATTCGCCGCGGCGGGCCCACTCCATCGCCGCCCAGGGCGGCATCAACGCCGCCAAGAACTACCAGAACGACGGCGACTCCGTTTTCCGACTCTTCTACGACACGGTCAAGGGCGGCGACTTCCGCTCCCGGGAGGCGAACGTATACCGCCTGGCCCAGCTCAGTCTGAACATCATCGACCAGGCCGTGGCCCAGGGGGTCCCCTTCGCTCGCGAGTACGGCGGGCTCCTGGCCAACCGCTCGTTCGGCGGCGCCCAGGTGTCCCGCACTTTCTACGCCCGAGGTCAGACCGGGCAGCAGCTTCTCCTGGGAGCCTATCAGGCGCTGGAGCGACAGGTGCGGGCCGGGAAGGTGGACGTCTCCACGCGCCACGAGATGATGGACGTCATCGTCGTGGACGGGGTCGCAAG
>JAWVZK010000133.1:0-9705 GCA_033722275.1 Longimicrobiales bacterium | reverse complement strand
TCCGATGCGAAGTGGAGGAGCGGCACGAAGCCGAGGTCGTCCTTCCGGCTCGCCGCGGTGCCCTGATCCAGCGCGACGGTGGCGTCCCGGAGCTTGGACGTGAAGCCGATCCATCCAGTCCACCGCTCCCCCCGGCGGAACTGGTACCGGTAGGTGAGTCGATACGAGTTGAAGGTGTAGGTCGCGGCCGTCGGGATACCGGCTTCGTACCGCTCCCCGACGAAGTCCAGGGGGCGGCCCGGGGTGGCGGTCTCCGTCAGCGAGAACGGCGCGACGAGGACGCGCAAACCGTGGCGCTCGGCGAGATTCCACGTGACGTACAGGCGTCCGCCGGGCCAGGGACTGTGCCCGACCAGATCGTCGAGCGAGAAGCGGGTGGCGGAGCCGTCGTTGGGGATCTCCACGTCGTTGTAGCTCTGCCAGGCGGGTCCGGCCTCGAGCTCGACGACGATCGTGGGGGTCTGGGCCAGGATTCCGGCCGTGCTGACCAGCCACACCAGGACCGATGCCAGGGCGGCCGTCGACGCTTTCGTGGACATGCAGGGCTTCTCCTCCGTTCATTCCGTCGCCGCGCCGGAGGCGTCGTGCGCGTGGCTCGACGTCCGGTATCCCCGGACGGGACGATCCGTGCCGTTGCCCCGGCCGGAGCCAGCGTCCAGAATGGGGAGACGATGGGTGGGCGAAGTCACGACGCGAGGGAGGTCTGAGATGTGTCTGGGTGTTCCCGGCCGGATCATGGAGATCCACGAACAGCACGGCATCCCCATGGGGGTCGTGGATTTCGGGGGGGTTCGACGCACCGTATGCCTGGCCTACGTGGCCGACGAGGTCGAGCCCGGAGATTACGCCATCGTCCACGTGGGATTCGCCATCTCGAAGGTGGACGAGGTGGAGGCGAAGAAGACCTTCGAGATGCTCCGGGAGATGTCGGAGCTCGACGAGCTCGACTGGATGCGCGACGTGGCCGATCGGCTCGAATCGGTCCCCGATCCCAAGGCCGGCGGCGCCGCTCCTCCGCCGGTGGATGGACCGTGAAGTACCTCAGCGAATACCGGGATCCGGAGCTCGCGCGAAAGCTCGTCGGGCGGATCCGGAAGACGGCCACCCGGAAATGGACGCTCATGGAGGTTTGCGGCGGGCAGACGCACACCATCGTGCGGCAAGGGATCACCGAGGTGCTCCGTGACTCGGTGGAGATGATCCACGGGCCCGGGTGTCCGGTCTGTGTGACGCCCCTGGAGCAGATCGACCGTGCCCTCTACCTGGCCGAGCGACCGGACGTCGTCTTCACCTCGTTCGGCGACATGCTCCGAGTGCCGGGGAGCGACTGCGACCTGCTCCAGATCCGGGCACGGGGTGGAGACGTCCGCATCGTCTACTCGCCCATGGACGCCCTCGAGATCGCCGTGGAGCACCCGGACAAGGAGGTGGTCTTCTTCGCCGTGGGCTTCGAGACCACGGCCCCGGCCAACGCCATGGCGGTGTGGCAGGCCCGGGCCCGGGGAATCGGGAACTTCAGCGTCCTCGTGTCCCACGTGACCGTTCCGCCGGCCATGACGGCCCTCCTGCAGGACCCGGACAACCGTGTCCAGGGGTTCCTCGCCGCCGGGCACGTCTGCACCATCATGGGATGGGAGGAGTACGAGCCGCTGGCGCAGCGGTACCGGGTGCCCATCGTCGTCACGGGCTTCGAGCCTCTGGACATCCTGGAGGGGATATGGATGACGGTGAAGCAGCTGGAGGAGGGCCGTGCCGAGGTGGAGAACCAGTACGTTCGCTCCGTGGTGCGGGAGGGCAACGTCCAGGCCCGCGAGATGGTCTCCCGGGTCTTCCATCTCGTGGACCGGGGCTGGCGCGGCATCGGAACGATCCCCGCCAGCGGACTGGCGCTCCGACCGGAGTTCGCCGAATACGACGCCGAGAAGAAGTTCGGCGCCGGCGTCGTCGAGACCGAGGAGTCCGAGCAGTGTCGGGCCGGAGACGTGCTCACCGGGAAGATCAAACCCTTCGAGTGCGAGGCCTTCGGGACGCGGTGTACCCCCGAGCAGCCGCTGGGAGCGCCCATGGTGAGCACGGAGGGCGCGTGCGCGGCCTACTACAACTACGGCCGTCTCAGCGGCGCGGGAGCGGCGGTCGAAGCCGGGACCGAGGAGAGCCTCGGGGAGCGCTGAGGGCGTGAGCGGCGAAGGTCGGGACGGAGCCGAGAGGGAGCCGACGGGCGAGGAGGAGGGCCGCGGAGGAGACGACGGCCCCCGCGGCTCGCTGACGTCGGGCCCGGCGTGTCCGGTTCCGCTCCGGGAAGAGGAGCGGGTCCAGCTCGGGCACGGCTCCGGTGGGAAGATGAGCGCCGCGCTGGTGCGGGAGCGCTTCCTGCCCCTCTTCGACGATCCCACGTTGGGCCGACTCACCGACGCGGCCGTGGTCCCGCTGAGCGGCGCGGAACTGGCGCTCTCGACGGACACCTTCGTGGTGGATCCTCTCGAGTTCCCCGGAGGAGACATCGGCAGCCTCGCGATCCACGGGACCGTGAACGACGTGGCCATGATGGGCGCTCGACCACGCTATCTGTCGGTGGGATTCGTCCTGGAAGAAGGCCTTTCCTTCGAGCTTCTCGATCGGATCGTCGCGTCCATGGCCTCGGCGGCACGGGCGGCCGGCGTCGCGATCGTCGCCGGCGATACCAAGGTCGTGGAGCGTGGCAAGGCCGACGGGCTGTACGTGAACACCACCGGCGTCGGGGAGATGGATCCCGACTTCCGACCCGATCCCAGGCGGTGCGCCGAGGGGGACGCCATCCTCGTCAGCGGACCCCTCGGACGCCACGGGATCGCCGTCATGGCGGCCCGAGAGGACCTGGGCCTCGCCTCCGACGTGCGCTCGGACTCGGCGGCGCTCCACGTCCTCGTGGATCGGCTGAGGGAGGAGGTGGGCGCCGACGTCCACGTCCTCCGGGACGCCACCCGTGGCGGCCTGGCCAGCGCCCTGAACGAGATCGCCCGGGACGCAGGGGTCGGGATGCGTCTGGAGGACCACGCCATCCCGGTCCCGCCCGCGGTCCGGGCGGCGTGCGAGGTCCTGGGCCTCGATCCCCTCTACGTGGCCAACGAAGGGGTGCTGGTGGCCACCGTGGCCGCGGAGGCGGAGGAGCGCGCGCTGCAGGCGCTCCGTAGCCACCCCACGGGGTCCGGGGCCGCATCGGTGGGCCGCGTCGTGCCGGACCACCCGGGCATGGTGGCCGTCCGCACGGGCCTGGGAGGCACGCGGGTCGTGGACATGCTCCCCGGCGACCAGCTCCCGCGGATCTGTTGAGCCCGGACGAAGCGCCTCGATCCTCCGAGGAGAGCGATCCCTTCTGGGACCGTCCCGAGATCGTCGACCGCTTCGCCGCGCGTGATCCCGACCTCCGGCTCCAGCGTCTGGTGGAGGAGGTGGACGACGCGGCTTCGTTCCGGGTCCTCGACCTGGGGTGCGCGGGCGGGCGGAACACCGCGTGGCTCGTGGACGCAGGCGTGGACGCACAGGCCCTCGATCGATCGAAGGAGATGGTGGCCCGGACCCGGGAGCGGGTGGCGAAGCGGGTGGGAAGGGCGGCGGCGGCGGCACGGGTCCACGCCGGCGTGATGTGGGATCTCCGACCCTTCCCGGACGATGTCTTCGATCTGGTCGTGGCCCTGGGCGTGATGCAGAGCGCGCCGTCCGTGGCGCGCTGGCGGCAGACCCTTCGGGAGATCCGCCGGGTCCTCCGGCCTGGAGGGCGGGTCCTGGTCTCCAACTTCTCCCCGGAGTCGAGACCGGAGGGTCGGCCGCTGCCGGAGGCTCCGGGCGCTGGGCACGTCCGCCTCTGGCGCCAGGGTCGACCGATGGTGCTGCTGGAGGCCGGTGAGCACGATGCCGCGTTCGCGGACGAGGGCTTTCGCCCGGTGGTGCCCACCGAGAGCGTCCACGTGGATCTCGAGGACGGCTACCGCGTCACGGTGAACGCGCTCTATCGGCTGGCGCCGGACGCCTGAGCCCGGAGCCGGGTCCGTCGCTCAGGCGGTCAGCGACGACGCCAGATCGCGGATGGCCTTCACGGCGGGCGCGTCGCGGTCCCAGTCGATGGGTGCGGAGCCATGGCGCTCACTCCGGATGAGCGAGTCGTCGTATGGAACGGCGGTGAGAAGCGGGAGATCGTGAGACGCGCAGAAGGACGCGATGGCCTCCCGATCCTCCGGGTCGCGCACCTTGTTGGCCACCACCTCCACGCGTCCGATGTCGAGTTCCCTGGCCAGCGTGACGGCCCGCCGCGCGGTCTCCATGGAGCGGAAGTACGGCTCCATGACGGCGAGGAAGGTCGAGACGTGTCGTCCCGTCCCCCGGGACAGATGCTCCAGACCGGCTTCCATGTCGATGACGAGGTCCCGATCTCCTTCTTCGCGGGATACCAGCTCGCCGACGAGGCCACGGACCGTGGCGTGGGCGCGGCACATTCAGCCCGCCCCGGAGTGGTGGATCGTCCCCATGACGAGCATCCGTATGCCGTCCGGCGCGTCCACCGCGTATTCCGCCACGATCTCGTCGGGATCGGCGGCGAAGACCGAGCGCGTCACTCCGTCCTCGCCGGTCCGCTTCTCGAGGAGGTCACGGGGGAGGTCGACGATCTCCCGGCTCCTCTCGGGGTCGAGGCCGAGGACGGTGGCCAGATTGGGATTCGAGTCGGCGTCGATGGCCAGGACCGGCCGTCCCGATCGAGCCAGTGATCGCGCGAGGGTGCCCGCGATGGTGGTCTTCCCACTCCCTCCCTTTCCTGCGATGGCGATGCGCAAGCCTCAGCCTCCGTGCGGGGCGTGATCGTGGTGTCGGCAGGCGGCGGCGCCGTCCGTCATGCAGTCGCAGTCGGGATCGTTGCACTCGCCGTGCCCCTGGGAGAGAAAGGGGGCGAAGGTCTCCTGGAAACGTCGACCGCCCTCCCGCTTTCCCACCGTCGTCAGAGTGTACCGGGCCGGATCGCCTTCGATCCGCGTGACGTCGCCTCGATCCACGAGGCGCTGAAGGAGGGAGGCGATGAGACCCTCCGGATACGTGAGGAAGCGCGAGAGGCGCTCCAGGGTCGCCTCCTCGGAGAAGCCTTCTCCCTCGATCCAGAAGAGCACTTCCAGGAGCTCGTCGAGCTGCTGGACCGAAGCGGCCCCGGATTCCCGGCCCTCGGGGGTGTGGGGTGGCTCTTCGATCACGAGAGGGCTCGCACGCCGTAGCCGTTGGCCTCCAGGAGGCCCAGGACCGCGTCCACCGCCGGCTCGACTTGCGCCGCCACGGACGGGCTCAGCTCCTCTCCGAGCTCATCCACCGACGCCGGCTCGCACCCCACCATCCAGACCTTCCCGGGGAGCGAGCCGAGGGCCTTCGCCACGGAGAGGGAGTGGGCCGGGGTGGCCAGATGCAGGTCCACCCGCCGGGTGTCGGTCACGTCTTCCACCTCCATGACGTAGAGGGTCCCGGGCGCCCCGTCCCGGGTCATGGCGTCGATCACCACCAGGGCATCATACCCCGCGAGGAGCTCCTGGGCCAAGCGGAGCCCACCCGTGCCGACGTGGAGGAGGTCCACGCCGGAGCGTCCCTCGAGTCGGCGGCTCAGGATCTCGAGGACCCGGATCCCGAACGCGTCGTCGCCCCGGAGCTCGTTCCCGAACCCGGCGAGAAGGGCGCGAGCCATCGCCTCAGCGGCTCCCTCGATGGTCCACGGCCACCTCGACGTGATCCTCCCTCACCCGCGTGGGCAGCCTCGTCAGTCCTGGCGCCTCGGGGTCGTCCAGTCGTTGCCCGGACGCGGCATCGTACCGGCAGCCGTGCCAGGAGCAGACCAGCGTATCGCCCTCCAATCGGCTGAAATGCAGAGGCAGGGGTGTGTCGCCACAGCGATTCACGAAGGCCTGGATATCGCCCTCGGTCTCGAGAAGGAGGACGGGCTCGTGGCCGCCCTCGACGGAGACGGTGGTTGGCGTGGTGCCCCGCACGTCGTCCAGGCGGGCCACGCGCTGATAGGAGGCGGGCCGACCGCCTTCGGGCGCCTCGATCTGCACCAGCGCTCCGTCCATGGGAGTCCAGGCCCGACCACCGATCTGTACCTCCTGGAACCCGAGAAGGCCGTCGCGCAGGGCGGCTTCCAGCTCTGCTTCCACCTCCGCCGGCGCTCTCTCCCCCTTCGACCGGACGTCGACGTACACGACGCCCCCCACGACGTCCGTGACCTCCAGCGAGACGCCGTCCGCCTGGAGAGCCGGCCGGACGGCGTCCAGCGCCTCGTCGGCCTGCACCCTCCGACTCACCGCCACCAGCCCGTACGACATGAAGAGCAGCTCGATCCCCGGATCCTGGCAGAGGCGGTTGAGGAACGCCTCACCGGCCATCGCCTGGATCCCCTCAGCCAGCCGCGTGAGCCCCTCCCGGTGGATGGCGTCGTAGCCGGCGAGGAGCTCCTCCACCAGACGGCCGACCTCCGGGTCGGGATGATCCAGGAGGCGTTGCAGGATGTCGTCGAGGGCGCGGACGAGCTCGGCCGTGGTGGCCGCCCCGGAGCGAGTCCCTTCTCCTCCGCCATCCACCGTCGTCACTTCTCCGGTCCGGATCCCGACTCCATCCCTCCCAGCGGTGCCAGCGGGAGGGCATCCGCGCTCCGTCGCCCCGAGGAGAGCCCGACGGCCAGATCGACGACCTCCCGGTACGCGGAGGCGACGGCCGGGGAGAACGACTCGCCGAACGCTTCGTCCTCCGGCTCCACCTCCACCACCACGATCTCGGCGTCCTCGGACAGGGGGGAGAGCCAGCCGAGGACGATGAGGGTGTTGTCGAGGAAGATGACGCCCGTCACCGCGTCTTCCACGGCGCGCTGGATCCGCGCCTCCGGCGGCAAGGTGCCGTCCCACCGGTACGTCGTCACCGTCCCGGGCGAGCGACCGCGCTCCACGGCCGCCACGAACACCATCCGCCGGGGTCGATCTCCGGGCGCCATCGCCTCGAGCCATTGGACCACCGCCACCGGGTTGTAGCTGAGGTCCTGGACCTCGACGCCGGGCGGGAGCCGCTTCGCGCCGAGCTCGTCGGCGAGCTTCACGCCCAGGGAGTGGTCCCGGAGATTCCGGTAGCCGACGCCCGCGAGGATCGCGGGCGGGTGCCGAGGCTCAGTCAACTCCGCAGGCGCAGGTGTTGACCTCGCGGGTGATCATCCCGGCTTCCGACTGGATGTGGGTGGTGCACGGCATGCACGGGTCGAAGCTCCGGATGGCCCTGAGGATGTCGACGCCCTGGAAGGACTCGGGATCGTCGAACTCTTCCAGGATCGGCGTGTTCAGGACCGCCTCCTCGTACGGGCCGGGCTGACCCCAGCGGTCGGTGGGAGAGGCGTTCCAAGTGGAGGGCGTGAGGATCTGGTAGTTGGTGACCGCGCCTCGGTCCATGACCAGATGGTGCGTGAGATACCCGCGGCCCGCGCCCCAGAAGCCCACGCCGATGCGCTCGTCCTTCGGGATCTCGAAGTCCGTGCTCACCTTCGTATCGCCGTCCTTGAGCCGATCCATGATCCGCAGCCAGTTGTTCATGGCGACCATGGTGGTGAAGCCGAGACAGTACGCACGGCCCCGGTTGCGCTCGAACGCGTTCCACGTATCCGGGACCTTCCACTCCATCTCGAGCTTCGGGAGCGTCCCCCGGGGGAGCTCGATGCCGAGGGCGTCTCCGCGGGACTCGATGAACGGATTCTCCGGAAGCTTGCGCGCGGCCGCCGTGGACCACAGGCGGGAGTACGCTCCGGCCTCCATGGCCTCCCGATCCCAGCGAGGCGCCGTGTCCCAGGTATACCGCTCCTTCCAGTCCTGACCCTGGGGTCGGGGCTTGGTGACCTTGTTCCACGGGTGCCACGGAGACAGGGGCATCCCCTTCTCGTCCTCGGGATAGCGCGGGGGTCGCCCGTTCCCCGCCCAATCCTCGTAGTACGAGTGCTCGACGAACTCCTCCAGACCCATGTTGATCTGGTGGAGGTCGGTGGTCACGAGCTCGCCATCGACGATGACGCCGGGCGTGGCCCAGCGGCGGTCCCCCCACTCGGCAGCGTTGGCGTACGTGGCGTCGTAAGCGTCGGGGAGGTCGAAGATGCCCGTGTCGATCATGGTCGCCCGACGACCTCCCACCTCCTTGTAGCGCGGATCGGCCTCGTAGAAGAAGGTGGTGATATCGTCCCAGAAGGCCTGGACCTTCTTCGAGTAGTCGAAGAAGCGGGAGAGACGGGTGTACATCTCGTTCATCACGGACAGCGTCAGCGTGGTGGACATCCCTCCCGGGATCATCGTCTGGGGATGGGGATACTTCCCGGCGATGAGAACGTAGGCTTCCCGCGCCACCCGCGTCATCTGCAGCGCCTCCAGATACAGCTTCCCCTGCAGCGGATTGAGGTCCGCCATCATCTCGCCCACGGTCGTGTACCCGTGGATCTCGGCGCTGGGAGCCTCGGCCTTCTTCGCCTTCTCCCAGAGGGAAGGCGTGGTGGCCTCCACGATGGATTGCGAGTAGTCCGGCCCCGCCAGGAGGAAGAGGTGGAGGGGATGGTCGTACATGAACTCTAGGGCGAGGGCCAGATTGCGGACCAGGACGCCCTGGGGCGGCGGACAGCACCCTATGGCCATCTCGGTGGCCATGGCGGCGGTGGCGGAGTGCACGCCGCCGCAGACGCCGCACGCGCGGCTGGTGATGAAGATGGCGTCCCGGGGATCCCGCCCGATCATGATGATCTCGTATCCCCGGAAGAGGGTGGCCACCGATCGGGCCTCCAGCACCTCCCGCTTCTCCAGGTCCGCGACGGAATGGAAGGCGAGCGCTCCCGCGACGCGGGTCACCGGATCGTAATCGACGGAGCGGATGTGTCCGTTGCGCTTCAGGAGCTCCTCCACGTCGGTGTGGGAGAGCTGCCTGGGCACGCCTTCACTCCCACGCCACTCCACGCCGTAGGGATCGGCGACGCCTTCCTTGAGGGTGGGGACGCCCTGGGCGTCGAACTCTATGGGGAGGTTCTTGAAGCACATCGGGAAGGGACTCCTCTCAGGGACGTTCCGGAGGGCACGGGGGGGAGGGTGGCGGGCCGTCGGGGGCGAGGCACCGGACGCTCCCTCAGATCCGGAAGACGCGGAGGGTGCGCCGAAGCTGCTCGTGGGCGCCCCGGAGGCCCTCGTGCAATTGGACCAGGGCCCCGTTGACGGTCTCCAGTGTTTCCGGAACCGGTCGGGTGTTCGTGGCCACCGCCTCCAGGCCGTCGGCGATGGCCGACACGCTCCGCCGCGCGTCCCGGAGCGCCAGGGCGATGGCCGTCAGGTAGCCGGCCAGGGCGACGACGACGAGGCCGGCGGCCACCAGCGTGAGGATCACGAGCACGCGCTCATCCTCCCGCTCGCTTCTCCACGACGTCGGCCACGCCGTCGAGCTTCTCCGCTACCCCGCCCGCCACGTCGATCATCCGTGATCCGGCTCGGACGGTCTCTCCCAGAGCCGCCACGTCGGCCGTGTTGGATACGATGCCTTCCACGGCCCGGCGGGCCTCCAGGGCGTAGCGCTGGATCTTGGCCGCGGCGCTCCACAGCCGATGCAGGAGGACCACGGTGAGGGGTATGAAGACCAGGAGCGTCGTGAGAAGGGTGATCCACCAGAGGCCCCGCGCGCCGCCCGACATCAACGACGCTCCTG
>JAWVZK010000132.1:0-9709 GCA_033722275.1 Longimicrobiales bacterium | reverse complement strand
CGAGGAAAAGCGGCAGATGGACAGCCCGGCGGGCGGCGTGCGCTTCCAGGGGACCGTCACGCGACCGGACGGAGCGACCGACCTGGACCGCACGACGCTGACGCCCCTCGCCGGCGGCCACGTCCGCCAGCACATCGAGATCTCCACCGACGGGGGAGCGACGTGGAGGACCACCTTCGAGGCCGAGTACCGCCCCGCCGGGGCGTGAGTCCGAGCCGCGGATCGCACGGACGGCCGATCCCCGGCCGCGCTTCCACCTACTCGTCCGGCTCCCCCGTCTTTCCCAGGATGAGCTTGTGGGCCCGCAGACGGAGGGCGTTGATTCGGATGAAGCCTCTCGCATCCTCCTGATCGTAGCCTCCGGCCACGTCCATGGAGGACAGCTCCTGATCGTACAAGGAGGTCTCCGACCAGCGACCCCGACAGACGACGTTCCCCTTGAAGAGACGCAGATGCACCAAGCCGTCGATGAGGCGCTCGGACTGACGGAAGGCCGCCTGGATGAAGTCCATCTCCGGGGAGAACCAGAAGCCGTTGTAGATGATCTCGGCGAAGCGGGGAGACAGCATGTCCCTCAGGCGAAGGACCTCCCGGTCCATGGCGATCCCCTCGAGATCGCGCATGGCGTGATGGAGGATCGTGCCGCCCGGAGTCTCGTAGACTCCACGGGATTTGATGCCCACGAACCGGTTCTCCACCATGTCGATGCGTCCGATGCCGTGCTCCCCGCCCTTGTCGTTGAGATATGTGAAGAGGGCGACGGGCTCCTCCAGGTCCACCCCTTCCTCGTCGCATACCACTCGAACGGGGATGGCGTCCCGATAATGGAGGGTCACGTCGGTGGACTCGTCGGGCGCGTCTTCGAGGGAGCGGGTGAGCTTGAACATGTCCTTCGGCGGGATCGCCTGCGGATCCTCCAGCAGCCCCGCCTCGTACGACCGGTGCATGAGGTTCTCGTCGCTCGAGTAGGGCTTCTCGGCGGTGGCCTCGACGGGGATGCCGTGCTCCCGGGCATACGCGAGAAGATCGGGGCGTCCGGCGAACCGCTCGAGGAAGTCGGGGTCCTTCCAGGGTGAGATGACCTCCAGGCTGGGAGCGAGCGCGGCGTAGGCCAACTCGAAGCGCACCTGATCGTTGCCCTTCCCCGTGGCTCCATGGGCTACCGCCCCGGCGCCTTCCTGGAGTGCGATCTCCACCTGTCGCCGGGCGATGACCGGCCTCGCCAACGCGGTGCCGAGCAGGTATCGATTCTCGTAGATCGCGTTGCCCGCGATGGCAGGGAAGATGAACTCGGTCACGAACGGGTGCCGGAGGTCCTCCACGAAGACCTTGGATGCGCCCGTGGCCCGGGCGCGCTCCGCCACGTCGTCGAAGTCCTCCTGCTGCCCCACGTCGGCCACGTAGGCGATGACCTCGTGGCCACGCTCCTGCAGGTCCTTGAGGATGCAGGCGGTGTCCAGCCCGCCGCTGTATGCCAGAACGACCTTCTTCTTCATGACGCGTTCTCGTATCGACGATCGGCGGAGGTCGGCGGGTCCCGGCCGATCAATTCATGTTCGGAGGGCCCCAACGGTGTCGAAATCGTCGGCGTCACGCCAGCGGTCGGTGGGCCGGTGCTCACACGGAGCGCAGGGAGCGGGAGGTACGGATGCGGGGAGGACGGCCTACCCCGCCCCCCGACCGCGCTCGCCCCTCCGACGCTGTCCTCCCCCGACGTCCGGCCAGTGCCTCGCTCAGAGATCCGGACGATGAACGACCGGCCCGGGGCGCCGGGGGGCGCTCTCGGACCGGACCGTTCGGCGAATCGGGGTCTCGTCGACTACGAGATCGTCATTGGCTCGTCGAGGCGGACGGTCAGGAGCGAGCCGGCGGGGAGCTTCGCGCTTCCACCTCTCGTGGCCAGCGCGACGGCCGTCCCGACCGCGGCTCCCACGCCCGCGCCCTTCAGCGTGGATTCGGTGTCCTTCCCCAGGATCTGCCCGACGAGCGCTCCTGCGGCCGCGCCGACACCGATCTTGGCGGCCGTCTCACCCCCGGAGTCGGGATTGTCGGTGTCGAGCTCGGCCTCGGAGACCGTCGCAGCGACGGGGATCCACGCTCCGTTCACCTTGATGGACTCCAGGGCCACGGCGAGAAGCGCCTGGCCGTCCTCGGTCGTGGCTTCCGTCACCACCCACTCCGAAGGGGCGCCCGCATCCAGCAAAAGGTTCCCCTGTGCGTCAAACACCGGATCGGTGAGCTCGGCCACGAAGAAGTCACCCACGTCGTAGCGGTCCGTGGAGATCTCCTCCTGGACGGCGAAGGTCATGGGCGTCCCGGTGGGGACGGTCACCGGCTCCGGAGTCTCCTCGACCGGGGGACGCTCGCTCGGCGGCGGTGTTTCGGCCTGGGCTGCCTCGTCCGGCTGCGCCGGTGCCGCATCCCGAGCGGGGGCGGGTGCCTCCTGCGTCGGCATCTGCGCGTCGTCCTGCTCCGCGGCCATCGCCTCGGGCGCGGCCTCGTGGGCGTCGGCGGGCGCCTCTCGGGTCTCTGCTTCCGAGCAGGCCCAGGAGCCGACGGCGACGGCGGCCGCCACCGTGAACAGTCGTGCGAATCTCACGTTCTTCTCGAAGGTCGTCTTCATGATCCCTCCCCATCGGGATGGTGATCGATCCCGACCCGTGCTCGGGCCGGAGTTCGGCGAACGTCCGCAGCACTGTGCAACTTACGTGCCAGGCCGGCCTCGAGACCGCTGGCATGCAAGCTGCACCGGGGACGCCCGAACGACGGACTCCGGCACGGAGCGAACCGCGCTCGGGTCGGGGACTCTCTCGCAACGATGAGGCAGGAATTAATGAAGCATTCGATGACGTGGACGGCAGCCCTGCTGACCGTCTCGGCGCTCACCTTCCACGCGTCACCCGCCGCGGCCCAGCTCTCCTTGGAGGGTCGCATCGGATCGGTCATTCCCGTCGGAGAGCTTTCCGACGAGGGAGGTCAGACGGCCGGCCTGGGGTTCGCGGCGGAAGCCATGTTCAGCTTCAGCGACCGGGCCACGGCATACGCGGGCGTCTCGCGGCACGATTTCAACGGCGAGGACGGAGCGGCCGACATCTCCAGCACCGGATTCAACGGCGGAGTCAAATTCCTCCTCGGCGAGGGCAACGCCATCCCTTGGGTCCGCGGCGGGCTCATGATCCACAAACCCGATTTCGGCCCCGGCGAAGGCGACTGGGAAGCGGGTCTGGATACGGGCGTCGGCGTCGATTGGATGGTACGACCGAACATCGGCATCGTCCCCGCCCTTCGCTTCAACACGTACAGCTCCGCCGACGTCTCTCTTCAGTTCATCTCGCTGGATCTGGGGCTGCACCTCCACCTGGGTCGGTGATCCGGAGCATCCGGCTCGTCGTCCCGCGGCATGTTCGTTGCATCTCCGTTGATGCTTGAACGACTTCGACACAGACGAGACTCGGCCCCAACGAGGTGACACGAATGCTTACCGCAGCGATCTGGTTGTTCGTCCTCGCGATCATCGCCGCCTTGCTCGGATTCGGTGGAATCGCCGGCGCCGCCGCAGGGCTCGCGAAGATCGCGTTCGTCGTGTTCCTGATCCTCGCCATCGTCGGCTTCTTCGTCGGTCGGCCGAGGACGGTCTGAGGACCGGACGATGAAACGCTCTCCTCTTCTCCTCGTCGGGGTGGTCGTGACGCTCCTGGGCGCGGCCGGGCTCGTCGTGGATACCGTCCCCTTCGGCGAGGAGGAAGCGACGGTGGAGCTGGGCTCGCTGGAGGCTTCGGCCTCGGTGCAGCGAGAGCGACGTGTTCCGCCGCTCCTGGCGGGCACCGTACTTCTGGTCGGACTGGGGATCTCGGCCTACGCCGCCAGGAGCGGCTGACCGGTCTGGTGCCTCGGCCCGCGGTGGGGCGAGCACTTGGCCGGCGACTCAACCGTCCGAGAACACCGCGTCGAAGGCACCTTCGGCCGTCGGGAAGTCGAGGGCGCGGACGAACCCGCACGCTTCCTGGGCACCGTGCTCCCGATCCATTCCGGAGTCCTCCCACTCCACGGACAGCGGACCCTGATATCCGACGTGGTTCAGCACCCGGATCACGTCCTCGAACGGAACGCGACCTCGTCCGGGTGACCGGAAGTCCCAGTATCGCTCGGGATGCCCGAAGGGAAGATGTCCCCCGAAGACGCCGGAAGCCCCGGGGTCGGCGGACCACCACACGTCCTTCATGTGCACGTGGTGGATCCTGTCGGCGAATCGGCGGATGAAGTCGACACAGTCCACGCCCTGGTAGACGAGGTGGCTGGGGTCGTAGTTGAATCCGAAGGCCCGTCGCCCGTCCAGGGCGTCCAGGGCGCGCTGCGCCGTCACGATGTCGAAGGCGATCTCCGTGGGATGCACTTCCAGCGCGAACCGCACCTCCACCTCGTCGAAGACGTCCAGGATGGGATGCCATCGCCGGGCGAAGTCCTGGAAGCCCGCGTCGATGGTCTCCTCGGGAACCGGAGGAAACGAGTACAGAAGGTGCCAGATCGCGCTGCCCGTGAAGCCGTTCACCACCGGTACGCCCAGATTCGCCGCCGCCCGCGCCGTGGCCTTCATCT
Organism: Longimicrobiales bacterium; assembly: GCA_033722275.1. Classification (GTDB taxonomy): domain Bacteria; phylum Gemmatimonadota; class Gemmatimonadetes; order Longimicrobiales; family Gaopeijiaceae; genus UBA2589. Next base: position 5,113 of record JAWVZK010000132.1, on the reverse strand, counting down.
CCGCGGCGGCCCGTGCGCGCACTTCTTCCGGATCGCCGTCTCCCCATACGTGCTCCGGAAGGATGGCCTCGTGCCGTTCATCGACAGGATCGCACACGGCCTGTCCCACCAGGTGGTTGCTGACGGCGAAGACCTCCAGGTCGTGGGAGGCCAGCAGCTCCCTCTGCGCCACACAATAGTCGGGATCGGACGCTCCTCTCCGGACGTCGAAGTGATCTCCCCAGCACGCCAGCTCGAGGCCGTCGTATCCCCATGCCGCCGCCTTCTCGGCGAGGAGGGCCAGGGGCAGGTCGGCCCACTGGCCAGTGAACAGCGTCACGGGTCTGCTCATGGGCTTCGCTCGCGGCTTTCGTGGTCGAGGGTCATGGACCGTTCAGGCGGCCGCTCCGGGAGGATCGTAGGCCATGTCGACCCAGGCTCCCGTCCGGCTGCTCGCCACCGCCTGGTGGATGAAATGCACGCCCAGGGCTCCCTCCTGAGCGCTCGGGAAGTCGAGGCCCGTGGCCTCGCCCCGTACGGCGGACGCCACCCCGCGGTAGATGTTGGCGAAGGCTTCGATGAAGCCCTCGGGGTGTCCGGGCGGCAGGCGGGTCGCCGACCGCGCCCCTTCCGAGAGGGACGGATCTCCCCGATAGACGATCCGCTCGGCACCCTCCGGCCCCATCAGGCGCAGCCGGTTCGGCTCCTCCTGACTCCACTCGATACCGGCCTCGGCACCATAGAGGCGCAGGCGCAGACGGTTTCGCTCGCCCGTGGCGATCTGGGAGGCCATGAGGACGGCCCGAGCACCTCCGCTCATCTCCAGGAGCACGGTGGCATCGTCCTCCATCCGTCGGGCAGGCACCATCGTGCCCAGATCGGCGTACAGCCGGACGACGTCCAGACCCGTCACGTACCGCACCAGATTGTGCCCATGGGAGCCGATATCCGCCAAAGCGGACGAGACCCCCGCCCTCGAGGGATCGCCACGCCACTCCGCCTGCTTGTGGCCCTCGGCTTCGAGGAGCGTTCGTAGCCACCCCTGGGCGTACTCGACGACGATCTTCCGGATGGCACCGAGCTCTCCCCGCCGCACCCGGGCCTGCGCCTCCTTCACCATGGGATATCCGGTGTAGTTGTGCGTCACGGCGAAGATCCGCCCACGCGTGGCCGCCAGACGGCACAGCTCCTCGGCATCCTCCACCCTCGTGGTCATGGGCTTGTCGCAGACGATGTGCATCCCCCGCTCGAGAAACCTCTTGGCCACGGGATGATGGAGGTGATTGGGGGTCACGATGGAAACGACCTGGACTCTTTCCGACTCCGGAAGGGACGATTCTCCGTCCGCCATCGCCTCGTACGAGTCGTACACGCGCGAGGGCTCCAGACCGAGAGACGCACCGGTCCGGGCCGACTTCTCGGCATCCGAGGAAAAGGCGCCGGCCGTCAGCTCCCACCCTCCGTCGAGTCGAGCGGCCATCCTGTGGACCTCGCCGATGAACGCCCCCGGGCCGCCCCCGACCATCCCGTAGCGGATCTTCATCCGGTGCGGGAACGACCACCGCGGCGAGCGCTCCGGCGAGACCGCATCCTCACGCCTCGGCTCCGATCCGCTGGACGCGATATCCGCCGGCGCGGAGGTCCCGCACGTACAGGATTCCGAAGATGAGGGCCAGAATCCCGCAGAGGGGAACGACATAGCGGAAGGAGATCTTCCCCCCGTAGTTGTCCGCGGGCCCCAGGATCGCCTGGGCTTCCGCCACGAGCCCCGGATCGACATCGGAGGACACGAGAGCGCGCAACGCGTTGGCGGTCTCCGGCGAGGGCAACGCCCCCTCGGCTTCGTGGTGCTCGACGACCTCGGCGGTGGCTTCGAGGGCGACGGCGGCGTCCTCACGCTCCGAGCGGGCGAGGGTCGGTCTCGCGCGCTCGAAGAGGGCGACCGTCTCCTCAGCGGGTATGCGTTGGTGGGCATATCGGTCCGCGATGCTCCCCATCTGAGGCGAGGTGACCAGCCCGACCGTGGCCATCCCCACCGTGCCCATGAGCCCGAGCCCCAGGGCGCCCGAGCGCGGGACGCGCTCCGACACCACCCCGAGCATGGTGGGCCAGAAGTAGCAGACCCCTACGGCGAAGACGGTTGCCGCAGCGAAGGTCGCCATCGTGCCGCTGGAGTAGCTGAGGGCCAGGAGCCCGGCGCCAGACACCAGAGCGGAGAGGAGGAGCAGGCCGGTGGGCGCCATGCGATGCACGACGTCCCCGGCGCGGTACCGCAGGACCGCCATGAGACCGTTGATCCACACCAGGACGAGGATGCCCGCCATGCCCCCAGCTTCGAGCACGGCGGGCACCCAACGATTCGGTCCCAGCTCCACGGAAGCCGTCATCGCCATCGCCAGCAGCATGACCCACATGAAGGGCGTCAGCAGTGCCGCCCGGAACATCTCTGCCATGCCCACGCCCGCGTCCACGCCCTCCGTCGCCGGAAACGGCTCCAGGAGGATCAGCCATCCGTACGCGAGGGTCGGGACGAGGATCAATCCGATCTTCATCTGCCACCCCGGGAAGCCGAAGGCGTCGAGGGCGAACGCCGCCAGCCCGCCGAGGACCACCCCCCCGGGGAACCAGACGTGGAACTGGTTGAGCTTCACGGTCTTGTCGTGGGGGTAGAGCGCGGCGACGAGGGGATTGCACGCGGCCTCCACCAGGCCGTTGCCCATGGCGATGACGAGCGCGCCCGCGAAGAGCATGCCGAAGCCTCCGGCCACGATCATGGTCGACGCGCCCACCAGGTGTCCCACGAAGGCGAATCGCAGGAGCGCCCGCATGCCCAGCGAGTCCGCGAGGGGTGCGAAGACGAGCTGGGACACCGCGAAGCCCCAGAGGGCCGCGCCGCCGATCCACCCCACTTCCTCGTTGGTCAGGACGAAATCGCGCTTGAGCGCCAGCATGACCGCGCCGACGGTGGCGAAAGCGACGGAGGTCGCCACGAGAGCGACGCAGCTACCCACGAAGAGGCGGCCCGACCGGATGGGAGGAGGGGCACTCGACGCGACTCCTGCAGCGGGTCCTTCCCGGGAGCCTCGCGTGTCCGGAGCTCGACGAGTCATGATCCTGTCCTCCTACTCCAGTCCGATATGACGAAGGACCTCCGGCGGAGGCGGATCCCAGCGCTGGAGCGGGACGTTGCCGACGTATTCCAGATCGGTCATTCCCTCGGTGGTGGTCCAGAAGGCCGTGGAGGTCAGAGCGCGCACCCGATCGAAGAAGCGCGCCGCCGTTTCGTATCCCTCGATGGCCTCCGGCTCATAGCAGATGTCGTCGCATATCGCCCGCCGCTGGGCCGCCAGGAGGTCGCCGAAGCGCAGGGATCCGTCCGGCCCCGGGGAGCCGAAGCGGCGCTCCGCTTCCCGGTCCAGCCAGATCAGCCCCCCACGGATCAGGATCAGGTCGCGCCCGTTGGACTCGTACGGGGCGCTCACCCACTCGTCGATGAAGTCGTGCGCGCCCAGCGCGCTCGCCGACGGAGAACGCTCGTCGGCGGGCAGGATCACGTCGCAGAGGACGGCGAGGGCCGCCAGCTCGCCCTCCGAGAGCTTCCGCTCCCAGGGGACCGATGGAGCGACCAGGTCGGGATCCCAGGCCGTGCCGGCCGCGTTCGGGTTGCTCACCGGCTCGGGGATGTCGAGCTCCGGGGGCGCGTCCCCGGATCCACAGGAGGCGGCCAGGGCGGGGCCACCGGCGGCGAGGGCCAGGACCTTCAGCGCGTGTCTCCGATCCATCGGCAGCCCTCCGTGGCCGGACGTCGCTCCGGATCCGGCCGCGCCCGACGGCAGAACCGGGAGGCTCCGGGGGCGTCGGTCGGCTCCGCTCATCCGACGCTCCGGGTCCGGAGCTGCTCGACGATGTAGTCCGATGCCCGCCAGGCGAGGGCCATGATGGACAGCGTCGGGTTCTTGTCGGCGTTGGACACGAAGCAGCCCCCATCGGTCACGAAGAGGTTGTCGACCTCCCACGACTGACAGAACTCGTTGAGGACCGACGAGGACGGGTCCTCGCCCATCATCACCCCGCCCACCTCGTGGATGATCTGACCGGGGGCGGCGATGGCGTCGGCGCCGGCGTCGTGTACGGTGCTGGTGACCCGCCCACCCATGGCCTCGATGATCGACTGGAAGGTCTGCTGCATGTGCCGAGCCTGGTCGAGCTCATGATCCGACCACCGCCAATGGAAGCGCAGCGTGGGGATCCCCCACTGATCGACGCCCTCCGGATCGATCTCGCAGTAGCAGTTCTCGTTGGGAATCATCTCGCCCCGCCCGTCGAACCAGAGAAACGAGCCGTAATAGCGCCGACACTCCTCCTTGAAACGCTGACCGTATGCGCCCCGGGTGAGGGGCGCCAGACCACCCATGAAGCCGAAGCCGGGCATTCTCCTGCCTCCACCGAACTCGATGTGGTAGCCCCGGGCGAAGTCGAGCTCCCCCCGGGCCTGCTCCCGGTAGAGCCACCAGGGCATGTACACGTGCATCGCGGACGTCCCGTCGGCGTTGTGCGGAGGCATGTTCTCCAGGGCGGGGATCTGCCCACCCACCCCGGCGCCCACGGTGTCCATGACGTACTTGCCCACGAGGCCGCTCCCGTTGGCCAGACCATCGGGGAACAGGCTGCTTCGCGAGTTGAGGAGGATGCGGGCCGATTCGCACGCGCTGGCAGCGAGGACGACCACCCGGGCACGCGCATGCTCGTCCATCCGCGTCGTCTTGTCGACGTAATGGACGCCCGTGGCCCGCCCCGAGGCGTCGATGGTCACCTCGCGGACCATGGCGTCCGTCACGATGTCCAGATTCCCCGTCGCCACCGCAGGCGGGAGCACCACCGTCGGGGACTGGAAGTTGGCCTTGATCGAGCATCCCCGACCGCACGGCGTCGCATAGAAGCAGGAGGCCCGCGATCGCATGGACTCGGCGGTGACCCTCCTCGCGAGGGCATTGTCCGGCCAGAGGGTCCGCGAGAGCCGATCGGCATCCTGGCGTCGGGTCAGGATCGCCAGATGGGCGGGCACGACGGGGATGCCGAGCTCGTCGCCACAGATCTTCTGCGTGAGGAGCTCCTCGGCGCGGGGAGCGGGTGG
>JAWVZK010000131.1:0-9725 GCA_033722275.1 Longimicrobiales bacterium | reverse complement strand
CGGGCGCGGTGTGGGGGTGGCGCCGTCCGCGGGCTCCACCCCCTCTCGTCCAGCCCCCGTTCGGCCCTGGCCACCGGGCTCTCCTTGCCGCGACGGATCGCGCCGCGGAGCCGGGGCTCAGTAGCGGTACTGGTCGGGCTTGAAGGGGCCCTCCTTCGGCACGCCGATGTATTCGGCCTGTCTCTCCGTCAGCTCGGTGAGCTTGGCGCCCAGCTGGTCCAGGTGGAGACGGGCCACCTTTTCGTCGAGGCGCTTGGGGAGGACGTAGACCTTCCGCTCGTACCGGTCGGGGTTCAGGGCCAGCTCGATCTGGGCCAGCACCTGGTTGGTGAAGGATGCGGACATGACGAAGCTGGGATGGCCGGTGGCGCAGCCCAGGTTCATGAGTCGGCCCTCCGCCAGAATCAGCACGGAATGCCCGTCGGGGAAGACCCACTCGTGGTACTGATCCTTGATCTTCCTCTTCTCCACGCCGTCGATCCTCGCCAGGCCGGCCATGTCGATCTCGTTGTCGAAGTGACCGATGTTGGCGACGATGGCTTTGTCCTTCATGCGTGCCATGTCGCCGGCCGTGATGATGTCCCGATTCCCGGTGGCGGTGATGAAGATGTCCGCCGTCTCCACCACGTCCTCCATCGTCTGCACGGAAAATCCTTCCATGAGGGCCTGGAGAGCGCAGATGGGGTCGATCTCGGTGACCGTCACCCGCGCGCCAGCGGCCTTGAGCGCCTGCGCGCAGCCCTTGCCCACGTCGCCATAGCCGAAGACCACCGCCCGCTTGCCGGACAGCATGACGTCGGTGGCCCGGTTCAACCCGTCCACCACCGAATGACGGCAGCCGTAGAGATTGTCGAACTTCGACTTCGTGACGGAATCGTTGACGTTGATGGCGGGGAAGAGGAGCGTTCCAGCGCGCTCCATCTCGTAGAGGCGGTGGACGCCGGTCGTGGTCTCCTCGCTGACCCCACGGATATCCTCGGCGATCCGTTCCCATTTGCCCGGATCTTCGGTGAGGGTCCGGCGGATGAGGTCGAGGATCACGCCCCACTCTTCCGGATCCTCGTCCGGGTCGAAGGCGGGAACGGACTCGGCGGCGCCGAACTCCACGCCCTTGTGGATGAGAAGCGTGGCGTCGCCTCCGTCGTCCACCAGGAGGTCCGGACCGGAGCCGTCAGGCCAGGTGAGCATCTGATCGGTGCACCACCAGTACTCCTCGAGCGTCTCGCCCTTCCAGGCGAAGACGGCGGCTCCCTTCGGTTCGTCGGGGGTTCCGTTGCGTCCCACGACGGCGGCGGCAGCCGCGTGGTCCTGCGTGGAGAAGATGTTGCAGGAAGCCCAGCGCACATCGGCGCCGAGGTCCATGAGCGTCTCGATGAGCACGGCCGTCTGGACGGTCATGTGGAGGGAGCCCGCGACCTTGAGATCCGCAAGAGGCTTCTCGGACCCATACTCTCTTCGGGCGGCCATGAGGCCAGGCATCTCCTGCTCGGCCAGTCGGATCTCGTTGCGGCCCCACTCGGCCAGGGAGAGGTCCTTGACCCGGTAGGGCGGCCTCTCGGTGACGTCGGGCTTCTCGTTCCGGGGGATGACTGCAGTGTCGCTCATTTCGAGCTCCGGTCGGTTGGGGTTCGGGTTCAGATGGGGCGAGGGCACGGGGTCGTTCACGGGTCCTGGCCCGAAGGTCGCCGGGCCGAGGCGAGGAAGAGGAGGGGGCCGGAGGCCTCGGGGTCGTGGGGCAGGTGCACGACGCGTTGGGCGACGAAACCCGCGTCCACGAGCCACGCCGCGAGACGCTCCGACTCGAAGCCCGGCCAGACGTGGCCCATGGTTTCCGTGAAGCCCGCTCCCCGCTGGTGGCGTCGCATGTCCAGGAGCAGGAGCCGTCCTCCCGGTGTCAGGGCCCGCAGCACCTCGTCGAGGACCACGGGTGGGTCCACCACATAGTGGAGGACCAGGGCGAGCACGGCGACGTCCAGTTCCCCGTCCTCCACCGGGAGATCTTCCAGATGCCCGAGCCGCAGCTCCACGTTCTCGACCCCTTCGAGCCGGACTCGCGCAGCGGCGAGCATCTCCTCCGAACGATCCACGGCGACGACGGTCTTCGCGAAGGGCGCCAGACGAGAGGCCAGAAGCCCCGTTCCCGTGCCCAGGTCTCCCACCGTCCATCCGGCCTCCACGAGACCGAGAAGGGGCGCGAAACCCGCCACGGAGCCGTACAGCTCGGCGCGCATCTCGTCCCACGCCTCGGCCGATTCCGCGAAGAACCGGGTCGAGCGGAGGCGTCGATGCTCCAGGACGGCCCGGGCCCGCTCCGCGTCGGCGGCGTAGACTCCGCGCCCGCCGATCTCCTCCCGCACGATCCGCCAGAGGGCGCGGGCGGAGTCGTCCAGACCGGGGCTGAGGCGATAGTGACGCTTCCGTCCCTCGGCGCGGGCTTCCACCCATCCCTCCGAGGCCAGGGTCTTCAGGTGCCGACTGACGGTGGGCTGGGGTGTCTGGAGCACCGAGCACAGCTCGGAGACGGTGAACTCGCTGCGCTCCAACAGGGAGAGGATGCGGGTCCGGGTCTCGTCACCAAGCACGCTGATGCGCTCGAGGATCGGCGGGGCGGCTGTCGTATTCATGAATCTGAATACGAAGATATATCATCGGCCGCCCGGGTCCAGTCCCAAGAAGCTGTTGTATCTGGCCAGGGTCGCTTTAGCTTGTCTTGGCGGCCCTCTCGAAGGAGAGGGCCCGTTTCATGTCCCATGTGGAGCACGGTTTGTCGGAACAGCACGCACCGCACGATGACGTCGTCTACCCGGCGGCGATCCCTTTTCTACTCGTCCATCTCGCCTGCTTCGGCGCCATCTGGACCGGCGTCCCGGCTTCGGCCGTCGTCGTCGGCGTGATCCTGTACGTGGTCCGGATGTGGGCCATCACCGCCGGCTACCACCGGTACTTCAGCCACCGGTCGTACAAGACCAGCCGCGTGATGCAGTTCCTGATCGCGTTCCTGGGTCAGACTTCGGCCCAGCGGGGTGTCATCTGGTGGGCCGCCGTGCACCGGCATCACCATCTCCACTCCGATACCGAGCACGACGTCCATTCCCCCAAGCACCACGGTTTCTGGTATTCCCACGTGGGCTGGATCTTCAACCCCACGAACGCGGAGCCGGATTACGGAACCGTGAAAGACCTGACCCGATATCCGGAGCTGGTCTGGCTCGACCGCAACACCTATCTGCCGGCCATTCTCCTGGGCTTCGGGGTCTGGGCGGTGGGAGGATGGGCAATGCTCGTCGTGGGGTTCTTCTGGAGCACGGTGCTTCTCTTCCACTGCACCTTCTTCATCAACTCGCTTGCTCACGTTTCGGGCTCGCAGCGCTACCTGACCGGCGACGACTCCCGCAACAACCTGTGGCTGGCCCTCGTCACCCTCGGCGAGGGATGGCACAACAACCATCACCACTACCAGAGCTCCACGCGTCAGGGCTTCCGCTGGTGGGAGATCGATATCTCCTACTACGTGCTGAAGGCCATGTCCTGGGTGGGGCTGGTCTGGGACCTCCGCTCCCCTCCCGAGGCGATCGTGGAGGGCGAGCGACCGGTGGGTCGTAAAGTCGTCGAGAAGGTAGCCGGTGAGCTGGCCGCCGCGTTCAGCGTGGAGCGGATCGCTCAAGGCGTGCGCGACTCCTGGGACGGGAGACCCGTTCGCGAGGACCTCGTGGCTCGAGCCCGCCGCGCCCGCTCTCAGGTCGAAGAGCGACTGGCCGAGATCTCCATGCCACACCTGCCCACCGTCCCGGAGCTCAGGGAGAAGGCCGAAGAGATGTTCCAGGAGTCTCCGTCCCTGGACGCCATCGTGAACCGGGCCCACGAGCTCCTCGCGGAAGCCGTGGCCGCTCACCTCTACGAGACGACGCTGGCTCCGGCCACCTGAGGCCGATCGCGCTTGCCCCGCCGCTCCCGGCGGGGCATTCTTTCAGGCTTTGAGCGTCGGGGGGCCTCGTTCGAGGGCCTTCCCCGATCCTCCAGCAGACCAGAGACGAGGGGCCGCCGCGAAGGCGACGTCGCCCCCACCGACCTCCATCCAACGGGCAGAGCATGGAATCCCTTCTCGACAGATTCCTACAGCCGATCGTCGATTTCGCCAACACGTACATCATCGAGATCGGTCCGACCATCGGCGGCGAGCGGATCGCCATCATGGTGATCCTCCTCCTGGGAACGGGGCTCTACCTGACCGTGCGGACGGGCTTCGTGCAGCTCCGGAGGCTGGGCCACGGCTTCGGCGTGACCACCGGTCGCTACGACGACCCGGACGATCCGGGTGACGTCTCCCATTTCCAGGCTCTTACCACGGCCCTTTCCGCCACCGTGGGCATCGGAAACATCGCCGGCGTCGCCATCGCCATCCATTGGGGCGGTCCGGGAGCGCTCTTCTGGATGTGGGTCACCGCCTTTCTCGGCATGGCGACGAAGTACTCGGAGGTGACCCTGGCCCAGAAGTACCGCACCACCGACGAGGTGGGGACGGTGGCCGGTGGGCCGATGTACTACATCGAGAGAGGACTGGGTCCGAGCTGGAAGCCCATGGCGGTCTTCTTCGCGGTCATGCTCGCGTTCACGGCCTTCTTCACCGGCAACGCCGTGCAGGCCAACACCGTCTCCGACCAGATGCAGTCCGCGTTGGGGATCCCGACCTGGATCTCGGGGATCGTCACCGTGTCCGTGGTCGGAGCCGTCATCCTCGGCGGCATCAGCCGCATCGGGAAGGTGACCGCGATCCTCGCTCCCTTCATGGCCGCGATCTACGTCCTGGGTGCTCTCACCATCATCGCCTTCAATCTGGGTGACGTCCCCGCGGCCTTCTCCCGCATCGTGGTCGAAGCGTTCAATCCCGAGGCCGGGATCGCAGGCGTCGGAGCCGGCGTCTTCGTGGTCACCCTCATGTGGGGCGTCCGGCGAGGACTGTTCAGCAACGAGGCGGGCCAGGGCTCGGCGCCCATCGCCCACGCCGCGGCCAAGACCGACGAGCCGGTCTCCGAGGGTGTGGTCGCGCTCCTCGAGCCGTTCATCGACACCATCGTCATCTGCTCGCTCACGGGCCTGGTCATCATCATGACGGGCAGCGATGCCCAAAGGTACTCCACCGAGCTCACCATCGGCGCCGGAGACATGTCGTATACGGCCCTGACCGAAGCCAATCGCTTCGAGGGCGTGGATCCGCCGGAGGAGATCCGCATCGTCGACGGGTACCACGAGGCTTCGGGCGCCGGCGTCCCCACCATCGCCTGGCACGAGGTCGGCGTGGAGCCCCTCTTCGTGGACGCGGAGCAGACCGAGGCCTTCACCGGCGTGGTCTACCCCTTCCAGGGCCAGGCCGTCACGGAGGACGGGCGGACGTACACCTCGCTGTACGGGATGGCCGTCGAGAACGGCGCGCCCCTCACGGCGGAAGCCTTCCGACAGGGGCTGGCGCCACTGGGTGACTGGGGCCACATGATCGTCGTCTTCGGCGTTCTCCTCTTCGGGATCTCCACGGCCATATCGTGGAGCTACTACGGCGATCGCTGCGCCCATTATCTGTTCGGGCACAAGGCGGTGCTGCCCTACAAGGCCATCTTCCTGGGCGCGCACTTCATGGGCGCGGTCATCCCTCTTTCGGTGGTATGGGCTCTGGGCGACGTGGCGCTGGCCATCGTCATCTGGCCCAACCTCATCGCGCTCCTCTTCCTGGCACCGGTGGTGGCCGAGGAGACGCGCAGCTACTTCGAGCGCAAGCCCTACCTGGCGCAGGCGGAGAAGCGGAAGGCTCGGCAGGCGTCGGGCGCGGACTGAGCACCGAGGAGACCTCGACCGTCCCCACCGCCCCGCCGCCGCCACGAGGACGGCGTGGACGTTCTCGGCGGTCGCGCCGGAGTCGTCACGCCCGGGCCGCCTCCATGAACGCTCGGGCGCGGGCTCGGTCGATGCCGGCGCCCGCCGCTCCGCCGCGCATGACGGCGCTGCCCACGATCACGCCGTCCGCCGCCGCCAGGAGGCTGTGGACGCTCTCGGCGGTTGCCCCCGAGCCGACCACGACCGGAGCGTCTGGCACGGCTCGCCGCACCGATCGGAGATCGTCGAGATCCGTGGACCGGCCGGTTCCCGCGCCCGAGACGATCAGCGCGTCGGCCCTGCCCCGGTGCCACGTATCCGCGGCGGCGTCCCCGATGGCCTGACCCGCCGGCGGCGTGGCGTGCTTCACGTGGACGTCCGCGAGGATCGCCACGTCCGAGCGTAGCATGGCGCGGGCGCGCATGGTGTCCCCCGCCCGGCCCTCCAGGAGCCCCTGATCGGTCCACATGGAGCCGGTGTGGACGTTGACGCGAATGAAGCGGCCTCCCGTCGCCACCGCCACCGACAGGGCCGACCGGGCGTCGTTCCGCAGGACGTTCACGCCCACCGGCAGGGACGTCCCGTCGACCACCCTCCCGACGATGTGGGCCATGGCCGCCACGGTCTCGGAAGGGACGGGGCCCGAGAAGAACGGCGCGTCCCCGAAGTTCTCGACGATGATGCCGTCGAACCCTTCGGCCGTGAGGATCTCGGCGTCGGACAGCGCACGGGCGAGGACGGCGCGCATGGAGCCGTCCCAGGTAGGTGCGCCGGGAAGGGGCGGCAGGTGGATCATGCCGAGGATCGGCGACGCCTCGGGCCAAAGGGCGCTGAAGGCCCGAGGTCGGCTCGAGGATCCGGCGCTCACCGGTCCTTGCGCCCCGAGCCGTCCGGCTCGTGCGGCCGCCCATGCTCGTCGACGAGCCGCGCGGGCATCACCGCACCTTCGCCGAACCGGTCGGTCAAACGGTCCACCACCCGGGAGACGCTCCGGTCGCGATCCGTCTCCCCGGCGACGGCCTCGTCGAAGAGTCCCAGCTGCTGGGCCGTGTCCGAGGCGACGAGACCGCTCACCCCCACGCCGATGAGCCGGGCCGGGACGTCCCGCTCCTTGCGGAGCTCCCCGAGGAGGGCGCGCGCCACCTCCACCAGGGCCGAGTTGGATTCGATGGGCTCGGGGACGGTTCGCGCGTGCTGGCGGGTGTTGAAGTCGTGGTCACGCAGCTTCACCGTGACGGTCCGGGCGCGAAGCTCCTTGTGCCGGAGGGCGGCGCCGACGCGCACCGCCAGCGCCATGAGTCGCCTCTCGAGCTCTCCATGATCCGAGATGTCCTCCGAGAACGTCCGCTCCTTGGAGATGGACTTCCGGCGTTCATGGGGATCCACGCGGCTCGGGTCGATTCCACGGACACGGCGCCACAGCCAGGATCCCCGGCGTCGCCCGAACCAGCGCTGGAGCCATTCCTCCTGGACGCCCAGGGCGTCGTCGACGGTCACGAGCCCTCGTCGCTCCAGGGATCGGAGGAGGGCCGGCCCGACGCCTGGCAGATCGGCGAGCTTCAGCGGCCGCAGGAAGTCCTGCTCTTCACCGGGCGGGACGACATGGACCCCGGCGGGCTTGGCCGAGGAGGCGGCGAGCTTGGCGATGATGCGTCGGGACCCACCCCCGAGGGAGACGGAGATGTCCGTCCGCTCCAGCACCTCGCTCCGGATGCGCCGGGCCGTCTCCTCCAGGGACTCTCCATGGAAGAGCCGCTCCGTCCCGGTGAGATCCAGGTAGAACTCGTCCACGGATGCGGCCTGAACCACGGGAGCCAGCTCCTCGAGGACGGCCCGAACTTGACGACTCCGTCGAGACACGGCACCGCGGGGCACGCCCACCACGGTGGCCGCGGGGCACAGCCGCAGGGCCTGTGCCGTGGGCATCGCCGAGCGCACTCCGTACCGCCGGGCCTCATACGACGCCGAGGTCACCACGCCTCGCCCCGAGGCCGATCCGCCCACGATGAGCAGGGACGCCCTGCCCGCGCCCTCGGGATCCTCGAGCCGCGCCACCTGCACGAAGAAGGCGTCGCAGTCCACGAGGAGGATCCGACGTTCTTTCGAGCTCTCGGGCACGTCCGTCGTGGGTGAGAGGTTTGATGACGATGCGCGGTTCCGGTACAATCAAACGCTGCGAGCCCGCACGCGCACCATGTCCGGGCTCTCGAGCCCCGCCGACTCCCAAGGTAGCGGAGATCGTGCGCCGGGGGATCGTCGAGGGGGCCAGCGAGCTTCAGTCTGTCCACAAACGACGAGAGGAGTCCGCACCCATGCCCTATCCCTTCCAGCTTCCCGACCTCGGATACGCCCACGACGCGCTCGAGCCCCACATCGACGCGCGCACCATGCAGATCCACCACGGCAAGCACCACGCCGGGTACACGAAGAAGCTCAACGCCGCCCTGGAGGATCACGGCGATCTCCACGGCAAGTCGGCCATCGAGCTCCTTTCGGATCTGGACGGGCTTCCCGGGGCCATCCGGACCGCGGTCCGCAACAACGGCGGGGGGTACGTGAACCATACCCTGTTCTGGGACGTGATGACTCCCGGAGGCGCCGATGCTCCGAGCGGGGGGCTGGCCGCGGCCATCGACAGCGCCTTCGGCTCGCTCGATGCCTTCAAGGACGAGTTCCAGTCCACAGCGGGCAGCCAGTTCGGCTCGGGGTGGGGATGGCTGTGCTCCGATGGAGGAGGCGCGCTGAGCATCATGTCCACACCGAACCAGGACACTCCGTACAGCCAGGGCCTGACGCCCGTCCTGGGAGTGGATGTCTGGGAGCACGCATACTACCTCCACTACCAGAACCGCAGGCCGGACTACCTGTCGGCGTGGTGGAACGTGGTGAATTGGGACAAGGTCGGGCAGCGTTACGCCGACGCGAAGGGGTGAGGCTACGCGCCGGCATCGGACGAGGGCGTGGAGGCCGGGACCACGGAGCGCCCCGGCCTCCGCGTCGTCTGGAGGTTTCGCCAGCCCATCGATAGGCTTGTGCGCCCGGAAACATCTGTTTAGTAATGGACGGCTTCTCTTCGCAGATGCCGTGAACTTCCTGTCCGCCCTCAGCGATCGGATGCTCTCGGAACGACCCAAGGTCCAGCTCACGCGCGCGGCGATGCGCCTCGGCGTGCTCGGTTCACTCGTTCTCGCCCCCGTCCTGCCGGACGGAGCCACGGCACAGAGCCTTCGTGGCTCCCGGGCCTCTCTCGACGTCCAGAATCGGATGGCTCGGCAACACGATTTCACCTACATCGACACCCCGGGTCGCGTGCGCTTCTTCGCGGAGCAGGGTTGGTTGACCCGGGTCGTCCCGAATGGTGACTTCGAGCTCCACGCCGTGTCCTTTCCCTACGCCCGGCCCGAGGTGGAGCTCTTCGTCCGACGTCTGGCGGGTCAGTATCGACGGGCCTGCGGGGAGCGCCTGGTGGTGACCAGCCTGACGCGCCCCACCACCCGTCAGCCACGGAACGCCTCCCATCGCTCCGTGCATCCCACGGGGATGGCGCTGGACCTCCGGTACAGCTGGAACCGGAGCTGCCGGACCTGGCTGGAGAGCGTGCTCACCAGCCTCGAGGCGTCGGGGGTCCTGGAGGCCACGCTGGAGCGGAGGCCACGTCACTACCACGTGGCCCTCTTTCCCGAGCCGTACGCCCGGTACGTGGAGCGCATCACCTCCACCCGGGTCGCGGAGCTGGAGGCGTCTCGGGCGTACCGCGTCCAACGGGGCGATTCCCTCTGGCGGATCGCCCGGAAGCACGGCGTGAGCATCGACGAGCTCAAGAGCGTCAACGGCATCCGCGGCAGCCGCATCTTCCCGGG
>JAWVZK010000130.1:0-9865 GCA_033722275.1 Longimicrobiales bacterium | reverse complement strand
CTGCCCCGACGTTGGAAACCGCCAGCCCCGACAGCACGAAGATCCCCGCCGCGATCATCGTCCCGACGCCGAGAGCCAGGGCCCCGGGAAGACCGAGATCGCGGCTGAGCTCCTCGGTGACTCGGGGTCCTGCCGGACGTCGGTCCGGAGCCATGTCCTCCGGAGAGGTCTGATCCACGTCGGTCATGGGCGGGAGGACTCCTGGTGGTGATCCGGTCGGGCACGGCGGTGCTCGGGTCTCGATCCGACTGGAGCGCAGAGTGGGTCCCGCGGGGAGCCGGGACAAGGGACCTCACCGCCGCGGATCCTGAAATCCACTCCGAATCACGCACGGCTGGACACCCGCGCGCTGCCGGCACGCAGGGCCTGGCACGCGCCCTGCACTCCCAAAGGGGTGCATGCAACTGCACACAACGAAGAGGTGACCCATGGAGGTACCACCGGAGATCGCGTTTCGCGGCATCACCCCCACGGACGAGCTCAAGGCCCGGATCCTGGACGGCATCGAGTCGCTGGAGGACGTCTATCCCAATCTGATCTCCTGCCGGACCATGGTGGCCGACGACACTCCGGACCAGCAGAGCGGCAACAACTACAGGATCCGCCTCGAGGTGGGCATCCCGAGCAAGACGCTGGTGGTGGATCGGCAGAATCCGGAGCCCGACAAGCGGAGCACATTGGAGCAGACGTTGAACGAGGCGTTCGCCGTGGCCAGGAAGCGACTGGTGAAGGCGAAGAAGCTGCAACGGGGCGAGGTCAAGAAGCACGAGCTGCCGCCCCACGGTCGGATCGTGCGTCTCCTCACCGACGAGACCGGGGTCCGATACGGCTTCCTGGAGAGCCGGGACGGCGAGCAGGTGTATTTCCACGAAGAGGCGCTGGTCGATCTGGACTACGAGGACCTGGACGTGGGCGACGAGGTCCGGTTCGCGGCAGCCCACGGAGACGATGGGCTCCAGGCGAGCACCGTCGCCAGCCTCGATCCTGGAGCCGTCGGGCCCTCCCGGGAACGGGATGTCCCCTTGAGCGGAAGCCGGTGATGTCCTGACTTTCCCGGCCGGAGGGCCCCGGCCGGAGCGTCCCGGCCGGAGCGTCCCTGGTCCCGACCCCGGCACGGGTGGGTCGCATGCCCTCGGCTTGCGAGGCGTCGTGACCGCGTGGCATTCTCCGTCCACAGGATCCCGACTCCGTCCCCCCGTCCCGGCCCTCCGAGCCGGATTCCGACCGCAACGCCGGATCCAGCTCGGAGTCCGCCGGGGGGCCGCACGCACCAGGCGCCGGATGCCCGTCGCCCGCGCGAGCCCCCTCCATGCGCCCTCCAGACCCGGAACCGGCGAAGGAAGCCATCGACGACGCGCTTCGTCGAGCCGAGGACCAGATCAGGCCCGCGCTGGCGGGGATCAGCATCGGGGGCCTCGTCGGGGCGTTCATCCGGGCCCGGGCCCGTCGGGCGTTGGGGGGACGGCGCAGGCGCAGGAGGCTCTTCCGGCGCTTCGGCTTCGGTGTCCTGATCGTCGCCACCTCCTTGATGACCTGCTCCTTCGGCGTCGACACCGCCTCGCTCACCGCGTCCTACGGCGATCCCGTCCCCGCCACCCGACAAGACGCCGCCCGTGTCATGACCCGAGGCCTGGAAGCCATCCAGGGAGCGCCCGAAGCCGGCGTCGTACGCCTGACCATGACCGAAGAGGAAGCGACCTCCGCGCTGGGCCTGGGACTGATGCTGCCCGAGCTCATGATGGCGTCGGAGCGCATCCCCAGGGAGGAGATCGCCCAGGCCGAGGATCTCGATGCGCTGCGGCAACGGGTCTGGGAAGAAGCCGATCGTCAGCGAACGGAGATGGCCGAGTCCCTGGGACTCACCCAGCGGCTGATCATGAAGCTGGATCCGAGGATCCGGACCGGGGACGTCCAGGTCCGCTTCGAGCCATCGGGGGAGGTCGTCGTGGCCGGATACGTCCAGGCATGGAGCTTCCGGCAGCCCGGCGTCTTCGTCGTGGCGCCGGCTGCCCAGGGCGGGGAGCTCAGCGTCGACTTCGTGTCGGGCCGCCTGGGCCGCGTGCCCCTCCCCGAGTTCGCCTTCGACTGGCTCGGCGACCTTGTGGTCTCCGCCCTGCTGTTGGGCCGTGAGCATGCGCACGTCTCGGAGATCTCCGTAGGCGACGGAACCCTCACCCTCGAGGGCCGCCTGTCCGGACTCGCAGACGGGCCGTGAGACGACTCGAGACTCGGGCCGTGACCTGCGCGACCCGAGTCCCGCTCCACCGAGGGGGCCCCGCCACCACACCGCCCCCCCTCCCTGGGCGACGCCGAGTCAGCTCAGAATCCGGACGCGCCCGTCCTCCAAGCCGTACACCGCCGGCCGCACGACGACACTGCCGGCGGCCAGCGCGTCCCGGAGCACCGGACTGGCAGACCGGAGGATCCGAGCCTGGTATCGTGCGTTGGCTTCCACCGCTTCGTCGATGGCCGCGCCGTCCGGCACCGCCGGGGTGATGTGCTGGAACAGCGACGAGATCTGACCGGGGACTGCGCCACCGTCCACCGCCGCCGTGACCGCACCGCACGAGGTGTGGCCCAGCACCAGGACGACCTGAGATCCCAGGACGCCGACCGCGTATTCGAGGCTCGCGATCTCCTCCGGGGTGGCCACGTTCCCCGCGACCCGCACCGTGAACAGGTCGCCGAAGCCCTCGTCGAAGAGGATCTCCGGTGGCACGCGGGAGTCGGCGCACCCGAGGATGGCGGCATAGGGCGCCTGGCCGCCGCTCAGCTCCCGGACCCGGTCCAGGCCTCTCCGTGGAGCCATGGAGCGTCCCGAAACGAAGCGTTCATTCCCCGCCATGAGGCGTTCCATGGCTTCGTCCGGGCTGCTGGGAACGGGGAGAGAGGAGATCGGCGACGCGGAGAGCGGGTGCGCCCCGAGCGCCAGACCCGCTCCGGCCACCGTTCCGAGCCGCAGGGCATCGCGACGGGAGACTTCTCTGGACATGGGCATTTCTGAAGTACCTCGTTCATATGGTCGAGAATCCGTTGCGCCGGAGGGTCGTTCGACCTACGCGCAGGAAATGGTTAATCGTTTTCTCACTGGTTCAGAAGTACAGATACATTATTAGTCTTACTACATATAGATATCTTATGTGATGGGGGGCGCGAGACTGCACGCCGCAGCCTCCTCACTTAGCTTCGGACCCGTGTCGGGCCCACGGGGGAGTCCGCATGCCCCGCTTCAAGGGAGCTGATAATGTGGTCGCGAGCCTCGCGAGTCGTCGCCATCGGGCTTCTTCTGGCGGCCTGCGGCGGATCAGGCCGGTCCGACGACGCGGCCTCTTCCGGTGACTCGGGCGCGGACTCGGGCACCCTCGACTTCGTCGTCGTGACCCACGGGCAGTCCGCCGATCCTTTCTGGTCGGTCGTCTCCCTGGGCGTTCGGGACGCCGGCCGAGACCTGGGGGTGCAGGTGCGGTATCAGGCTCCGGGTCGCTTTTCCCTGGTGGAGATGGCGAACATGATCGAGGCCGCCGTCGCCTCACGGCCCGACGGGATCGCCGTCTCTCTTCCCGACGCCGACGCGCTGAGCGGGGTGGTCCGTCACGCCCTGGAGCAGGGGGTGCCGGTGGTGTCCCTCAATGCCGGGAGCGCCGTCTTCGATGACCTGGGCATCGGCGCGCACGTCGGGCAGCCCGAGTACGAGGCGGGTCGGGCGGCGGGGAGCCGGATGGCGGAGGCGGGCGTCCGGAGCGGACTCTGCGTGAACCACGAGGTCGGCAACCTCTCGCTCGACCGACGCTGTGAAGGGTTCTCCGACGCGCTCATCGAGGCCGGAGGGACCGGCCGGGTCCTCGCCGCCGAGCTCGCGAACCCGGCCGACACGCGCGAGCGCATCGCCGGGGCCCTCTCGCGGGACGCTTCCCTCGACGGGCTCCTGACGCTGGGGGCGGCGGCGGTCTCGCCCGCGCTCTCGGCGCTGGCCGAGGTGGGACGCGACGTGCCCTTCGCCACCTTCGATCTCTCCACGGAGGTGCTGGACGCCATCGAGGATGGAGGAATGCTGTTCGCGGTGGATCAACAGCCGTACCTTCAGGGTTACCTGCCGGTGGTCGTCCTGGCATCCATGGCCCGGACCGGAATGATGCCCGTGGGGGTGGTCCGGACCGGCCCGCATCTGGTGGCCGCCGCCGACGTGGGAGGTATCCGTGGCGTACCCCAGCGGGGCCTCGCCCGATGACGAGCTCCGACGAGGATGTCCGCATCGGCTCGCTCCGCCGACTCCTCTCCCGCCCCGACTTCACGGCGCTGGTGGGGGCCGTGCTGGTGTGGACCACCTTCGCGGTGGTCGCCGGCCCGCCCTTCCGCAGCCTCGAGGCCACCGCCGCCATTCTGAACGCATCGGCACCGCTTGGCATCCTGGCCGTGGCCGTCGCGCTGCTCATGATCGGCGGAGAGTTCGATCTCTCCGTGGGATCGATGATCGGTCTGGCCGGAATGACCCTGATGATCCTCACCGTGGAGCTCGGATGGAGCCTCCTTGCGGCCATCGCCGCCACCTTCGCCTTCGCCGGCCTCCTCGGCGCGGCCAACGGGTTTCTGGTCGTCCGAACCGGGCTCCCTTCCTTCATCGTGACCCTGGGGACCCTGTTCATCTTCCGGGGCTTGACCATCGCCGGCAGCCGGACCGTGGCGGGCCGCACCCAGATCGGTGGGCTCGACGAGGTGGCGGGCTTCGAGCGGGCGGCGGCGGTCCTCGGGAGCACGCCGGTGGGCCCCTTCCGCGTCTCCGTCCTCTGGTGGCTCACCGCGGCCGCCGCGGGCGTCTGGATCCTCCGGCGTACCCGATGGGGGAACTGGATCTTCGGCGCCGGGGGATCCGCCGAGGCGGCGCGCAACCTGGGCGTGCCCGTGACGAGGGTGAAGGTCGGGCTCTTCATCAGCACCGCCCTGGCGGCGGCCCTCGTCGCGGTGATCCAGGCCGTCCGGTTCACCGGCGCCGACGCCCTACGGGGCGAGCTCCAGGAGTTCCGCGCGATCATCGCCGTCGTCATCGGAGGGACCCTTCTCACGGGAGGCTACGGCTCGGTCACCGGGGCCGTGGTCGGGGCCCTCATCTTCGGGATGGTGCGCCAGGGAATCGTCATCGCCGGCGTGGACGCCGACTGGTTCCAGGTGTTTCTGGGTGGAGTCCTGGTGGCCGCCGTGGTGCTCAACGACTACATCCGCCGCAGGGCGGTCCGAGCATGAAGGCCTCGGCCGCCGGAGGGGGTTCGCCGTGAGGGGCGGAGGTGGCGAGATCCTTCTCGAAGCCGTGGACGTCGGCAAGCGCTTCGGCAGCGTGGTGGCGCTGCGCGATGCGTCCATGAGCGTCGAGGCCGGCACGATCACCTGCCTCCTCGGAGACAACGGTGCCGGCAAATCCACGCTCGTCGGGGTGCTGACCGGCGTGCACGAGCCCACCTCGGGGCAGGTGCGCGTCCGCGGCCAGCCGGTCGTCTTCTCCTCCCCCCGGGAGGCCCGCGCCCGGGGAATCGCCACCGTCTATCAAGACCTGGCCCTCCTTCCGCTCCTGAGCATCTGGCGCAACTTCTTCCTGGGATCGGAGCCCACCGTCGGTCGAGGGCCGCTGCGGCGTCTGGACATCCGGCGGTGCCAGGACGTGGCACGGGCCGCGGTGGAGGAGATCGGCGTGGAGGTCCGCGATCCGGATCAGCCGGTGGAGGCGCTCTCGGGAGGTGAGCGCCAATCCCTGGCCATCGCCCGGGCGCTCCACTTCGGTGCCGATGTCCTCATCCTGGACGAGCCCACCGCGTCCCTCGGCGTGAAGCAGACGCGGACCGTGATCGAGGCGATGGAGCGGGCACGGTCCGAAGGCGTGGGCGTGGTCCTCGTGACCCACAACCCCCGTCACGCCCATCCCGTGGGCGACCGCTTCGTCGTGCTCCTCCGAGGCGAGGTCGTCGCCGACGCGTCGGCCGACGACATGTCCCTGGAGCGTCTCACCGGACTCATGGCCGGAGAGCAGGACTCGGGCTGACCACCCGGGCGAAGATCCGGAGCGGAGCCGACCGACCGAACGCAAGCCCGGAGGCGCCCGTCTCCATCCCTTTCACCCGAGGGAACTCTGAAACGGTACGGCGGACGGCGGTTCGGCATCGGACACCGCGCGCCGCTCCCCCTGGCTCAGGAACGGATGCTGCGCCTGTGGGTTTCGTCCGAGGGTACTCCTTCGGCTCCTTCGACGGAAACGAGTGCACCGACGTCGCCGGTGAGCCTCAGGCGTGCCCCGAGTTCGATCGCCTGGTGGGGACCCGCATCGCCGTGGCCAACGCCGAGATCCGGATCCCCCTCCTGGGAACCGAGTGGTTGGGGCTCATCGCGCTGGACTTCCTGCCCACCGAGCTGTCCCTGTTCGGTGACGCCGGCCTCGCATGGACCTCCGAGGACGCGCCGGAGCTCGACGTGGCGACCCACTCGACGGAGCGGATCCCCGTGTTCAGCGCCGGGGCGAGCCTACGCTTCAACCTCTTCGGCCGCCTGGTGGCCGAGGTGTTCTACGCCATGCCGTTCCAGAGACCGGAGCGGACGGGCGTGTGGGGCTTCCAGCTCTCCCCCGGCTGGTAGTCCTCCGGCCCACGGCTCGCGCCCCGCACGCGCAGGACAGCCTTCGACCGTCGCGATTATCTTCATGAGTGCCGCGGGTCCGCCTCGACGCGGGTCCCATGAACGCCCTCACGCCATCCCGGAGCCATCGACGTGCTCGCACCCGTCCTTCGAGGTAGTCTCCTCCGAGGTAGCCTCCTCGCCTTCACCCTCGTGCTCTTCGCGCCGCCGGTGCAGGGCCAGGACGTACCGCCGGCCACCGACCTCACGATCTACGACATCATCGAGGCGGCGGCCGCCGACCGCATCGAGTCGGACATCCGGACCCTCGTCGGCTTCGGTACCCGCAACACCCTTTCCGACACGCTCTCGGAGACCCGGGGCATCGGAGCCGCCCGCCGGTGGATCAAAGACGAGATGGATCGCATCTCGGAGGCCTGCGGTGGGTGCATGGAGGTCTTCTATCAGGAGCGCGTGTTCGGTCCCGAGGACAGCCGCCGTCTCCCCGGTCCGGTGAACGTGGTGAACGTCGTGGGCATCATGAGGGGAACGGTGCATCCGGACCGCTACGTCATCATGAGCGGCGATATCGATTCCCGCGCCTCCGACGGGACCGACGCCGTCACCGACGCCCCGGGCGCAAACGACAACGCCTCGGGCATGGCCGGCGTTCTGGAAGCCGCCCGACTGCTCACGCAGTACGAGTTCCCCACCAGCGTCGTCTTCGCCGGCCTCTCCGGCGAGGAGCAGGGGCTCTTCGGCGGACAGCACATGGCGGCGGTGGCCCGGGAGGAGGGTTGGGACATCGTCGGGGTGCTCAACAACGACATGATCGGAAACATCGAGGGCATCAACGGCGTCATCGAGAACAACACGTTCCGCGTCTTCTCCGAGCCCTATCCGGCGACCGCGTCCGAGGACGAGATCCGGAGCTACCGCTTCTTCGGGGGAGAAGTCGACGGCCCGTCCCGCCAGCTGGCTCGATACGTCGATGGGATCACCGAGCGGTATTTCACCAATCTCGACGCCATCATGATCTACCGCCTGGACCGCTTCGGCCGCGGCGGCCACCATCGTCCGTTCAACGACGCGGGATTCGCCAGCGTCCGGATCATGGAGACCAACGAGCAGTACGAGCGCCAGCACCAGGACATCCGCGTCGAGGACGGGATCGAGTACGGCGACGTGCTCGAGGGCGTCGACTTCGACTTCGCATCGCGCCTCACCGCCGTGAACGCGGCCACCCTGGCGTCGCTCGCCTGGGCTCCCCCCGCCCCGGAGAACGTCGCCATCGGGGGTGCCGTCCGGCCGTCCACGACGCTCCGATGGAGCCCCGTGGACGACCCGAATCTGGCCGGATACAAGATCTACTGGCGGGATACCACGGCACCGCAGTGGCAGCATTCACGATTCGTGGGGGACGTCACCGAGTTCACCCTCGAAGGCCTGGTCATCGACAACTACCTGTTCGGCGTCGCCTCGGTGGGGGTCGACGGGCACGAGAGCGTCGTCGCCTTCCCGAGGACGCGGACACGGTAACCCGTCGGAAGCCTCCCATGCGCACCATCATCGAGCCCTTCCGGATCAAGGTCGTCGAGCCCATCCGGATGACCACGCCGGAGCAACGGGTCGACAGACTCGAGGAGGCGGGCAACAACGTCTTCCTCCTCCGCTCCGACGACGTCCTCATCGACCTCCTGACCGACTCGGGGACGTCGGCCATGAGCGCGGCGCAGTGGGCCGGGATGATGCGAGGCGACGAAGCGTATGCGGGCAGCCCCTCGTACTACCGCTTCCGCGACCGCGTCCGGACGGTCTTCGGCTTCGAGCACGTCATTCCCACGCACCAGGGTCGTGCGGCCGAGCGGATCCTCTTCTCCACACTGTGTCGACCCGGGCACGTCGTCCCCAACAACACCCACTTCGACACCACCCGGGCCAACATCGAGGCGACGGGGGCGCGGGCGGTGGACCTCCCCGTGCCCGAAGGCCTCGAGCCCGAAGAGCCCCATCCCTTCAAGGGGAACATGGACGTGGACGCCCTCGAGGAGCTCGTCGCGGCCGAGGGCGCCGACGCGATCCCGGTGGTCATGCTCACCGTCACCAACAACACCGGCGGTGGACAACCCGTCTCCATGGCCAATGTCCGGGAGGTCTCCGAGGTCTGCCGCCGCCACGGCATCCCACTCTACATCGACGCCTGCCGCTTCGCGGAGAACGCTTTCTTCATCAAGCTCCGGGAGGACGGCTACGGGGATCGCGACGTGGCCTCCATCGCCCGGGAGCTCTTCGACCTCGCCGACGGCTGCACCATGTCGGCGAAGAAGGACGGACTGGCCAACATCGGTGGCTTCATCGCCACCCGGGACGAGTCCCTGGCCCGCAAGGAGCGCGACCTCCTGATCCTCACCGAGGGATTTCCCACCTACGGCGGGATGGCGGGCCGGGACCTGGAGGCCATCGCTCAGGGGCTCGTGGAGGTCCTCGACGAGGATTATCTGACGTATCGGCTGGCCGAGGTCCGGTATCTGGGGGAGCACATGACCGAGCTCGGAGTCCCCATCGTGCAGCCTCCGGGTGGCCACGCCGTGTACATCGACGCCGCCGCCTTCCTCCCCCATGTTCCGGCCCTGGAGCTTCCCGGCCAGGCGGTGGTGGCCGAGCTCTATCTGGAGGGGGGCGTCCGCGCCGTCGAGGTGGGCACGGTGATGTTCGGTCAGCGGGATCCCGAGACCGGAGAGGAGACCCCCGCCAACATGGAGCTCGTCCGTCTGGCCATCCCGCGCCGCGTCTACACCCAGAGCCATGTCGACTACGTCCTCGAGGTCATCGGTCGGGTGTGGGAGCGCCGGGAAGACATCCGCGGCTACGCGTTCGAGTATCAGCCGGAAGCCCTTCGCCACTTCACGGCGCGCTTCCGCCGGCTCGGGGGAGAGCCGTAGGCGAGGCATCCGCCTGCCACTCGAGACACGCAGGAGTGGCCCATCTCAGGAGCGGACCGTCTCGAACTCCTGCCTCGTCAGGATCAACTGCCCTTCGCTCCAGGTCTCCTCGAGCTCGAAACCGGGACCAGGAAGAGCGCTCGGCGTCAGAGCCGCTGGACCTTGCCCCCTGTCCTCCCCGGGATCCGGTGGCGAAATCCAGTTCCTGGATGCAGCTTCAGTGCGTCCTCAGAGGGAGATGAGGCCCGTGTGTGCAGATTTCGCCGAATTCCAGGCCGGGCTACCTGAACGGTATACCCTGCTTCGCGAGCTTGATCGGGGCGGAATGT
>JAWVZK010000129.1:0-9934 GCA_033722275.1 Longimicrobiales bacterium | reverse complement strand
GTCCTCGGGGTCCGGCCCGAGTCGGAGCACACCTTCGTGCTGGTATTGGGCGGTGGGGACACGGTCACGGTCGACATCTCGCCGAGCCCGCCGCACCTCATCGAGGGGATCCGCATCGGGGCGGGGCGCCGATAGTGACCGTAGAAGCCGGTCCGGGGCTCCGACGTCCGGTCGGCGCGTCGCCTGCGGCGGAGCGGCGACCGGGCTTGCCCCCTCGGGCGGTCGCGCCCCACTCTGCACGGATCGTGCCTACAGCATGCACCGGAGGCGGCCCATGCGCACCGTCGGGAACGCCGAGGTCCTCGCCAGCCTGACGGCCCGGGTGGAGGGCCTTACGCCACGATCCCCACGCCAGTGGGGCAAGATGAACGTGCAGCAGATGCTCCGGCACCTCGCGACCTCCATGGAATGGGTCCTCGAAGGAGGGGAGGCGAGGCCTTGGCCCCGCAAGCCTTCGAGGCTGATGAAGCATCTCGCCCTCCGGCTCCCCATGGGGTGGCCGAGAGGCCTACCCAATCCCATGGATCCGGCCAGTGTCGACGTCCCGGTGTCGGAACTGGAGGCGTTGCGGGAGCGGGTCGCCCTGGGGCTCGAGACCATGAGTCGCTGGACGGTCTCCGAGACGACGCCCCCTCATCCGGCCTTCGGCCGCATGACCACCTGGGAGTGGCGCCGCTGGGCCTACAAGCACGCGGACCATCATCTGAAGCAATTCGGTCGGTGAGGGCCGAAGCCCGAAGGGGGAGGCCGGGGCCTGGTCTCCACCACCGACGTCCCTACTCGATCATCTCCCGCAGGGCTTTCGAGCCCGCACGGCTCGCGAGAATCTTCGTCCCGTCATCCAGACGGATCTGAAGCCGGCGATCGTCGTAGCGACGGATGCTCGCGACGTGGGCGAGGTTGATGACATGGCTCCGATGCACGCGCACGAAGTCCCCGGGGTCCAGCCGGCTCTCCACCTCACCCAGGGTCGACGCGACGTGGAGCGCTCGATCGGCCGTGTGGAGCTCTACCCCTCCGTCCACCGCTTCCAGATGCCGGATCTCGCCGACCCGAACGGGGACGATGGCGCTCCCGTGCCGGGCGAAGATGCGCTCCACCCAGCCCTCCCCGCCGTCGGCCCGCTCCGCGCGCTCCTTCGCGTCGCTTCGCGCTCGTCGCGCCCGCACCTCCGCTCGTCGCGCCCGCGCCTCCCCGACCAGGCGGACGCGCACCCGATCCAGGGTCTGGACGAGTCGGTCCCGACCGAAGGGCTTCACGAGATAATCCACGGCGCCGTGCTCGAAGGCGCCGATGGCATACTCGTCGAAGGCGGTGGTGAAGACCACGGCGGGCCGATGCCGGAGAGCCTCGAGGACCTCCAGCCCGCTGAGCCCGGGCATGCGCACGTCGAGAAAGACCAGATCCGGCTCGTGCTTGTGAATGAGCCGGAGCGCCTCGCGGCCGTCCTCCGCCGTGGCCACGATCTCCACCCAGGAGACGTCGGCCAGGTACGCCACCATCGCGTCCCGGGCCAGGGGCTCGTCCTCGCAGACGACCACCCGGACCCGACCGAGCTCGTCCGTCTCAGCCAACGTCCGACTCCCGGCCCGCCGACCTCGAGGCGGGGACCCGTCGGGGTGGCTCCGTTCCGGATCGCTCGATGATCACGTCCAGCGCCGGCACGGAGGGGGCGTCCTCCTCCGGCAGACGGAGGACCACGTGGAAGCCTTCGTCGGGAGACGTCTCCCAGGAGAGCGTCCCCCGGTCTCCGTACCGGGCACCCAGGCGGTCGCGGAGCAGATCCAGGCCACGACGCTCCGCCGCCTCCACGACCTTCGGGTCCGCGCCGTGGC
Organism: Longimicrobiales bacterium; assembly: GCA_033722275.1. Taxonomy (GTDB): domain Bacteria; phylum Gemmatimonadota; class Gemmatimonadetes; order Longimicrobiales; family Gaopeijiaceae; genus UBA2589. The sequence goes on along the minus strand of JAWVZK010000129.1, from coordinate 8,099 downwards.
CGTCGTCCCGGACCGAGATCTCCAGCTCGCCGTCGTGGATCCCCGCATGGATCTGCACGCGGCCTCCTTCCGGGAGCGGCTCGATCCCGTGCTTGATCGCGTTCTCCACCAGGGTCTGGAGCGCGAAGGCGGGAATGGTCACCGAGTCGGGATCCACGTCCACGGACCAGGAGACGGTCAGTCGGTCCTGGAGCCGAAGCCGCTCCAGCGCCACGTACCGACGCGCGATCTCCAGCTCCTTGGAGAGCGGGACGGCGTCGATGTCCCGTCGCTGGATGACCGTGGCGTACCGGATGAGGGTGGCCACGTCTTCGATGGCGCGCTCCGCCAGGGCGGGGTCGGAGCGGACCAGCAGCATGAGCGAGTGGAGCGTATTGAACACGAAATGGGGATTGAACTGGGCCCGGACGGCGCGTGCCTCGGCCTCGGCACGAAGCACCGCTTCGCGGACGGCCATGCGCTGGCTCTCCTGGATCCGACGGACCGACTCCGACCACATGAGGAAGCCGAAGAAGATCACGTAGAGGAAGAACGAGCTGACCACCACGGCGCTGAAGCGCACCGGACCGCTGGCCTCCGCGAGCTCGCCGATGGCCCCCCCGGTACGGATGATCGCGAAGGCCAAAGCCGCGGTGGCCAGGGCGAAGAGGACCCCGACGACGAGGTGGACGCCGATGGTACGGAGGATCCCCCATTCCGGCCTCAGGAGACGACGCCGGTTCAGAGCGACGACCACCCCCACCAGCGCGGGAGGCACGACGTTCGCCACCGCGATGAGGAGCGCGTCGTCGAGGGACACGTCCTCGTAGAACCGGATCAGGGAGAAGTTTATGACGAAGTAGGCGGCCCAACCCGCGGCCATCCCGAGCCAGAAGGACCGGCTCGAGGATCGGCGCGTGCTCTCCTCCGTCCGCGACCGGGCCTCCCTCACCGGCGCTCCCGCTTCCCGGCCATGCCGTCCGTCCTCCACCTTCGGATGCGAGGGGTCCGCTCTACTCGTCCCGCAGCGCCCGCGCGGGATCCAGGCGCGCAGCCCGGAGGGCCGGAATGATACTCGCAGCGACGGTCACGGCGAAGAGGATGCCGGCGACGACGAACGCGGTGCTGCCCGTCACGGTCGTGAAGATCGAGAGGACGCTCCGGAGGAGTCGAGTCAAGGGTAGCAGCACCAGCCCGCCGAGCGCCAATCCCAGCACGGCCATCCAGACACCCTGCTTGGTGACCATGGTCACCACCTCCCGACTCCTGGCCCCGACGGCCATGCGTATGCCGATCTCGTGGCGACGCTGGCTCACCTGATACGCGAGGACGCCGTACGTACCCAGGGCGGCCAGGAGCAGGGCGAGGATCCCGAAGCCGCCCAGGATGACATTGAATACCTGGATGCCCACGAAGAACTGCTCCACCACCTCGTCCATCGTCAGGAGCCGTGAGATGGTGAGATCCGGATCCAATCTCTGGAGGCCCGTGCGCACCGGCTCCTTCAGCGAGCCGGGATCGTCCGTCGACGCGATGACGAGGGCGTAGGACGTGGTGGGATCCTGGGCCACGGGAACGTAGATCGCTTCGGACTGGATCTGGCCCGGCATCTGGAACATCACCTGCTGGATGTCCTCCACGACGCCCACCACCTCCCGGGTCTCGCCGGCGAAGGCCACGAATCGGCCCACGGCCTCGCCATCGGGGAGCCAACGCTCCGCGAAGGAGCGGTTCACCACGGCCACGGGCGCCGCCTCCCCGCGGTCCCCCTCCGTGAAGAAGCGACCCCGGACCACCTCGATGTCGAAGGCGTCGACGTACTCGGGTGAGGCGCGGAGGGAGATGGCCTCCGGCGGGGGTGCGGAGGCGTCCCGTTCCCGTCCGACGATGGCGAAGGTGTCGGTGGGGGCTTGGACGTTGCGCGGAAGGACGTTGGCGAGGGCGACGGCTTCCACCCCGTTCAGGGACCGTGCCTCAGCCAGCACCTCGTCCAGGAACGTCGTGCGCTGCGCCGGCTCCGGATATCTCGAGACGGGCATGCGCAGTCGAGCCGTCAGCACCGGGGCCCCGTCGAAGCCGGGGTCGCTGCCCTGGATCGCAAGGAAGCTGCGCACCATCATGCCACCGCCGCCCAGGGCGACGAGAGAGAGCGCGATCTCGGCCACCACCAGGCCTCGCGTCACCAGCCTGTGTCCCCGCCCCGCACTGCTCTTCCCGCCCCCCTCCTTGAGGGCGTCCGCCTGGTTGCGGCGAAGGGTCTGGAGCGCGGGAGCCACGCCGAAGATGAGGCCCGCCACCACCGAGATTCCCGCCGTGAAGAGGACCACGGCGAGGTCCAGAGACGGCGTGTAGTTCGGCGGCAGGAAGCCCGCGAACTGATTCGCCAGAGCTCGTATCCCGAACCATCCCAATCCCAGACCGAGCCCGGCTCCGGCCACCACGAGGATCGCGCTTTCCGTGAAGAGCTGGCGGGCGATCCGCGCCCGTCCCGCCCCCAGCACCGTGCGCAGCGCGATCTCCCGGACCCGTTCCTGGGATCGCGCCATGAGCAGGTTGGCGATGTTGGCGCACGCGATGAGGAGGACGAAGAAGACCGATCCCTGCAGGAGAGCATAGAAGATCTTGGTCCGCGCGTCGGGGATGTCGGTGCGGGCATTGAATACATCCAGCGTTCGATCCCGCTGTACGTCCGGGTGCTCGACGGCGAGGGCCTCGGCCAGATCCCTCATCTCGGCGCGCACCTGGTCCATCGTCGCGCCCGGCGCCATACGCGCCATGGAGACCACGTCCCGACGGTCCCGGGGGGTTTTCGCAGGGCTGTCCGTGAGGGGGACGAAGATGTCGGCGGAGCTGAACAGGAACGAGAAGCCGGCGGGCATGACGCCCACGATCTCCACCGGCTCTCCGTTGAGCGTCAGCACGGCATCGAGCGGGTCGCCCTCCCCTCCTCGGCTCCGCTCCCAGAACTCCGGCGTCACGATGGCCACCTTCCTCCCGCCCGGAACGCCCTCCTCGGGGAGGAAGGTCCGCCCGCGCTACATCTGGACGCCGATGACGTCGAAGAAGCCCGTGGTCACCTGGGCCGAGGACACGGGCTCGGAGCGGTCGGCGTCCCGGAGTCCGAGCACGGTGGGCCGGAGCGCCGTCCAGCGCGTGGTCGTGCGGCTCCGCTCGGCCAGGTCGGCGTGGGTGGCCAGAGACGTGCTCAGGGTGGAAAGGCCCTCCGGCTGCTCCGTGCGCCTCTCCTGCAGCACCACGAGCCGCTCCGGCTCCGTGACGGAGAGGGGCTGGAAGAGCAGACTGTTGATGAGGGCGAAGACCGCCGTGTTTCCCCCGATGGCCACCGAGAGCGAGACCACCGCGACCAGAGAGACGCCCCAGCTCCGCTTCAGCATGCGCATCGCGAATCGTACGTCCTGCATGACCGTGCCCATCGCGCTCCCCTCCATCCTCGGGTTCCTCCCATAGGGTCACGATGGAGCTTGGCTTCCGCTTCCGGGGACGTCCATGCGCGGGAGCCGGACAGGCGTCAGAAGCCGACGAACGGACCGTCGGCGACATCGAATGGCGAGTCCGCCCTCGTCTCGTCTCGAAGGACGCGTCGTCCGTCCACGACCACGACGCCCGGGTCGTCCGCTTGATCCCCGCGACGAGGGAGGGCGCGGGGTCCTACCGTGGACGTGCCGGAAGATCCTGCCTACCGGGCCACCACGCCCCACCGAACGACCAGGAGGAGCCCCCCAGCTCCACGCCCGAGACGTCGAACGGAGAGGCGAAGTCCCCCCGACTCCCGAATCGGCGATGGTCCAGGCTCGCGCCCCACTGTCCGAAACGGGCGTCGATCCCCCCGCCCCAATAGACGCTCCAGGTGGCCGCGCTCCGATCCGAGTAGTCTCCGGGAAGGAGGAGGAGCGGGCCCTCGACTTTCATGGTGTGATGCGACCACCCGATCCCCACTCCCCCGTACGGTCGAACGGCCCATCCCTGGGGGAACTGCAGCCGTCCGCCCAGACGGACGATGTGGGACTGGAGGGTGAGCTCGTCGACGTCCTCCCCGAAACCGAGCAGCGTCGTGGCGCCGGTGTCCATGGGATGGCTCCTGGAGACCATCCCGTACTCGAAGTCGAGGCCCAACGTCCGTGAAGCCTCGGGAAACACGGTCATGCCCAGCCCGCCCAGGGCGCCACCCCGCAGGGCCGGAAGCGCGTCGTCGGGCCTGGAGCTCAGGAAGCCGAAGAAGAGCCTGCCTCCTACGAAGCCGCGAGGCGCCGACCGTAGCCCGGTGCTGTCTCCTTCGGTCTCCCCGCCCGTCGTCTGCGGGACCCCGGCCGATGCCTCCTCGCCCGTCGTCTGTCCGCAGAGGCCTCCGGTGGCCGTGCACGCCAGGACCCAGATCGAGATCGCCGAGCGATGAGCGCGGCCGAGCGTCGAGCCTTCGGACCCCCCCTCGGCATGAGCACCTCCTCGGTCGGCGGTCGCGTCCCTCCTGCGGAACATCCCTCGGCCGCGGGTTCCTTCAATGTCTGGGGAGAGGCCACCACCCGCCAGCCTCCGACGACCTTCGCGCCGGCACCCCTCTCCCGTCGGCGGCGTGGGTCGGGTCCGAGGGGTCTTCGACGCCCCCTCCCGTCCCATCCGGGCCCCCGGGTTCGTCAGGGCCGGTCGTCGATCCGGTCCAAGGCGTCCAACCGACGCCTCAGGTAGTCGCGCTCCACCGGGCTGGAGCAGACTCTCAACGCCTCGCGGTAGGCCCTCGATGCGTCCCCCATCCGCCCGGTCCGACGGAGCAGGTCGGCCCGGGCCGCGTGGAACAGGTGATAGTCGGCCAGCCTCGCTTCTTCTCCGAGGTCGTCCAGGAGGCTCAAGCCCTCGTCCAGGGCACCGGTCATGGCCACGGCCACGGCTCGGTTGAGACGCACCACCGGCGTCGGCTGGAGGCGCTCCAGCACGGTATACAGAGCGACGATCTGGCCCCAGTCGGTCTCCTCCGGCGTCGCCGCGCGGCAAAGGAGCGCCGCCATGGCCGCCTGGATATGATACGGTCCGACGCGCCCATGACGAAGCGTCTCCTCCACCAGCACGGCGCCCTCGTCGATGGCGTCTCCGTCCCACAGGGACCGGTCCTGATCCTCCAGCAGGATCAGCCGACCGTCCTCGACGCGGGCCTGACGTCGCGCGTGGTGCAGCAGCATCAGGGCCAACAGGCCCCGAGCCTCCGGCTCGTGGGGCATCAGCTCCACCAGGAGTCGACAGAGACGGATGGCCTCCTCGCAGAGCTCGGAGCGGACCAGCTCCTCCGACTCCGTGGCCGCGTAGCCTTCGTTGAAGACCAGGTAGAGGACTCCGAGCACGGCACCGAGCCTCGCCTCCAGGGCGTCGCCCGACGGCACCTTGAAGGGGATCCCAGCGTCCCGGATCTTCCGCTTCGCCCGGACGAGTCGCTGCCCCATGGTCGTGTCGGCCACCATGAAGGCCCGCGCGATCTCTCGTGTCGTGAGTCCCGCCACCGTACGCAAGGTCAGCGCGATCTGCGCTTCGATGGCCAGCGCCGGATGACAGCAGGTGAAGAGCAACCTCAGCCGGTCGTCCTGCGGCCCGTCCTCGCCCGGCAACCTCACCGTCGCATGTCCCACCTCGCCCTCGCCCAAGCGCCTCAGCGTCTCCCGCTTCTTGCGGTATCGGGTTCTGCGACGCACCCGGTCGATGGCCAGACGTCGGGCGGTGGTGACGATCCAGCCCGCCGGATTCGGCGGCACGCCCTCCGACGTCCATCGTTCCAGCGCCTTCGAGAAGGCCTCCTGGACCACGTCCTCGGCCAGCGAGAAGTCCCCGCAGAGCCGGATCAGGCCCGCGACGATGCCGGCGCGCTCACCGCGGTAGACGTCCTCGACGACCTCGGTCGCGACCGGTCTCCGGCTCTGCGGCGCTTCGTCCGGCATCAATCCTCGTCGAAGACGAGCACCGGCCGCACCTCGATGGACCCCTTGTGGGCGTTCGGCATCCGACCCGCCCACTCGATGGCGGCGTCCAGATCGTCGACGTCGATGAGGTAGTAGCCGCCGAGCTGCTCTCTCGTCTCTGCGAAAGGCCCGTCGGTGGTGACGATCTCGCCTCCCTCCATCCGGACCGTGGTCGCGGCCGAGGTCGGATGGAGGGCCTCGCCGGCCACGTGCACGCCCGCCTGCTTCATGGCCTCCGTGACCTCGAACCACTGGGCCATCTCCGCGTCGTCGGGGCGCGGGTTCGACTCGTCCTCGTAGATGAGAAGCATGTACTGCATCGGAGCCTCCTGGGCTGAAGATGCGTGGGCGACCACTCTGTCGCCCGTCACCCTACCTACGAACGAGAGAGGCCGCCTTCGACATGGGCCTCGAGAAACATTCGGGCGGACCCTCTTGCCGCCCACATTACGTAGCACGTAATATTACGTTAACTGTAATACTCGACGCCGTACGCTGGACCCGACACCGGACGCCCACATGTCCCCGCAACCTTCCGCACCGCTCACTCCCGTCGTCTTCCATGTCCTCCTCGCCCTCTCCGACGGACCGCTCCACGGCTATGCCATCATGCAGCGGGCCGAGGAGGTCTCGGGACAGTCCATGGGGCCCGGTACCATCTACGGCTCCCTGCAGCGTTTGAGCGATGCCGGCTGGGTGTCCGAGGTGGCCACGGAGCCGGCCGACGCCCGCCGCGGTCGATCGTTCGAGCTGACGGAACTCGGGCGTGATGCCCTCGCCCGCGAGGCCCGCCGCATCACCCGCCTGGCGAAGATGAAGCGGGTCCGTCGCTTCGCCACCGAGGGACCATGACGTCGGATCGGCCTCGTCTCGCCGTCCGGGCGTCGGCCGCCCTCTATCGGGTCCTGCTCCTGCGCTTCCCACGATCCCTGCGACGGCGGTACGGCCATGACATGCACGCGCTCTTCGTCGCGGAGGCGACCAGACGGACCCGCAGAGAGGGCCTCCGGGGACTCGCGGCGGTATGGGCGAAGGCCGTCCGGGATCTGGTCCGGCCCCTACCCGGTGCCGTCGGTCCCGGGACCCCCGAGGACTCGCCTCGGCGAAGCGGGATGACGGAGGATCTCTCCTTCGCCGCCCGAGATCTGATCCGCGAGCCTCGTTTCACGATCCTCCTCGTGACGGTCCTGGCCGTGGGCATGGCGTTCAACACGACGGCGTTGGCGGTGCTCAACGCCTATCTCCTCCGTCCTCTTCCCTTTCCCGAGGCCCACCGCCTGGTGAACGTCCGCGGTGGGCAGGGCATCTCCTGGCGGGAGGTGGAGGACGTCTTCGAGCTGGCGGTATCCTGGGATCTGGACGTGTTCACCATCGTCGGCGACGGGCGGCCGGAGCTGGCGCCCGGCGCTTGGGTGACACCGGACTTCCTCGCCACCTACGGAGTGAGCGCCGAGGTGGGGCGGACGTTCCGTCCCGACGAGGCGGGACGGGACGGTGCGCCGGTGGCCATGATCAGTCACCGCCTCTGGCAGGAGCGCTTCGGGGGAGATCCGGACGTGGTGGGACGCACCTTCTCGGCCTTCACCTCCGATCGACCCGACCATGCCGAGCTCTTCACCATCGTGGGCGTGCTGCCCGTCGATTTCTGGTACTTCAACGAATACACGGAGGTGCTGGCGCCCATACGCGACGACCGCACCGTGTACGCGGGACGCCTCAGACAGGACGTGTCCGTGGGACGCGCCGAGACCATCCTCACCGACCGGGTCGCGCGACGCATGGAACGGGTGCCCGAAGGCTTCCGCGTGACGCTCGTCTCCGTGCAGGAGAGCCACGCCTCTGCCATCCGACCGACTCTGGTGGCGCTCCAAGCGGCCGCCCTGCTGGTGCTCCTCATCGCGTGCGCCAACGCGGCCGTCCTTCTGCTCATCCGATCCACGCGGCGAGAGCGGGAGCTGGAGATCCGCCGGGCGCTGGGTGCCTCCGGGGGGAGGCTCGCCCGACAGCTCATGTTGGAGGGCGGGTTGATCTCCGCCGCTGCCACCGGATTGGCCCTGGTCTTCACCGCCGCCGCACTCCATGGCGGGCGCGCCACCGTGGAGTCCCGACTGGGCCTGAGCATGCCCGGTGGAGCCGAGTCGCTGGGCATCGATGGCACCG
>JAWVZK010000128.1:0-10030 GCA_033722275.1 Longimicrobiales bacterium | reverse complement strand
CTCGAAGGTCGCCGGCGCGCCCGCGATGCCGCGGAGGCGCGTGAGGTCGAAGACCAGGAGCCCGTGGTCGCCTGCGCCGTCGCCGGTGAGGAAGGCATGGTCCCGGTACACCTTGATGTCCCGGGCGCTGGAGGGATTCGCCGGCATGAGCCCCACCAGGCGGGGCACGGACGGGTCGGTGATGTCCACGAAGGCCAGCCCCGCCGTACGGCCCGCCAGCACGTACTCCCGGCCCGTCTCGGGGTCGGTCCAGCCCCAGATGTCCGTCAGCCGCTCACCGGGCTCGGCACCCAGGGCCGAGAGGGGCAGGAACGAGACCAGATCGACGCCGTCGCAGTCGAAGCCGGCGGCCTCGCCGTCGACGCATCGGACGGGGTCAGATCCGGCCACCGTCGTGAGGGGCTCCCCGGGGCGGAGCCACTCGAGCTCGTCCTCACCGGGCTCGCCGCCGAGCCGGACGACGCCCACGCGGCCGTCGGAGCCGTCGGCTCCGGGTGCGCCGACGACGGCGAGCCCGTCCCGCAGGGCCACGGCGCTCCCGAAGCTCGCGTCGTCGAGGGCCCCCGGAGCGAGCGTGCGGTCGAGCCTCCAACCCGAGTCGTCCCGCGCGAAGGCATAGACCGTCCCACGCCCCGCGTCCGCACGCGGCGAGCCCACCAGGAGCCTGTCGCCATGGAGGGCCAGGGCTGCGCCGAATGCGCCACCGTGGTCGACACCATCGTCCGGCGGCGTGAGGATCCCGGCCCGAGACCATGCGTCCCCGGCGCCGACGACGAGGCGATGGACACGCCGGTTCCCCGGAGCGGCGGCGAACGCCTCGCGGCCCGACGCGGAGAGGGCGACGGCGGCGCCGATCCGCGCACCCGTCTCCGTCGAGTCGGCGGCGAAGACCTCTACGCGGCTCCACCCGCCCGGGTCACGCCGGAAGAGGTGGACCGACCCGCCGACTCCCGCATCCGGCGTGCCGACGAGGAGGATGTCGCCTGCGAGCGCCAGGGTCGGGACGAGGGGCTCCGACGCCTCTTCCAGCCGCACCTCGTCCTCGATCGCCCACCGACCCTCATCCATCCGCAGAACGTGGATGGTGCCCGGCGGGAGCGCGCCGCCGGCGACGGCCAGACGCGCCCCGTCCGGTGACAGGGCCATGCTCCGCCCCGGCGGCCCCATCAGCCTCGAGAGCGTCGCCATGTCGAGCCGGCGCCCGGCGACGGGATCGGTCGGCGAGACGGTGGTGGGATCCATGCGCACTCGGTCCACGGCCGTCCATCCGTCGCCTTCCCTCCGGTACAGGTGGCCGGCCTCGTCGCCGGCCGGGTCGCCGCTGCCCAGGAGGAGGAGGCCACCCCCGGTGTGCGCCGCGGGCAGCATCGCTTCGCCGGGCAGGCCACCGGGCAGCTTCCCCAGCCGTGCCACCGGGGCCCACGACCCGCTCGGATCGGGGGCGTACACGGTGGCCGACGCCGGCCCCACCGCGATGCCGGGCTTGAGCACCACCGGCTCGCCGCGCTCCGTCACCGCCACCGCCGCGCCGAAGCGGTCCTGAGCCGCGGCGGGCACGGTCGTCCCGAAAGCAGCCAGGAGCACGAAGAGGAGCGGGGCGGCGGGGGAGACCGGAAGGGAGCGCACGATTGGACCTGGGCGGGAAGGGAACCCCGGCGCGGCGGCGCCGTGGGAGGCGCCGAGGCGGGGATGCTCGGAACGACGTCGACGGAGTTCTACCTCGAGGGTGGGAAATGGCTCCCGATCCGTTCCGGGCATGGCTTCGTCCAAGCCCGTTCCACGAGCTCGGGTCCGCCGGGGACCTGGAGGAGCGGATGGCAGGGGACCGCTCGAGAAGTATGGTGCGGCGATGTCCGGTGTGGCTTATTGGAAGGAAGGAGATCCGGGGAGAGTCCCATCCGACGACGAGGCCACGATACATGGATTTCAGCTGGAGCGAGGAGCAGGAGCGCCTCTACGCTTCGGTGGTGCGGTTCGCGGAGGAGCAGCTCGATCCGGATCCCGTCCGGCGGGACGCGGCCGGCGAGTTCGACGCCGATGTGTGGCGCCGGTGCGCGGACTTCGGTGTCCTGGGATGGTTCGTTCCCGAGGAGCACGGGGGTGCCGGCTACGACGTGCTCACGGTGGCGTATCTCATGGAGGGGCTGGGTCGGGGTTGTGGGGACAACGGACTCACGTTCGCCCTCGGGACCCAGATCTGGGGCATCCAGCCCCTACTGCTGAACTTCGGTACCGAGGAGCAGGTGGTCAGGTACGTCGGGCCATCCATGAAGGGAGAGCTCATCGGTGCGCTGGGCATGACGGAGGAGCAGAGTGGATCGGATGCGTTCGCCCTCGCCGCTACCGCTTCGCAGGAGGGAGACGAATACGTGCTCAGGGGCGAGAAGACCCTGATCACCTTCGGTCCCATCGCCGACATGGTGATCGTCTTCGCCGTGACCGATCCTTCGGCGGGTCGATGGGGCGTCTCCGCCTTTCTTGTCGATTCCGACGCACCTGGATTCGTGGCACACCCGGCCGATGAGATGACGGGACTCCGGACCGTCCCGTTCGGCCGCATCACGCTCGACGACTGTCGGGTCCCCGCCGCGAATCTCCTCGGCGACGAGGGGGCCGGCGCGAGCATCTTCAACTTCTCGCAGCGCTGGGAGCGGGCGTTCGTCCTCGCCCCCCAGGTCGGCGCCATGCAGCGGGTCCTGGACGCCTGCGTCGCCTTCGCCAGGGAACGCGAGCGCGGCGGCATCCCCATCGGGAAGCGTCAGGCGGTGTCGCACCGGATCTCGGACATGCGGCTCCGGCTGGAGCTCGCGCGGCTTCTCCTCTACAAGACGGCCTGGCTTCGACAGACCGGGCGTTCGGACCTGATGGAGGTGGCGCTGACCAAGACCTACCTGAGCGAGGCCTTCGTCGAATCGAGTCTCGATGCCATCGCCGTGCATGGAGGGAAGGGCTACGCGACCGCCACCGGGATCGAGCGCAACCTCAGGGATGCCCTGGGGGCCACGATCTACAGCGGTACCGTCGACATCCAGCGGAACATCGTCGCCGCCCTGCTGGGCCTCTAGCCCGCTCTGCGAGCACGCCCCCATGATCGATTTCTTCATCCACTCCCCCGTAACGCACTTCGCCGAGAGGACTCCGGACCATCCGGCGCTGAGCTTCGACGGCGCGTCGATGAGCTATTCCGAGCTCGACCTGGCCAGCAATCGGCTCGCTCATGCCCTCCTCGCGCGTGGGCTGTCCCGGCAGGACAGGGTCGGCATCTACATGCACAAGAGCCTCGAGCTCGGCGTCGCCATCTACGGAGTGCTGAAGGCGGGTGGCGTGTTCGTCCCGCTGGACCCCTTCATGCCGGCCACGAGGCTCGCGTTCATCCTCGAGGACTGTGACATCCGCCACGTCGTCACCTCGGACCGGTTGACCGGGCCTCTGTCCGAGCTGCCGACCGATACCCGCCCCGTCCTGTACGGGCTCGAGGCCGACCTCGGCTCCGAGGGGGTGACCTGGGACGAAGTGGGCTCCCACTCCGAGGCGCCTCCTGCCGTCCGGATCATCGACCAGGACCTCGGCTACGTCATGTACACGTCCGGATCGACCGGGACTCCGAAGGGCATGATGCACACCCATCACGGCAGCAACAGCTACGCACGCTGGGGGGCCATGCACGTGGGGATGCAGCCGACGGACCGGGTGGCCAGTCATGCTCCTCTCCACTTCGACCTCAGCATCTTCGACTTCTTCTCCACGGCCCAGTCCGGCGCGACGGTGGTGCTGGTGCCCGAGCCGGTCACCAAGTTCCCGGCTACCTGGACGAGCCACATCGAGACCGAACGGATCAGCGTGCTCTTCACGGTGCCCTTCACGCTCATCGAGATGCTCGAGCGAGGCGTCATGGAGCGACGGGACCTGTCGTCGCTGCGGTGGATCCTCTTCGGTGGCGAGCCGTTCCCGCCGAAGCACCTCGCCGCTCTGATGCGCCGCCTGCCCGCCGTCCGCTTCACCAACGTGTACGGGCCGGCCGAGGCGCCATCCTGTACCTGCTACGACGTGCCGCCCCTGGACGAGGAGCACGAGGAGGCCATCCCCATCGGCACCATGTCCGTCAACTCCGAAGGTCTCATCCTCGACGAGGACGACCTCGAGTGCGGCGTCGGGGAGGCGGGCGAGCTGTGCGTACGCTCCTCGACGCTCACACGGGGCTACTGGAATCGCCCGGACCTCAACGAGCGCGCGTTCTTCTTCAGGGAGACCCTCGGTCCGTTCCCCGAGGTCTTCTACCGGACGGGGGACCTGGTCGTCCGGCACGAAGACGGGCTGATGAGGTTCCTCGGGCGGAAGGACCGCATGGTCAAGACTCGCGGCAACCGGGTGGAGCTGAACGAGGTCGAGGCCGCGCTGTGCAGCCATCCGGATGTGCGGGAGGCGGCGGCCTACGTCGTATCCGATGGTCGCGGCAGCACGGCGATCCTCTCCACCGTCACGATCCAGGAGGGCGTGTCGACCGGGTCGGCCGACATCATGCGGCACGCCAGGGCCCGGCTTCCCGGCTACGCGCTTCCCCGGGACCTGGTGATCGCCCCTGATCTGCCGCGGACGACGAGCGGCAAGATCGACCGTAGGACACTCCGGGAGAACCACGAATTCGAGGGACAGCGATGAGCATCGACGAGCTCCGCCATTACATCCAGACCGAGCTTCTCAACGATCCCGCGGTCGAGATCGGCGCTGACGACGACCTGCTTCTGTCGGAGACCCTCGATTCGCTGAGTGTCATGAGGCTGGTCCAGCACCTCGAGGACGAGACCGGGATGGCGGTTCCGCCTCAGGACGTCACGCTGGAGAACTTCCGCTCCCTGCGACGGATCGAAGCGTATCTCGCGAGTCGGCGAGCGGCCTGACCCGGAAGCCCTCGAAGCGCCAGCCTATCCGACACCGGGCAGCCAGGAGAGCAGATCGAGGGCGATCTGCGTCAGGTAGATGTCCCAGCCGAAGGCTCTCTCGGAGAACCAGATCGTGGCGATCCCGATGAGGGCCAACGAGCCCACCTTCATCATCGGTAGATAGACTCTCGTCGTCCTCAGCACGTAGAGGAGCGGGAAGACCACCACGATGATCGCGATCTGACCGAGCTCCACGCCGACGTTGAATCCGAAGACGGACAGGGCGAGGTGGTCTCGCCCGACGCCGATGTCACCCATCACGCTGGCGAAGCCGAAGCCGTGAAACAGGCCGAAGCCGAAGGCGACGAGCCATTCGCGCACGTCGATGCGCGCCGTGAGGTTCGCCGCCGCGGCGATGGCGATGGAGGCCGCGATGATCGACTCGACGAGGGCGGACGGCAGGCTGACCACCTGGAGGCCCGCGAGGGCGAGCGTGACGCTGTGCGCCAAAGTGAAAGACGTGACCACCATCAGGATGTTGAAGAACGCCTTCTTGAAATCGCCCACCGGCTGCCAGGCGCCTGATGACCGGTAGAGCACGGCTGGCAGGATCAGCGCTACGAGAAAGAGGATGTGGTCGATGCCGATCCAGATGTGGAGCACGCCGAGCCAGATCAGCCCCATGAATCCTCTCCACATGGACGAGGAGCTGAGGTCGAGCGACTGGGTCGGGCTCATGGGCGTGAAGATGAGCGAGATGGCCGCCTCGTTGTTGAAGGTGGCCGTCTTCCAGTTGTGCTCGATGATGAGGAAGTTCCTGTGGGTGGGATCCACCTCGAACATGGGGGAATACGTGAACTCGACCTCGTCCGGTATCCCCGAGACGTCTTCGACGAGGTACTCCAGCTGCACGAAAGTCCCGAAGCCCGCGTCGAACTCGCCCCATCCGAGGTATTCCGTTCGAAGCGCCTCCCCCCCCGCCGAGATGGAGAAGTGGGACTCCATGTAGCTGCGAATGGAGTCGATACGGGCCGCGACCTCCTCGGTGCTCACCCCGGCGTCCACGTCCCATCCGAAGCCCAGGGCCTCGTCGACGTCACCCTTCGTGATCTCCAGGCGGACCACCAGCGAGTCGTCGTGCACCCGGAGAAAGATGTAGGACTGACCGAGCTCGTGGGGGACGGGGGCGGGAGTGCTCGCTCCTGATGCCGGGGAGCCGAACACAGGAGCGATCATCAGCGCGATGAGGAAGATCCGCGGCGGGTTCATCATCCGAGTGTCCTGAGGTGTGGGGGTGCGAAGGCGCTGGCTATACGTCGGGTGGTCATAAGCCCCAACCGAGGGAGACGCGCAGCTGGCGGGGCTCCGAGGGATGGAAGTGGAGGTCCTCGATGCCGCCCGGAGGCTCGCCGGCGAGGCGTGACGCGTAGAAGTACTGGATGTCGGAGTCCTTCTCGTCCAGGAGATTCAGTACCTGGGCGCTCAGCCTGACGTCTCCGATCGAGGCGCCGATCTCGAAGTTCAGGAGCGAGCTGGGCCGGGCCTTCTCGGCACCGTCCGGCGTCAGAGGGTAGGCTCCCATCTGGCGGAGGCGGAGCGCGCCGAAGGGCCCGTTCCCCGGCGGATCATACGCCAGGCCGGCCGTGATCACCTGTTCCACGGCGCCGGGAATGCGGTCGGAATCCGCGTCGTCGACGACCAGTCGTGCGCGGGTGAACGAGATGTCCAGATCCGCGGTCCACCCGGCGTCGAGCCGGTAGAAGTTCGTGATGGTGAGCCCCAGGCGCCGGCTCGGGTCGCTGGCCTCCACCCTGCCCGCATCGCCGACGTAGACGAGCTCACTGTCGAGATGGACGAGCCAGAGGGCCGCGGTCGTGACCAGGCCCGACGCGGTGGCCATGCGCGCCCCCACTTCAGCGCCCTGGGAGGCGACGAGTGGATCGACGGGGCTCACCGCTTCGCCGGTGACCGGATCCAGTGAGGCCACGACCCCTCTGGCGTCGTTGCTGTGGAAGCCCAGGCCTCCGCTCCCGTACAGTTCCAGGCCCGGTCGGGGCATCCAGGCGATGGAGACCTTGGGGCTCACGATTCCGTCCGTGGCGGTACCGGAATTCTGTTGCAGGTCGCTCTCCACGTCGAATGCGAACAGGTCCCCGCGCAGCCCCACGATGGTGCGGACCGTCGGCGACCACCGGGTCGTCAACTCGGCGTACGCCCCCGCGCTGCCCTGTCTCACGGCATCCGCTCGGATGTCCCCGAGGGGAATCCGCGCCCTGGATCGGGCCAGGGTGAGGTCGGAGGCGTCGCTGCGGAGCTGAACCCCGAGGCTCAGGTCGCCGGCCCGCCCGAAATGGTCGAGCGGCTGCTGGTGGACGGCGTTGGCGCCCACCGTCCATCGGCCGTCGTCGACCTGGCGGATCTGGTCACCCTCCTCGGGATTCTCGAGGAAGTAGGTGAAGTTCGAGAACAGGTCGAGGTCGTAGCGGACGGCGTAGAGGTCCACCTGCTGACTCGTCGACCCGGACGAGCGCTCCCAGGTGCCGGAGACGCTGAATCGGGACGTCGTACCTCCGAGGGTGGGGTCGATCTGCCCGAAACGATCGACGCGACCGGACTCGACCGCACGACGTGGGATCTGGTCGGATGCCTGCCACCGGTTGCCGTAGCCGAGGGCGAGGAGTGAGAAGGTGTGTGTCGTGCCCTGGAAGAGGTAGCGGGCCATCGCGCTGGTCTTTCTCGAGTCCTCCGGGATCTCCCAGGGTCCGTCGTAGCTCCGGAGCTCTCCGCCGACCAGCACGCTGCTGCGCGACCCCAGGGACACCGAGCCGCCGGCCATCAGGCGTCGGTGTCCGTTGGCGCCGACCCCCGTCTTGAAGACCGGTCGCTCCAGCTCGCGCGTGAGGCGGAAGTGGGCTCCCCCGGCGCTCCCGAAGTCGCCGATCTCGGCGTAGTAGTTGCCCAGGGAGTATTCGATGCTCTCGACGAGCTCGGGGATGAGGAAGTTCAGGTCGGTATATCCCTGGCCGTGGGCGTGGGCCGACAGATTGACGGGCATGCCCTCGACACGGGTGGAGAAGTCCGTGCCGTGGTCCAGGTTGAAGCCGCGCACGAACTGCTGGTTGGCTTTCCCGCTACCGCTGTGCTGGGTGAGGATCATGCCTGGAACGACCTCCAGGAGCTCACCTTCCCGGGCGATGGGTCGCATCCGCAGGTCGGAGGCGCCCACGAATCCGGTCGACGCCGAGGAGACGAGACCGGCGAGGTCGTCGGCCCTGCCCTCGACCATGATGGGATCGAGGGTGTACACGTGAACGGTATCTTCTTCTGCTTCGGTCTGTTGCCCCGCCGCCATCAGCGGCAGGAGCTGGAGCGCGGCGCACGTCGCCGCGGCGATGAATCGGGGGAGCACGAGGCCTCCGAGGGAGCAAGGTCAGGTGGACACCCCGGGCGCGGACGGAGGACGTCGCTTGGACGTCCGCCGATGGTTCCGCGGCGGTCCGGGGGACGGGATCTGAGCCTGCTCAGGCTCTCGGGGGACGGAGGGGAGGCAGGGGCGCGGCCGTGATCTTCGGCTGCGCGGCGGCGTCGGCCGGATCCAGGAGCGGGCAGGGTGGGAGGATGGCCGCCTGGTCGGCCGTCGGGAGGTGGGAGGCCAGGCCCGAAGCGAAGGACGCTTCCGGCTGCTCTCCGTCATCCGTCCAGTCGGCGTCCAGGGCTTCCCCGACCATTCCGCCGTGGGAGTGGGGCATCCCTCCATGCTCGTGCACGTACCCGTGGGGCGTTGCGGCCTCCTCCATCGCGCCTCCGCGGAAATGGACGCGGGCCGACGTGTCCTGGCTGGTGGCGTCTCCGCCGAAGCCGTGGACGAGGCCGAGCGCAGTCAATCTCTCCTTCTCGCCCGTCAGGATCTGCGCAACGTGCTCACCTGCGTGGAGGGCGCTCGCCCCGAGCCCGAGGAAGAGCGGCACGGCGTAGGCGACCGCGACCGAGATGGCGACTTGGCGTCGCGTCACCCGGTCGAAAGTCGATCGCATCATGGCCGCTCCGTCATGCGCGCATCCGTGGACAATCTTCCGATGCCCGACGGCGAGCCTGAGGTCCCGCCTGGCGTCGAGCACCGCTCCTCTTCAACGCTACATCCGCTGTGGCGAGAACTCCAAGCGTTTTCTCCACCTGGCGCTCGCCGGCGGCGTCGCCGGGGCGAGCGCCGCTGTCGACGACAGCCACGAACTGCTTGACTTCCGTCCCGGAGCAGCGACTTCGTGTAATACACGCTTCACCCGACTCGACCCCCCAGGACGACCGTGCCCGGCTCTCCCGCTCCGTCAGAAGCTCCGCCCGAGACACCATCCTCGGCCACCGGTGGCTCGAATCTGAGCCGCAGCCAGCTGATGATCTGGACTGGGCAGCAGCTCGATCCCGATACGCCGCTCTACAACATGATCTATCGCTTCGATCTCCTCGGGGCGGTGGACCCGGACGTGTTCCGGCGGGCATTCCAGGCGCTGGTGGACCGGACCGATGCGATGCGCACCGTCTTCGAGGACGACGATGGCGTCCCCGCGCAACGCGTGCTCGATACCCTCGTCCATCCGTTGCAGGTCGTCGATCTCTCCGGGGAGGCTTCGCCCGAGGCGGCCCTGGACGACTGGGTTCGCGAGCGGGGCCGACGGATCCTCGACCTGGGCCGGTGCACCTTCGATTCGGCCCTCATCCGGACCGGCCCCGACCGATACACGTGGTACCTGAACCAGCATCACCTGACCATCGACGCGTGGTCGGGCACCCTGGTCTTCAGGAACATGGCGGATCTCTATCGTCGGCTGAGCGAGGGGGAGGGCCTGGCCGAGGTGTCCTACCCCGCGTTCGGGGACTACCTGGACTACGAGGAGAGCATCCGAAGCTCGAAGGCCTACGCATCGGCCGTGACGTATTGGAAGGAGCGCACGGAACAGGTCCCGGCGAGGCCCGCCTTCTACGGCAGGAGCTCGCCTGATCGGGTGGGGCGTACCGAGCGGGTCTCCTGCCGACTGGGCGCAGAGCGATCCCGACGGCTGAGGGCGCTGGCCGAGACCCCGGGCATCCGCGCGCTCAGCATGCACATGACCCTGTTCAACATCTTCGCGACCGTCCTGACCGCGTATGTCTGG
>JAWVZK010000127.1:0-10065 GCA_033722275.1 Longimicrobiales bacterium | reverse complement strand
GCGACGAGGTCCTGGACCGGAGCGCCTATCTCTTCCCCGTCCAGACGAAGACCATGTGGGCCGAGAAGGGGGATTGGCCGTTCCTGGGCTGGCAGTATTCCGGCGAGAATCCGCCGCGGGCCAGCCGCATCCGGTATTTTCTGGGTGCCCCCGACGAGACCGTGGCCGACGGAGACGAGAGCGCGACGACCTCCGAGGGCGGCGGCGATGAGGACGGCGGCGATGAGGGCGGCTCCGATGAGGGCGGCTCCGACTCCGCCGAGCCGTCGGAGGGCGATGGCCGTTCGGAGGAGCCCCAAGGAGAGCAGCCGACGGTGACCCTGACCATCGTCGACGACCGTGGCGTCGTGGTCCGCACGCTGGAAGGCGACGAGGGGCCCGGCATCCACGAAGTTCTGTGGGACTGGCGTCACGATCCGCCCTACGAGCCGGAGGGTGAGTCGCAGGGTGGGCGTGGACGATCCGGGGGAGCGCCCGAGGGGCCGGTGGCGATGCCGGGCGTCTACACGGTGACGCTGGAGGTGGGGGGAACGACGCACACCTCGGAGCTCGAGATCGTTCCCGATCCTCGACGGCCCATGAGTCCCGCCGATCGGCGGGCCCGACAGGAGACACTCATGAGTCTCCACGATCTCGCCGAACCCGTGTACCGGGCGGGCCGGAGCGTCTCGCGGCTCCAGGAGCAGATGAGCGACGCCGAGCATCTGCTCGCGGAGAACGAGGGCGCCCCCGAATCCTTGACCGAGGAGCTCGAGGCGATCCAAGAGGCGTTGGAGGAGATCGAGGACGAGCTCGGCGAGGTCCGCCGCTGGAGCCGGGTGGCCGGCGACATCCAGCAGTCGTCCACCCTCCCGACGGAGGACCAGCTCTGGCAGGTGGATCAGGCCTGGGAGCACGCCCCGGAGCTGATCCGACGCCTCAATGTCCTCATCACGGATCGTGTCCCGGCGTTGCACCAGGCGATGAGCGACGAAGGCGTCCATCCGGACCCGGGAGAGCCGTTGCTGGTCCCCCGGCGCGGAGGCTGACGACCCCGGGGCGGGGACGCGGCGCCGCCACAGACGGCCGCGCGGCGAGGCCGGTGCGGGGCGAAGGGCGGGCCGGCGTCCCCGGGGGCGCCGGCCCGACGCCCCGACCGTCGGTGCCGCGGACCGATTCGCCGTTATGATTCTGCACGGTCAGCACGAAGACGACCCCCTACCCGACATCCTCCAAGGAGGCGCCCGATGGTGGACACGATTCTCGTCCCCCTCGACGGCACGGACTTCGCAGAGCACGCCCTGGCCCACGCCGTGGCGCTGGCCAGGGAGGCGGACGCGGAGGTGGCCCTGGTCACGGTCGAGGTGCCCCCGCCGATGGCCTTCCCGGACGTGAACTTCCTCGAGCCCCTGAGCGAGGCCGAGCTCCGGTACCTCCACAGGGTCGGCGAGCGGGTCCGCGCCGCGGGCGTCGACGTCTCGACGAAGGTCCTCACGGGCAACGTCCCCGAAGCGCTGGAGCGGTACCGACAGGACGTCGGCGCCGGACTCACGGTCATGTCCACCCACGGACGAGGCCCCCTGGCCCGGGCTTGGCTGGGAAGCGTCGCCGATCACTTCGTCCGGAGCACGACCGCGCCCGTCCTGATGGTGCGACCGACGGAGGGGGCGGAGCCGGCGCCTCTCGATGTCACCCCGACCATCGGCCACGTGGCCATCACCCTGGACGGCTCGGAGCTGAGCGAGTCCGCGGTCGGTCCGGGTGTGGACGTGGCCGACCTGTTCGGCGCCGAGCTGACGCTGGTTCGGGTCGTCGAATACCCCCACGGCACCGAGTCGGTGTACATCCCCGACGCGACGGAGGCCCGTCGGGAGCAGCTCGAGCAGAGTCGCGAAGCGGCCCACGCGGAGCTCAGCCGGGTGGCGGGCGACCTGGCGGCGGAAGGTCGCGAGGTCCGTCGGGAATCCCGGGTGGTCCATCACGCTGCCTCGGGCATCCTCGAAATGGCCGACGAGCTCGACGTCGACCTGCTGGTCATGGCGACCCGGGGCCGTGGGCGCCTCGGCCGCCTGGTCCTGGGGAGCGTCGTCGACAAGGTGCTGCGGGGGACGGACCGACCGGTGCTCATCGTCCCGGCCCGGGCGTGACCTCGGAGCACGCGGACAGGCGGGGGGCGTGATCCCGCGCCGGGGTCTCGCCCCCTGCCTGTCCGCTCACCCCTTCACGACACCGAGCACCCCCATCCGGGCCACCCGTCGCGCGAGACCGGCGCGCTCCACGACCTCCACGACGTGGTCCACGTCCTTGTACGCGTACGGGGCTTCCTCGGCCAGCTCCTTCATCGAGGGACAGCGCACCACGATGCCTTCGGCCTCCAGGTCCTTCTTCACGTCGCGACCGTGACGCGTCCGCCGAGCCTGGCCTCGGCTCATGGTCCGCCCCGCTCCGTGGCAGGCGCTACCGAAGGACCGTTCGAGGGCCGCGTCCTGTCCCACGAGCACGTACGATCCGGTGCCCATGCTGCCGGGGATGAAGACCGGCTGGCCCACGCCGCGATACGCCTCGGGCGTCTCCGGGTGGGAGGGGCCGAACGCCCGGGTCGCACCCTTCCGATGGACGCACACCTTCTCGCCGTCGTGCTCCTCGACCTTCGCGATGTTGTGGGCCACGTCGTAGACCAGGCGTAGCTCGGCCTCGGGGCCGATCTCGCTCCGGAAGGCGCGGCGGGCCACATGACTGATGATCTGTCGGTTGCACCAGGCGTAGTTGGCTGCCGAGGCCATGGCCCCGAAGTACGCCTGCCCGGCCTCGGAGGCGAAGGGCGCACAGGCGAGCTGACGATCGGGAAGCTCGATCCCGTGCTTCTCCATCGCCCGGTCCATCCGCTTCACGTAATCGGTGCATACCTGGTGCCCGAATCCACGAGAGCCGGTGTGGACGAGGAGCGTCATCCGTCCCTCCTCCAGTCCCAGCGCCGCTGCGGCGTCGTCGTCGAAGATCTCCTCGACGACCTCCACCTCGACGAAATGGTTGCCCGAGCCCATGGTCCCGAGCTGGCTCCGTCCCCGATCCCGGGCCCGGCGCGACACGGTCTCCGGATCCGCTCCCGGAAGACATCCACGGGACTCGGTGTGCTCCACGTCGTGCTCCGTCGCCATGCCCCGCTCCAACAGGAATCCGCAGCCCTCCACGAAGACCCGGTCCAGCTCGTCGTCGCTCATTCCGAAACGGCTGTCGCGGCCGGCGCCGGCCGGGATGGCCCGGCTGAGCTCGTGGACGAGGGGCTCCACGCGCCCCGCGAGCTCCCGGGCGGGGAGCTCGGAGACCAGGAGACGGACGCCGCAGTTGATGTCGTACCCGACGCCTCCGGGCGAGATGACGCCGTCGGAGGTCCGGAAGGCGGCCACCCCGCCCACCGGAAAGCCGTACCCTTCGTGCGCATCGGGCATGGCGTACGCCGCTTCCACGATGCCGGGCAGCGTCGCCACGTTCATGAGCTGTCCCACCGAGCGATCCGACGAGATCTGGGACCAGAGATCGGGATCGCCGTAGATCCGGGCCGGGACACGCATGTCCCTTCGTGACTCCGTGGGAATCTCGTAGAAGTGCGCTTCGGGATGGCGCACGGCCAGGCCGTCGACGTCGTTCGTTGACTTGCTCATGCTCGTTCTTCCCTCCCGGGTCCTCGGGTCAGATATCCAGCGTCAGGTCCACGACCAGTCCGTCCGCCGTCTCCCGGATGTCGGCGCCGTGGAAGGTCGCGGCCTTCACCAGCACGAAGGGCTCCAGCAGTCGCTGGGCACGGTAGCGGACCTCGACGTGTCCTCCTTCGTGCTCCTGGACCGACACCTCCACCGGCAACCACCCCTCCGCCTCGCTCCGGAAGACCATTTCGTTGATCCACTCCACCAGGGCCGCTGTCCTGTCCCCGGCGTCGATCTCGAAGGTCCGCTCTCCAGGGAGCAGGGCTCCTCGCGAGGCGTCGGGGACCAGACTGAGGAACCCACGGGTCGCCTCCCGGACCAGCCCGGCGAAGGTCGGAGCCCGGAGCCGCAGCGTCGTCTCCGCGGTATGGTCCACGAGCTCGAAGCCGGTCCTGTCGTCGTCGGGGATCAGTCCTCCTCCGGTCCGGGAGCAGAAGGCCGAAGCGCAAAACGTGTCTCCACAATCTACCAGACCACCTTCATGACCTCGCGGGGCGTCAGCCCCTTTGAGGGATGGCGTGTCGGTGTCGGAGGGTCAGGATGACGGCGCCGACGCCGAGAACGACGGCGGCCAACCGGACCAGGAAGCCGACCCAGGGAAGCAGGACACCCACGGCCACGACCCCACCCCCGACCAGGAAGGCACCCGCGGCGCCCTTCGCATCCGGGGGATCCGGTCGACGAAGCATCTCTCCCCCGAGCCACAGCCCGGTCACCACCGGCGCCAGATAGAGGGACAGTCCATAGAGGAGCAGGAGGAGCAGGGCCAGCGGGATCCCGACGACCGTGACGGCGAGGAGGAATGCCGCCGGCGGCACCAGGACGAGCCAGAGAAGGCCCAGCCCCATGGCGCCGACCGCGGCGTCGGCCACCTCGTCGATGGTCTCTCCGAAGGACACGGGGAAGAGCGTGACGAGCACCACGCCGGTGACGAGGAAGGCCAGCACCCGGAGGACGTAGCTCCAAGCACCACCCTCGTCCGACCCCCGGGGCTCGAGGGCACGCGCTCCGCCGACCAGGGTCGCCTGCGGCGAGATGGTCGTCAGGCCGTCGTCCCGGACCCGGTAGCGCAGCTCGCCGCCGATGACCGCATCCGGCCCCACCGTCAGGGATCCGGCCTCGACTCGGACGTCGCCCTCCACCGGTCCGTCCAGGTGGACGTCCCTTCCCCCGACGTACACGTCACCGCCCACCCGCCCCATCAATCGGACCCGGCCACCGGCCACGTACGCGTTTCCGTCGACGACGGCGCCGCGGACGAGCTCCACGCCTCCCCCCACGATGGTGAGGTTCCGTCCCACGACGGCATCCACGACCACCGTTCCGCCGGCTGCTCGAACGCTTCCCGTGACCCGGCCCGAAATCTCCTGGTCCCCCGCCGCGCCCAGATACGAGCCCCCGGCGTGACCCGCGAACCGGACGTGGCGACCCGCGGCCATGACGTCTCCCCTGACGTCCTCCGCCAGAGCCACCTCGGCATCGGCGGCCAGGAGGTCACCGTCGGGGTGCAGCAGGACGCCCTGGCTCCACGGGTCGGGCGGGTGGCATCCCGCGAGCGTGAGGAAGGTGAGCAGAAGCAGCGTCGAGAGGGCTCCCGGCGTTTCGTGCCTACCGCCCCCAAACTCGTGATCGTCGTGGATCCTCATGGCTGCTTCCGCGTGCAAACGGACGCGGCGACTCGGACCGGCGAGCCGCCGGCTGTATGAAGCTCCTGGGGCGGCCCGCATCCGTCAGTCGGAGGCGGGTCGATGGTCGACGTAGGGAGAAGTCCCACGCGCAAACGACCGCGGGGCCGGCCAGTCGGTGAGGGCCTCGGCTCGGAGCCGCGCTTCAGGCTCCAACGAGCGCGAAGCGCACCCTCACGCCGTCATGCCCATGGCCAGGCCGAGGCCGAACGACATCCCGTAGAGGAGCACCAACTGTCCGGCCTGTGGGGTCAGGGGGACCAGCTCCTCGTGGGTCCGACGCCTCCACACTCGCACGGCCACCAGCACAGCGTACGGCAGCGTCAGCAGAGGGAGGAGAACGGCGACCCCGGCACCTCGCCAGAGGAGGAACGGCGGAACCGCGTACGCCAGCACCATGAGCGTCAGATACTCCACCCGGCTCCAGGTATCGCCCAGGAGCACGGCGAGGGTGATCTCGCTCTTTTCGGCGTCGAACTCCCGGTCCCGGATGTTGTCGATGACCAGGATGTTCGTGGTCAGCGCAGCCACCGGCAGGCTCACGAGGAATGCCTCCGGGGGAAGACTTCCGGACGGGGGGGCCACGGGAAAGGTCGCGGCCAGCGACGCTGCGGCCTGCACATAATAGGTGCCCACCACCGAGACCATTCCGAAGAAGACGAAGAAGAGCGGGTCTCCCAGCGCCCGGTCCCCGAGGGGAAAAGGATCCGAAGAATAGGCGAGGCTCGCGAGAATGCTGGCCACGCCGATGACGAGGGCGGGGATGCCTCCGACCCAGACCAGGTAGAGGCCCGCGACCACGGCGGCCAGATACGTCGCCTGCACCGAGCGCCGCAACGTTACCAGGGTGATGACGCCGTGGTCCAGAGCACGGACGAACGCCGGATGCTCCCGGTCGTCCGGATTGCGTCTGAGGTTGTTGTAGTTGTCGGCGAACACGCCGCCGAGCTGGACGAGCCAGCCGGCGACGAACGCCCCCAGGGCCGGCCCCGGCGCCACCACGCCATGCGCCACGGCCAACCCGGTGGCCACCGCCACGGGGGCGGCGGCTGTCGGCACCGTGTGCCTCGGATAGAGGAGCATCCGGACCCAGACGTCTCGCCTCGTCGGCACTGGCGTGATCGATGCCGGATGCGTCATGGGGGGTGGGGTTCGGCGGGTCTCGGCCGGCGGGCGCCAGGCTGCCTCGAGCCGGCTCGTAACAGCCGGGTCCAGCAGATTGACACCTCCGCCGACTTCGAGTCAATTCCTTGTGGCCCTCCCGTGAGGCCTTGGAGGTTTCCGATGCTCAGCGGTAAGGGTCTGGCTCCCATCCTTCAGGAGGTGCCGGAGCCACAGTCGCTCGAGTCCCCACTCCCGGGTGGGTTCGCGACGATCGTCCGCTTCTTCCTGAACTTCCCGCAGCCCCTACAGATCGCCGGTGTGGCGGTGGGCGTCGTCGCGGCGCTCATGGCCGTCTTCTTCGCGTGGCGATATCGCCGTCGCATCGGGGCGTGGCTCACCAGCCGATCGCGGGCGCTCTACGCCTCCGCCGGCGGAGTCGCCGTCCTCGTCCTCCTCGCCGGGGTCTGGGCCGGCTTCGAAGGATGGCATTACGTCCAGCACGACAACGGCTTCTGCACGGGCTGTCACGTCATGGGGCCCGCCTTCGTCCGCTTCACGGAGAGCGAGCACAGCCAGCTCGAGTGCCACGACTGTCACCAGCAGTCGGTCTTCGCCAGCATGCGACAGCTCTAACTGTGTGTGGCTGACCGGCCCGAAGAGATAGGGCCCCATTCACCGGTGCCGACAGGCGTGTGCGCGAACTGCCATCTGGGAGAGGATCCCACAGCCAACGAGCGCTGGGAGCGGATCGCTTCCACCCAGGGGCACGATCTCCATCTGACGTCGGATCACGCGGACCTGGCCGACGTGCAATGCGTGACCTGTCATGCACCAGCCGTCCACCGCTTCGCGCCCGCGGAGGAGACCTGCGGTCAGTCCGGCTGCCACGCCGATGAAGAGACGCTCATCGCGCTGGGGGAGATGGGGGCGGAGACGACCTTCCACTGCGTGGGCTGCCACGAGTTCACCGCGCCGATCGAGGCGGGCGCCCCCCCGCTCCTTCCGGCCCTCGACGAGTGCGACGACTGCCACGAGCGAGGGCCGCTGCTCGCGGACCTGGGGGGCGTGGTCGATCCACACGAGCGGACCTGCGGCTATTGTCACAATCCCCACGATCAGGCGGAGGCGGGCGCGGCGGTCGAGACGTGCACCGACGCGGGCTGCCACGACGGAGATCTGGCGGCCTTGACGTCCTTCCATCGCGGGCTGAACCACGGGGTCATCGAGGACTGCTCGACGTGCCACGAGGCCCACGTGTTCATCGTGGACGGCGAGGATTGTCGAGCCTGCCACACCGACCTCCGCTGAGGGGACCGCGTCAGCGCCAGCGGAAGACCTTGCGCACGAGGGAGGTCACGCCCTGATAGCGCTTCACCATGATCACCGTGGACGAGGCCTCCTGGGCCACGGCCCTCGGGATCGCGCCCACGAGGAGCCGCTGGAGCAGACCCTCCCGGGTGGCGCCGATGACCGTGGTGTCGTGGTGACCGCTCTCGTCCACGATGGCTGCGGAGACGTCCTCGCTGCGCAGGATCTTGCTGTCGATCTCGATCCCCTCGCGCCGCGCCATCAGGCGCTGCCGCTCGCTCTCGAGGAGGGAGCGGAGCTCCTCTTCGTCGGATCCCGGGCGGGCCACGCTCACCAGCGTGATCGCCCCGCCCTCGGGCCCGGCGAGGGATACGGCCACCTCGCCGGCGAGCCTCGCGTGTGGACCACCGGCTGTAGGCACCAGGATGGACCGCAGCGGCTCCTTGCGCTCCACTCCGACCCGTTCGACGAGGACGTCGCATCGCGCGTCACGCATGACCCGGTCGACGGTCGATCCGAAGACCAGATCCGACCTGGACGGCGATCGACCGGTCCATCCCAGGAGCGCCGCATCGACGTCGTGCTGCTCGATGGTGTTGAGGATGGCCTCGGCAGCGTCATGGGTGATCCGGACGATCCCGCTCACCGGAACGCCCAGGTCCTCCGCCGACTCCAGGGCGAGGCGGAGCACGTCCCTCCTCTTGTCGCCGTAGCGGCGCCCCTCGGAGAGGGGGGTCTGGTCGGGGATGACCACGGCGCTCATCAGGAGCAGCTCGCCGTCCACCTCCCGGGCCAGCGCCGCCGCCGTCCGCAGGAGGCGGTCGATACGATCCGGATTGACGACCGGGACCAGGATCCGCTTCTCGTGACCCGGCGCCCGGTACTCGGCGATCACGGTGGGCGCCGCGGCCTCCAGCTCTTCGACCGGACGTGGCCGCGCCTTCCAGAAGAACCAGAAGAGGATCCCCACCACCTGCGCTCCCACGCCCAGGAGGAGGCTCTTGAGCTCCACGTTGACCAGCAGCACCAGGTTGGCCACCACCGCGATGACGGGCACCCAGGGAACGAAGGGCACACGGAACGGTCGCTTCAGCTCCGGGGCCTTCGCCCGGGAGCGGATGATGGCCAGGTTCACGAAGATGAGCCCCGTGAGGAGCAGGAAATCGGCGAAGTGGGCCAGTCCCTCGATACCCAGATGGAGTCCGAAGAGAGGCTCGGGGTGGATCTCACCGGGCCGCCCGCCGAAGACGACGCTGAAGGTGAGCATCATCAGGGCGATGAAGGTCCCCGTCATGAGCACGGCGACGTGGGGCGTGCGGTAGGCCCGGTGCACGCGCTCCACCGCCGAGGGAAGGTGCTTCCGGCGGGCCATGGCCAGCTTGACCCGAGAGCCGGCCATGATCGTGGCGTTCGCAGCGGAGAGCATGGAGAAGAGGGCCCCGACGATGATCACGTAGAAGCCGAAATCACCCAGGTAGTACTGCGCCGCCCTTCCCATGGACAGCTCTCCGTTCTCCGCGACGAACGTCCGCGCCTGGTCCGGTCCCGCCAGATCGGCCTGCTCGGCGAGGAAGTTCAGGAAACGCAGGTCGTTCACCGCCAGGACCACCACCAGCACGACGGCGACGTAGACGAGCGTAACGAAGCCCATGCTGAGGAAGATGGCCCTGGGAACGGTCCGACCCGGAGCCTCGATCTCCTCGGCGTTGGTGGCGATGGCCTCGAACCCGAAGAAGGTGATGAAGACGAGGGCGCTGGTGAGGCCGATCTCCCGGAGATCTCCGACGTTCGCCGCGAAGGAGTCGGCGACCACCTGCATGTCCAGTCCCCGAAGACCCCCATACAGGAAGATGAGGATGAGGGCGACCTTCATGATCGTCACCACGATCTGGAAGGCACCCGTCTCCTTCGTGCCCTTAACGTTGACCGCGACCAGGAGAAGGAGCACGGCGACGCCCGAGAACCAGTACGGGATGGCCTCGGGGATCCGCAGCGCCGGCACCATGAACTGGTAGAACCAGTCCGAGAAGCTGGCCAGGTAGAAGGCGGCGCTGGCCGGGTATCCCAGGATCATCGCCCACCCGACGAGATAGGTGGCATCGGTGTCGTAGGTGTTGGCCACGTACATGTATCCGCCGCCGCTCTCCGGGTAGATGGCGGCGAACTCCGCATACGCGGCGGCGGTGAAGCTGGCGACCACCGCCGCGATGAGGAAGGCCAGGATGGCCCCTGCCCCGACGTTGGAGACCGCCAGCCCCGACAGCACGAAGATCCCCGCCGCGATC
>JAWVZK010000126.1:0-10140 GCA_033722275.1 Longimicrobiales bacterium | reverse complement strand
GCCGCGTTGACCGCGCCCGCTTTGCCGATGGCCAGGGTGCCCACCGGGATGCCCCGGGGCATCTGGACCGTGGAGAGGAGGGAGTCGAGGCCGTCGAGGGACCAGGCCTGCATGGGCACCCCGAGGACCGGAACCAGCGTCTTCGCGGCCAGAACGCCGGCGAGGTGGGCTGCGCCCCCGGCGGCGGCGATGATGACTTCGAGACCTCGCTCCTCGGCCGTCCTGGAGAACTCGATGGCCACGTCCGGCGTTCGGTGAGCGGACATTACCTTGGCCTCTACGGGAATTCCCAGCGACTCCAGGGTATCGACGGCGTGGGACATCGTGCCCCAGTCCGACTTAGAGCCCATGACCACGGCCACCAGAGGCTTCGACATGATGTTCGTCTCTCTTCTCTCGAGCGTTGTAGGGAAGGGTGCGAGACGATGCCGGAAGGTCGGATTCGGGTCAAGTGCCGACACCTTCCCAGAACCCCACGAGAAGGGCCCATGACCTCGACCCGTTCCCCCATCGCCCCGCCCGGCATGCCTCCGGAGCTTCTGCCCCTGCTTCCCATCATCCTCACTATCTGGAGCGACGGGGTCCTGAGCGACGAGGAGCTGAACGCGATTTGCGAGCGTCTGGATGACGCCCGTGTCCTGCCCGAGGAGAGCCGGCGGATCCTCCTCCGTTGGCTCGATCCGGATGATCCACCATCCCCCGACGAGCTGGCCGCGATGCGGGGGCGTCTCCGGGCGGCCCCGCTGGATCCCCGCACGGCCGCCCGCTCGCTGACCGACCTCGGGCTCGCGCTACGAGCCGCCGAGGACGCGGCCGGCCCCTGGGACGACCAGGCCGCCGTGGACTGGCTCCGAGAGCTCGAGTCCACCCTGGGCGTCCTCGGCTCGGAGGCCGCCCGCAAGCAGCTGGGAGCGTCTCCGGCGCCGAGCGCGCACGCTCCCGCCCGGCCGACGGGGGAGTCGGCGGCGCTCCACGCCTTCCACGACGAGTACCGTGAAGACCTGCGCGCGGAAGTGGCCGCCCTCCTCACCGCACCGGAGCTCGTCCTCGAGCCTGGACTCCCGTCCGGAGTCTACAGGGAGCGGGTCATGGACGCCGTGGCCTTCCTGGCCAGGCGGGGTCTGGGCGCGCTCGCGTACCCCGAGGAGTACGGGGGCCGGGGAGATCCCTCGGGCGCCGTGGCGGTCTTCGAGACCCTCGCCTACGGGGACCTGAGCGTGCTGGTGAAGTACGGGGTCCAGTTCGGACTGTTCGGGGGAAGCATCCACCAGCTGGGCACCGAGCGGCACCACGGGACGTACCTGGCGCGCGCCGGCACGCTGGAGCTCCCCGGATGCTACGCCATGACGGAGACCGGGCACGGATCCAACGTGAGGGACCTGGAGACGACCGCCACCTACGACCACGCGGCTCGGAGCCTGATCGTCCACACGCCGACGGAACGGGCGGGCAAGGATTGGATCGGCAACGCCGCCCTGCACGGACGCCTCGCCACCGTCTTCGCGAGGCTCGTGGTGGACGACGTCGACCACGGGGTGCACGCCATCCTGGTGCCCATCCGAAGCGACGACGGCGAGGTCCTCCCCGGAGTCCGGATCGAAGATCGCGGACTCAAGGCGGGCCTGAACGGAGTGGACAACGGCCGGATCTGGTTCGACGGGGTTCGGGTCCCGGTGGAGAACCTGCTGGACCGGTTCGCCCGGATCGACGAAGACGGCCGCTACCGGAGCCCCATCACGAGCTCGGGCCGTCGCTTCTTCACCATGCTCAGAACCCTCGTGGCGGGGCGGATGAGCATCGCCGCGGCATCGGTGAGCGCATCGAAGGTCGCCCTGACCATCGCGGTGCGCTACGCCGCCGGACGTCGGCAGTTCGGACCGGAGGGTGGAGAGGAGAGACCCATCCTGGGCTATACCGCCTTGCAGCGGAGCCTGACTCCCCGGCTCGCGCAGTGCCTCGGGCTCCACTTCGCCGTCCGCGCGCTCCAGCGGCGCTTCGCGGCGACGGAGCAGGAAGAGGATCCGGAGCTGGAGGGTCGAGCGGCGGCTCTCAAGGCGTACGCCTCGGATCACTGTGTGGACACCGTTCAAGCCTGTCGAGAAGCCTGCGGCGGCCAGGGGTACCTGGCGGAGAATCGCTTCTCCGCACTCAAGGAGGACACCGACGTCTTCACGACGTTCGAGGGCGCGAACCTGGTCCTCTACCAGCTGGTGGCGAAGGGCCTGCTGTCCCGCTACAAGGAGGAGATGGGGGATCTGACCTTCTGGCGGGCAGTGAAGACGCTGGGCGAACGGGCGGAGATCTCGCTCACCGAGCTGAACCCGGTGGTGACCCGACGGACGGATCCATCCCATCTGCGCGATCCATCCTTCCACGCGGCGGCCTTCGACTATCGCGAGAGCCGGATCCTGCGCTCGGCGGCCCTCCGACTCAGAGGCAGGCTCCGAGACGGCATGGAGTCCTTCGAGGCGGTGAACGAGGTGCAGGATCATCTGGTCTCGCTCGCCAAGGCCCACGCCGAGCGGATCGTCCTGGAGGCCTTCCACGAGGGGTGCGCCCGGGCCCCGACGCCGGGGATGTCCGAGCTGCTGTCGGATGCCGCGGCCCTCTTCGCTCTCTCCCGCATGGAGGCGGACCGGGGATGGTTCCTCGAGTCGGGCTACCTCGAGCCCCAGAAGTCCAAGGCCGTGCGGGAGCAAGTCACCGCGCTCTGCCGCGAGGTGAGCGAATGCGCCGAGCACCTCGTGGACGGCTTCGGGATCCCCGAGGCGCTCCTCCCGGAGCTGGTCCGGAGGTAACGCAGTCACGCGGCGCATCCCCCGCGGATCCGCCCGCCCGTGGGATCGGGCCCTCCGGCGGGATCGCCCCTCCGCCCGCCGGATACGGTGGCCGACGGCACAGCGGCGGGGACCGGGATCATTCCGTCGACACCGTGGCCCGTGGCATATTGTGTCGGCCCGTGGATGGAGGCCTGCGCCCCATCGCGATAAACACTTGTTTTTCATGCGCCCGCGTGGTCATGTTCCAAGTGCTTGCGCCAGAACGGGAGTGGCGGGCCGGTGTTGATCTTCCGACTTTGGCGTGCCTGGACATCCTAGGGGTGCCCGTGGGTGCCCGCCCGTGCCGGAGGAACGACTCATGGTTCTCAGGAGCCTGATAGCAGCCGCAGCCATCCTCGCCGTCGGGGCACCCCTGGGTGCCCAAGCTCCCATGGGTCAGAGTGACGAAGGGTGGACGTGGACAGCCGACCGGCCCGACGCCAACGGGCGTCTGGGGGTCTTCGGCGTACGGGCGCTGGCCGCCGGTGAGCTGGATCTCCAGTACCGCTTCTCCCAGACCAACTACCAGGGGATCTACATCGGCACCGATTCGCTGGGACTCGAGGAAGTGCTGCAGCGGTACCAGAACGCGCCTCTCACGCGCTCCGAGGTGGTCCACGACGTCCGCCTCCGGCTCGGCATCACGGACCGGCTGACGCTGCTGGCGCGGGGTGGCTTCGCCGCGTACGAGAGGGAGACCACTACGGCCACCAGCATGGTCCGTGTCGGGGTGAACGAGCTCACCGACGCCGAGGTCGGCCTTCTCTACAACGTGTACGGAGACGGTCCGTACCGGCTGGACTTCCAGGCCGGCGCCGTCATCCCCACCATGGCCGGCAACACGACGTACGGACCCACCAGCGCCAACACCGTCGGCGAGCTCTCCTACGACATGCGGACCAGCGCGGGGACGGTGGGCGTGATCGGCGCCATCGGTGGGAATGTCCAGAACGAGGTGGGCTCGCTGGGGGCGAAGATGCAGGCCCGGGTCTTCGTCGGCGAGAGCGACGCCGGCTACACCCCCGGCGACCAGTACGAGGCCAACGGGTGGGCCGCGTACAACGTCAATGACCACCTCTCCGTCCTGGCCGGGATCCGCTGGCAGAGCTGGGGCAACATCGAAGGCGCCGATCCCGACCTCGACGCCATGGCGGATCCCCACAACGAGGGGCGAACCCTCTCCGGGCAGCACGCCCTCCTACCCCTCGGCCTCAACCTGGTGATCCCCGGGGAAAGCGTCCTGGCGGGCCACATCCTGTCTCTGGAGGCCGTGTATCCGCTGCATCGGGACCTGGAGAGCCCCCAGCTCGGTGTGGACTGGGGCCTCAACCTGGGGTATCGCATGACCTTCTGAGCCTCGCTCCCGCGTGGCGCATGACCGTCCCAGCCTCGCCCCCGCGTGGCCCCTGACCTCCCAGGCCTCCGCGTGACTCGGCCCCCGGTGGCCCTGACGGGCGGGGACTGGCCCTCACGCCCGGGACGCTCGGCACCCGCCCTGACGCGGGCTGGCGGGTCGGGACGTGCGGCGCGGCGAAGAAGCCGGCGGTGGTCTATCGGGTGACCGCCACGAGGTGGTACCGCTTCTTCCCCTTGCGCAGGAGGAGGAAGCGCCCTTCCAGCGCATCGTCGAGAGAAAGGGTCCGAGCCTCGTCTTCGACCCTTCGGTTGTTCACGTAGATCCCTCCCCCTCGGATGGAACGACGGGCGTCGCCCTTCGACGAGGCGACTCCGGTCTCGACGAGGAGGTCCACCACGGGCATCCCTTCCCCGCTCAAGCGTTCGGCGGACACGGACGAGGAAGGCACGTCGGCGAAGACGTCGGCGATCTCGTCTGCGCCGAGACCGTCCACGTCCCCACCGAAGAGGGCGTCGGTGGCGCGACGCGCGGCCGTGAGTCCGCTCTCCCCATGGAGACGACGGGTGACGTCCTCGGCCAGGGCCTTCTGCGCGGCCCTTCGATGCGGCTCCTGCTCCACCGCGACGGCGAGCTCGCCGATCTCGTCCGCGGAAAGGAGCGTGAAGAACTTGAGGTACCGCACCACGTCGGCGTCATCGACGTTGATCCAGTACTGGTAGAAGCGGAATGGGGAGGTGCGCCCGGAATCCAGCCATACGTTCCCGGCCTCGGACTTCCCGAACTTCGTGCCCGAGGCGTTGGTGACCAGCGGGAAGACGACACCGTGTGCCTTTCCTCCGTCCACCCGGCGCACCAGATCGATCCCCGCAGTGATGTTGCCCCATTGGTCGCTCCCACCCATCTGGACCGTGCATCCCTCCCGCCGGTACAGCTCGAGGAAATCGTAGGATTGAAGGAGCACGTAGGAGAACTCGGTGAAGGAGATGCCGGTCTCCTCCGTC
The DNA here is from genome assembly GCA_033722275.1 of Longimicrobiales bacterium. Classification (GTDB taxonomy): domain Bacteria; phylum Gemmatimonadota; class Gemmatimonadetes; order Longimicrobiales; family Gaopeijiaceae; genus UBA2589. The sequence continues at coordinate 4,963 of JAWVZK010000126.1, read as the reverse complement.
TCCAGGCGACGGCGCACCGACTCCTTCGCCATCAGCTGATTCACGGAGAAGTGCTTGCCGATGTCGCGGAGGAAGTCGACGAGGGGAAGGCCTCCGAGCCAGTCGAGATTGTTCCTCATCCTGGCCGGATTGGCGGAGGTCTCGAAGTCGAGGAAATGCTCCAGCTGGCCTCGAATGGCCTCGGCGTTCTCCGCGGCCCGCTCCTTCGTGAGAAGCAGACGCTCGGCCGACTTTCCCGAGGGGTCTCCGATGAGCCCCGTTCCACCTCCCACCAGCGCCAGAGGAGTGTGCCCGGCCCGCTGGGCGTGGACGAGTCCCATGATGGGGACCAGACTCCCCAGGTGCAGGCTGGGCGCGGTGGGGTCGAATCCGATGTAGATCGTGCGCGGCGTGTCGGCGAGATGCTCCGCGGCCCCCTCCGTCGCGTCCTGCAGCAGCTCCCGCCAGCGGAGCTCTTCTATGAGAGAAGTCATGGCGCCAACGCTACCAAGCCGAGGCCTGGGGTCAAGACGAGCGGAGCCACGCGCTGGCGCCCGTCCCACCCATGGGGGTAGGCTCTTCCCGGCGTCTGCGAGAATTCCCGGACGGACCACGTGAGCAGCTACCAGGCGTACTATCGCATCGTCCGCCGCATCCCGGCGGGGCGCGTCAGCACGTACGGGGCTATCGCCCGCATGGCGGGGCATCCGGGGCGCGCGCGTCAAGTGGGATTCGCCATGGCGGCCGTCCCGGAGGGGGGTGGCGTTCCGTGGCACCGGGTCGTCAACGCCCGCGGCGAGATCAGCCGGCGAAGCGGCTCCCGGGACGGCGAGCGACGCCAACGGCTCCTGCTCGAAGCCGAGGGCGTGCGGTTCGACCTCGACGGACGCATCGATCTAGCGGCGTTCGGATGGCCGTGAGCGAAGACGCCGGCGCCGGGAAACGCCCGTCATGGCCGCCCGCCCCACCCGTATGATAACCCCAGAATTGGATATATACTGGTCATCTACATCGCATAACCTACAATAGGCCCAATATCAGTCACACACCCACATCGGGCGGAGCACCATGAGCGCGTCGGACACCCCTCCCTTCCATCCCCCCTCGGACGGCGCCCTGGACCTCTCCGGTCTGCTGGGCGTGGACTTCGTCAACACCATCGTCCGGATCGGAGGATCCCCGGTGGATCTCCTGGCCACGCCCGAGGCCCTGTCGTGGTGGATGAGCCGGGCCGGCGGGGGAGCGCTCGAGCCTCTCCTGCCCCATGGCTGGCCGGACCGCCGGCGACTCGGTCGGGAGGCCGTCGCCCTCCGCCAGGCCCTGACGGAGCTCTTCGGGAGCGTGGGCACGGGCTCGACCCTTCCCTCGCCGGCCGCCTTCGTGGTGGACCGCGCCCTGCGGGGGGCCGAGGCCTCGTTCCGCCTGGACGCTTCCGCTCCGGCCGACGACACGGCCTTCCGGCCGACGGCGCGGCGGAGCTTCCACCGCCGGGGGTCCCTCGCGCCTCTCACGCCCATCGCGCTCTCCGCGGTGGAGACGGCCGCGTCCGTCGACCCGTCCCGCCTCCGATCCTGCGACGCGCCCGACTGTCGCCGCTGGTTCGTGGACACCAGCAAGGGGGGGCGACGTCGCTGGTGCTCCATGGCCCGCTGCGGAAACAGGATGAAGGCCGCTCGTTACCGCGAGCGGCACGGATAGCCGGGGGGGGAGGCCGGCACGGTTCGACCCCTCAGCGTCGCCGCAATCGGGCGATCCGCCCCTCGAGGACGGCGGCCAGCTCGGCCTCCCCTCGGGACCGTGCGAGGGAGAGCCCTCTCCGCGCGGTGTCCAGCGCCTCGTCGGTCTCCCCCATCTCCGCCTGGGCGCGGGAGAGGACGTCCAGGGCCCGGGGATCCTCCCCCGACGACATGAGCTCGGCCTGACGAGCGATCATGAGCGACGACGACCAGTCACCCCGCTCTCCGAAGATCCGGGCGAGACCGACCAGCGCCCCGACGTGGTCCGCGCGGTATTGAAGTGCAGCGCGGAAGTGACGCACCGCCGTGTCCAGCTCTCCCGCCTCCATGGCGGCCCGACCCTTCCGATATTCGTCCCAGGCCAGGTAGGCCATGTCCTCGGTCTCGTGTTGCCACGCCTGCGCCTGGAGCAGCGCCTCACGGTCCCGCTCGTTTTCCGGGAGGACCTGCAGAATCAGGTCGGCCATCTCGTCGTCGGAGTTGGAGCCGTACACGACCCTCCGCGGAGGGTCGGACGGGTTGCTCGGATTCCGGGCGGAGTTGTCGTAGGAATACTCCTTGACGATGCGGGTCCCCGCCGGGAGGGAGACGGGTCGGGTGAAGCGGTAGTCGTCCTGCCAGTTGAAGTCCCAGTCCGGAATGTGGATGAGCACCCTCTCCCGTCCATCGGGCAGGATCGCCGTCGCGCGGAGCTCCTTCCCGAGGAAGTGGGCGTGGGGGTAGATGCTCAGCACGTCGACGTCCACCGGGAGGGTGAAGCTGTTGACCACCGTGTAGTCGGTGGCGCCCGGCGGGATGTCGATCATGAGGGAGCTGATGACGAGGATGGCCGGATGGCGGGTGGGAGGCTCGTCGGCGAAGTGGAGCTCGACGCGAGCCGACACGTCTTCCGCCTGGCCGGAGGTCCGGAGGTGGAGCTGCACCACCAGGTCGGTCCCCGGGTCCAGACGCCACGCCATCCCTTCCGGGGGCTTCAGTCGGGTCTTGCCCGGCGTCCACCCCACGAAGTGACCGTCGGGATTCGTCGCCTGGCTGAGGAGCTCCATCCCGTCGAAGCCGGGCTCGGGATCCCGGGCGGCCAGCTCCGCCGACGTGGTCGTGGTGTCCACCATCATCCGAGCGTGGTGCACGGCAGTCCGGCTCCCGGGGACCAGCTCCACGTACTCCACCCAACGGGTTTCCTGGACCGGGATCGGCACCACGAGGTTCCGGTACCGGTCCCCTCCCTCGGCGGGCAGATGGTACGTGGGAAGCTCCACCACCAGGTCGGGGGCGCCCGGATCCCAGCCCGGATCGACGCTGGACAGGTCGACGCCGGACAGGTCACCGGGCGGGTACCCGGCCTCGACCCAACGGCGCAGGAGCTCGACCTCGCCGGGCGTGAGTCGCCGCTCACCCTGGAACGTTCCCGGGGCGGCCTCGGGGAGCCAGGGAGGCATGTGACCGCTCGAGGTCGCCTCCACGATGCGCTCGCCCCGCCGCCGGACGGCCTCGTACGAAGTGAGGCTGAACGGTGCCCATCCGGACGGGTTGTGACACGCCACGCACTCCCGGGCCAGGATCGGCGCGACATCGTCGGCGAAGGTCGGGTCCCGGCGGGCGTCCATCGCCAGAAGCCCCGCCAGGAGGATCACGCCCGCGGCCAACGACGATCCGCGCCCTCCTAGAGCCTCGAGCTTCTTCCTCATCTCCTGGAACCTCCACCGCATCCTGACACCGGGGTCCTCGTCGTCGCCGGCGGGCCCTTCTACACGGGATCCCCCCGGCTGTTCGTAACACGAGGGCACAATCGCTCGTTCTACAGGTAGCCGTCGGAAGCGGCAAGCGGTAACGTCCGCGCAACAATCCACGGAGCTCCGCATGATCCGACCCGCACTGATCGCCGTCGCCCTCGTCCTGGCCGTCAGCGGCTGCTACACCTTCCGGCCCATCTCGTCCGGTGAGATGACGCAGGGCACCTCGGTCCGCCTCCGGGTCACGGGGGCGTTCTCCGACTCCGTAGCGCCTCTCCTGCAAAGGGACGACGCCCTGGAGCTGGAGGGCACCGTGGTCGACGACGGTGGCGCCTCCTTCCTCCTCGACGTCCCGGTGGAGCAGGCCTATCGCGGGATGCGGCTCGAGACCCTGCGCCAGCGCATCGAGGTCCCGGCATCGGCGGTGGTCCGGATGGAGAGTCGGCAGCTCGATCGGACGCGCACATGGCTCGCCGTCGGAGCCGCGGCCGTCGCCATCGGCGCGGTCGTCGTGGCCGAGCTGTCCAAGGATTCGGGTGGCGGGGTCCCTCCTGGAGGTGGAGGCGGTCCGGTGGACGCCGTGATCTCCGGGGACCTCATCCATTCGCTGGTGCGCGGAGCCCGACTCCTCTACCGATGACGCCTCCCAGGGACGGAATACGGGTTCCGGGCGCTCCGGGATCGTCCGGCGAGAGGACGACTGTATGATCCCGAAGGTCTTTTCGTATGGATAGATGCGTTCTAGACTTGGTTCTGGGTAGACCCGGCATGAAGGTGGTGACGGGAGGACGGCGAGGGTCGTCTCAAAGGGAAAGGGATCGGAACATGCTCGGGACGGAACAAACCATATGCTGAGGTCCGTACGCGTGCGGTGGGTTTGGCTCGCACTGCTCCTCGTCGTCATCGGTGTCGCATGCTCGGATGCCGAGCTGACCTTCGGGGGTCCCCTCTCGCTGAACGTCACGTCGAACGCGCCCATCGCGGTCTCGGACAGCCTCGTCCTCGAGTACGATGCGACAGGACAGAGCCTCCTGGGCATCGCGGTCACGTGGGGCGACGACGCCGTGGACTCGGTGTTCTTCGCCGGAGCCCAGAGCGCCGCGGGGCGCGTCGCCCACCTGTACGCTTCCGACGGCAGCTACGTCGTGACCGCCACGGTCACGGACGGGCTCCAGGGAAGCCTGGGTCGTGAGCTGACCGTCGACGTCTCGCCTTGATCGTGAAGTCGTGAAGAACCCGTTTGCAAGGAGGATCCAGCCAACCGAATTTCACCGGTGAAGCCATGGCTTCGCCTCGCTCGTCCGTCGACGCGCGCCCGACTCGGCGCGAGACGGACGTACTCCAGCCCGAGAACGAGGAACAAGGGAATGAGAACTTTAGCTACAGCCCTGGGCAGGGCGGCCGCCGTCGTGGCGGTCTCGTTCGCGCTCGTGGCCTCACCCGCGACCGCCCAGAACGGAACGGTCACGGGTACGGTGACGGATGCGGCGACCAGTGCCCCCATCCAGTCCGTGC
>JAWVZK010000125.1:0-10145 GCA_033722275.1 Longimicrobiales bacterium | reverse complement strand
TCACCGTCAATCCCTTCGGGGTCCAGCACGACGGTCTGTGGAACGAGACCGGTGGCGGCGCCGGGCGCCGGGGCCGCGGCATGTTCTCACCCATCGACGACAGCCCCGATTTCATCTGGGAGTCGGATGCCCGTGTCACCGACTGGGGGTGGGCCGCCGAGCTGCGCATCCCCTTCAAGAGCCTCCGCTTCCCCGACCGTGAGCTGCAGTCGTGGGGCCTTCAGGTGGAGCGCAAGATCCAGCGGACCGGCTTCGAGAGCTCGTGGGCGCCCATCACGGGCAACGTGGCGAACAAGCTCACGCAAGCGGGAAAGCTCAACGGCCTCCAGGATCTGGACATGGGACTGGCCCTGGAGCTCAACCCGGTGATGACGGGCTCCTGGAACGGTGCGATCGATCCCGAGTCCGAGCAGTTCGTGCGCGGCGACCCGGACGGAGAGTTCGGATTCAACGCCGCGTACGGGGTCACGTCCAACCTCAAGCTGGACGCCACCTTCAATCCGGATTTCAGTCAGGTGGAGGCGGACGCCGGCCAGGTCCAGGTCAATGAGCGCTTCGCCCTCTTCTTTCCGGAGAAGCGGCCCTTCTTCCTGGAGGGAACGGAGATCTTCGGGATGCCGAAGCAGCTCGTCTACACGCGCACCATCGGCAACCCCATCGCCGGTGGTAAGCTCACCGGGAAGATCGGATCCCTGAATGTCGGCTACCTCGGCGCCGTCGACGAAGGCTTCGGCGGCTCGGATCCCGAGACGTACGTGAATCTGGTCCGGTTGCGACAGGACGTAGGCACCTCTTCCACCCTCGGAGCCGTATACACCGACCGGACGGTGGCCGTCGACGACTACAATCGCGTGGCGGGAGCCGACGCACGGATGCAGCTCGGTGGCCGGTACACCCTCACGCTCATGGGGGCGGGAAGCTTCACGGAGAGCGAATCGTGGACCGGCCGCGCGGACGGCGTCATGACCGCCGCGCGCTTGGAGCGAGCCGGGCGAACCTTCTCCTTCAACGCCGACTTCGAGGATACCGACGGCGACTTCGTGCCGGGCAGCGGGTTCTTCCAACGCATCGGAGACACCCAGATCACGTCCAGGGCCGAATACAGCTGGTACGGGAACCGCGGCGCGTTGCTGGAGAGCATCCAGCCCTCGCTGGAGCTCAAGGGATACTGGGACCATGACGGCTTCTGGGACGGTCGGGGGCTCGAAGAGGGAGAGATCCAGCTCGGGAGCCGGATCAGCTTCCGGAACAACATCACGCTCTACGGCAACGTCCAGCGGACGCTGTTCCAATACCGGCCGGAGCAGTACGAGGGCCTCTTCCTGCAGGACGCGTCGGGATCGTTCGTGCCCTTCCGACCGGACCAGGGCCTCTTCGACGGGCTCATGGGCACCACCGTCGGGGTCTGGTTCAACAACTGGAAGAAGGTGCGTGGCAACGTACGCATCACCTTCAACGAGATGCCCATCTTCGACCGCCGGGTGGGCGTTGCGGTGGAGCCGGCCAACGCCCGATCGGGTGAGGTCCGCCTGAACCTCTATCCCACTTCGTCGCTGACGGCGCAGTTCAGCGTGAACTTCAGTCGTCTGGAGCGGAAACGGGACGAGGCGGAGCACTCCACCGCCATCATCCCGCGGCTCCGGGCCCAGTATCAGTTCTCTCGGGCCCTCTTCCTGAGGACGATCTTCGAATACGGCCATCAGGAGCGGGCCGCGTTGCGCGATCCCGAGACGGGGCAGCCCCTCTATCTGTGTGAGGAAGCGTCGGCCGACGGTTGCTCGGAGCGCTCTGGATTCGTCGCCAACGACTTCCGCGTGGAGGGGCTCCTCGGATACGAGCCCTCTCCAGGCACCGTCTTCTATCTAGGCTACACACGAGAGATGGAGGACGCGTCGGCTTTCGGCTTCGACGACATCCGTCCCACCCGGGACGGACTCTTCGTGAAGGTCAGCTACCTGTTCCGGCTGTGACCGGTCGTCGTCGGCCGCCCTCCGATCGTTGCCCGTGGGATTCGGCCACCGTAAGGTAGGCGGCCGTAGGGACACGAGACGGCGGGCCGTGTCCCGGATCGGGGAGCGCCGACGGCGCTCCTTCATTCAACGGAAGGCTAGAGTGGGAAAAGACGCGATCGAGATCGAGGGCACCGTCACCGAGGTGCTTCCCAACGCGACGTTCCGCGTGAAGCTCGAGAACGACCACGAGGTCCTGGCGTATCTGTCGGGCAAGATGCGGCAGAACTACATCCGGGTCCTCGAGGGGGACCGCGTGAAAGTGGAGATGTCCCCATACGACCTGTCGAGGGGGCGGGTCACCTACCGCTACAAGTAGGCGTCTCCCGCTCCAAGCACGCGTCGGGAGGCTTCCTGCGTCGAAACCCGGGGGCCTGGTCCGTCGTAGGGGGGTCTTGAACGACGGATCCTCCGGAGGCCCCATGAAGTCCTTTGCCAAATTCGCCGTGCTCGGCATCTCGGGCATCGTCCTCTTCAAGCTCCTCGCCACCATCATCCTGCCCATGTTCGGCGTCCTCCTCGGGCTTCTCGGACTCACGGTGAAGTTGGCGATCCTCGCAGCCGTCCTGTTCTTCCTCTACTCCATCCTGAGGAAGCCGAGGGAGGAGGTCGAGGTCGGCTGACCTCCACCTCAGGGGTGGGACCTGCCCGTACGTCGCGGCTTCCTGCCGCCGCGGCGCGGCCGGTCGAAGTCCACGCGCACCGACCGCCCCTTGATGGTCGTGCCGTTGAGGGCTCGGATGACCGGACGCGCTACCGTGTCGTGGACCTCCACAAGGGAGTGGCTCTCGTGGATGTCGATCCGCCCCACGGCATCGCCGGACACGCCGGCCTCGCCGGTGATGGCACCGAGGAGGTCTCCCGGCCGCAGGCCGTCGCGCTCGCCCACGCTGACGAAGAGCTTCGCCCAGGAGGGGACCGGGGCCGCGGCCACCGCGCCGGTGGCCGTGGAGGACGGGATCTCGCGGGGTGAGGCGTCGCCATGCCCCTCTCGCAGCAGCGCGACGGCGGCAGCCGCCACGTGGGCCGGATCGTGCGTCTCGAAGAGGGGCTCCAGGGCCACCAGATACGGCCCGGTGTCCTTCTCCGAGAGCGCGGCTTCCAACCGCTCACGGAGGCGCGTCACCGAGGTGCTGGGGGCGGGAGCCGGCGGGAAGGGCACGGTGTCGTACCCGGTGCGCCTCCCCAGGGCCTTGAGGTGCGGTACCTCCCTGGGGAGTACGAGGATCACACCCTTCTCGCCCATGGAATGGCGGCGATCGAGCATGTCGGGGTCGGTCGGTGCGTCGCAGCTCACCACGACCAGGCCGTCCGTATCCTTCGCGGCCGACCGTGCATCCAGGGCGTCGATACCGAGCCAGACCGGGAGCGAGGCGTCGCCGGGAGCGCCGGCCACGAACCCGTGCAGGGTCAGGAAGTCGCCGACGTCGGCCGCCCGGTCCTCGTTCCGACAGAATACGAGGGCGTGACGCGCACCTTCCCGGAGGAGCTCGTCCACGACCCGTAGCGCCGCCGCCTCCCTGGGCTCGGGACAGATGCGGAAATGGACCGTCCCGCGCCGCGGAACGTCGGTTGGGGGCGAAGGGACCGTCACCGTCCGCTTGAAGAGACGGTCCACCAGGCTGGCGACCGCGGGGGTGAGCGGGAGTGCGCTGAGGATCCGCTGGGCGGTCTCCGGGACGTAGTCCAGGATCCGCTCCAGGGCGTCGAGGCCCGTGAAGTCTTCCACGGCCTGAGCCTGGTCGAAGACGACCGCCGAGACGCCGTCGAGGTCGACCGCGCTCCGGCCCATGGCGGACAGCAGATCGGGCACACTGGCGAAGAGGACGTCGGAGCGCTCCGGAAGCGCCCAGGCCGATCCCAGGGCGGCGACGGAATGCCCGGTCACGGCGGCCAGGCGCGCCGTGGAATGAGCGAGGCGCTCGGCCGAATCGGCCTCGGGACACGCCACCAGGATCCGCGGCCCCGTACCCGATGGCTCGATCCGGTCCAGGAGCCCCACCGACCAGGCCGCGAGCAGGCCGCTGCCGGGGCCCGCCGCCAGAACCAGGTTGTTCCCCTTCCTGATGACCGGGATGGCGGCCTCCTGAAGCGGTGTCGGCGTCTCGATCCCCTCGGCGGCCAGCGCCTCGACGAGCTCCGGCGCGATCCCCAGATCCTCGAAGGAGCGCACGTCAGGGTCCGGCGATCGTGGGCTCGCCGGAGCCGGGCCCGCCCTCGTCGCCCGGCTCGTACGGAAGCCGGTTCAGGAAGCGTTGGATCTCGTAATCCAGTCGCGACGTGCGCAGTCGGTCGGTGTTGGCGACCACTTCCGTATACGGTCCGTGCCGATGGACGGACAAGGTGACGGTGCCCTCCGCGCCGTGGTAGGTGGCGCCGTGCTCCGACGACTTGGAGCGGCTCAGGCCGACCATCTCCGGGAGGAGCTCTTCGGCTCTCTGCAACACCTTCTGCGGCGGGAACGCCGTCTTTCTCTTGTAACCGGCCATGATCGGTGGAGTCGGGGGGCTTCGGCGTGCTCAGCTGCGGAGTAAGGTGCCCAGGGCGTCTCGGTTGTGGAAGCCCTCCACTCGCCGGTCCCCGACGAGCAGGGTGGGTGTGTCCGAGATCCCCTGGGAGGCCGCGTCGGCCCGGGAGGCAGCCACGGCCGCCCGGTGGGTGTCCACGTCGAGGACTGCCCTGGTTTCCGTACGGGGCAACCCCAGATCGACGGCGATCTCCACCAGGACGTCCACGCGACCGATGTCGCTGCCCTCCAGGAGATGGGCGCGGAAGATCGCGTCGCGGAGGGCGGCGCTCTTCTCGTGCTCGTCGCCGAGAAGAACGAGCTCGTGGGCCTTGCGTGTCCAGGGAACGAGATCCGGCGGGTCGAAGACGATACCGCGCTCGGCTCCCAACCTCCGGGCCCGAGCCCAGCGGCCCGAAAGGGTCGGGTCATCGACCCGGACGAGGGGCGTCGGAGGGGGTCGGAGCTCGAAGGGGTGCCAGACGAAGGGTGCACTCTCCTCGGGATCCAGCGCGTCCAGCTCGGTGGCAAGGAGGTACGAAAGGGGGTCGATGAAGTCGAAATAGACCGCGTGACGGGGGACGCTCATCACCGAAAGCTAGCCGGAGTCGCAGCCCACCGCAGAGCTTTATCCGAATCTGTCCTGCCGCCATATTGGGTTTTGTCCAGCTCTTCAGGGGATGCTCCATGCGACTCAGCGCCAACGTCCAGACGCTCAAGCCGTCCGCCACGATCGCCGTGAGCACTCTGGCCAAGAAGCTCGCCGCCGAAGGCCGGGACATCATCAACCTCAGCGCCGGTGAGCCCGACTTCGACACCCCCTCCTTCATCTCCGAGCAGGCGGTGGAGGGGATCCGGGCCGGACGGACGCGGTACACGCCGCCCGCCGGCATCCCCGAGCTCCGCGTCGCCATCGCCCGCCGCCTCGGCGAGCGCGGCCCGTCGGAAGCGAGCCCCGAAGGGGTCGTCGTCACCGCAGGGGCCAAACAGGCCCTCTTCAATGCCATCTTCACCCTCTTCGGTCCCGGCGACGAGGTGCTCGTCGCGGCGCCGTACTGGACCACGTATCCCGCGCTGGTGGAGATCGCCCGAGCCGAGCCGGTGGCGGTCTTCGGCGACGAAGGCCGCGGCTTCAAGGTCTCCGCCGACGACCTCGAAGCCCGGGCGTCGGGCTCGACCCGAGGCTTGATCCTCAACTCTCCCTCCAACCCCACCGGGTCGGTCTACACGCTGGACGAGCTGAGAGAGATCGCGGCGTGGTGCAGGGACCGGGGCGTGTGGCTCGTCAGCGACGAGATCTACAGGGACATCCACCACGACCATGCGGAGCCCGCGCCGGGCATTCTCAGCCTGAGGGAGGGCGAGAGGGGGAGCACCGTCCTGGTAGACGGCGCATCGAAGGGCTTCGCCATGACCGGATGGCGTATCGGGTTCTCCTACACCGAGCCCGACCTCGCGAGGAAGCTCGCCGCCCTCCAGAGTCAGATCACCTCCAACGCCGCCACACCTTCACAGATGGCCGCGCTGGCTGCCTATTCCGATGTGGAGAGCGCCCGGCGCGAGCACGAGCGGATGGGGGAGGCGTTCCGTCGTCGCAAGGATCTCGTGTGCCGACGCATGCGTGAGCTTCTCTCCGACGTGCCCTTCATCGAGCCCGGTGGTGCCTTCTATCTGTACTTCCGGGTGGATGGGCTCTTCGATGCCGAGGTGGACTCGGGCACCGCGTGGTGCTCCCGCCTCCTGACGGAGCAGGGCGTCGCCCTGGTGCCGGGAGCCGCCTTCGGCGACGATCGCTGGGTGCGTCTCAGCTTCGCCAGCTCCGACGAGGTCCTCGAGCAGGCGATGCGCCGTATCGTATCGATGGTCGAGGCCGTGCCGGCGGGCTGACGGAGCTCACCGCACCGCGGCCACCACGATCCCGGCGGCGGCCAGGCTGCGTCGGACGTAGCCGCCCCCGAAGAGATTCACGTGCACCAGCAGGTAGTAGAGCTGATACAGCGCTCGTCGGTGGCTGTCGTACGCGGCTGAGACCTCCCGCACGTCCCGGTACGCCGAGTAGAACCGGGGACTGAAGCCTCCGAAAAGCTCGGTCATGGCCAGGTCCACCTCGCCATCGCCCTGATACACCGCCGGATCGACGAGGGCTGTCGCCCCACCCGCGGTGGCGAAGCGGTTGCCGCTCCAGAGATCGCCGTGGAGGAGCGCGGGGACCGCCACCCCGTCGAGGGCCGCCGGGATGGCCTCCACCAAACGGTCCATGACCGGGTCCCTCAGATGGCCGCGGTCCCTGGCCACGGAGAGCTGAGGCACGATGCGCCGAGCGCGCCAGAACTCCGACCAGTCGTCCTCCGCCGCGTTCGCTTGAGGAAGCGAGCCGATCCAGTTGTCCCGGTGCCAGCCGAAGCGAGGCGCCGGCGCGTCTGCGTCGGATCCCGCGGCGCCCGCGCCGTGAAGGAGGGCCAGCCCGCGTCCCAGACGCTCGTCCGAGTCGCCGGTGGCCCCGGACGGCTGGATCCACTCCATCAGCAGCCACGCCGGACCGCTCTCGCCGCCTGCGGCCAGAGGTCTCGGAACCACCGGACGGAAGGCCTCGTCGATGCCTGCCGCGGCTCGACGGAGTGTCTGCAACCCGTCGGACTCGGCGAGGAAGAGGTCGGGAGTGCCCTCGGCGTTCCACTTGAGGAAATAGGGATTCCCCTCCCCGTCCTCGATGCGGGCGCCGTTGCTGACGCATCCTCCCGAGACGGGCGCGACGTGGGCGACGGCGGGCTCCTCCGCGCCCAGGCTCCCCAGCGCCGCCCCCACCTCCTTCCGGACGGCGACCGGGAGGCGCATCAGAGGGTTCTCAGACGATCCAGGAGAGCGCGGCAGGACCGATGGACCATCTCGTAGACGTTCTCGAACCCGCTGGCACCCCCGTAGTAGGGATCGGGGATCTCGTCACCCGCACCCCCCTCGGGATCGAACTCCCTCAGCAGATGGATCGATGCTTCGGATCCGGACGCGTCGGCCATCCGCTGGATGTTCCGCAGGTTCTCCCGATCCATGGCGATCACGTAGTCGAAGCGCTGAAGATCGCTCTCGTCGATCTGTCGGGCCCGGCTCTCGAGCTCGATGCCGTGTTGATTGGCCACCATCTCGGCGCGGGCGTCGGGGCGCTCTCCCACGTGCCAGGCGCCGGTGCCCGCCGACTCGACGAGGAAGCGTCCGTCCAGGCCGGCTTCCGTCACCAGATGGCGGAAGATCCCCTCTGCGAGGGGGGAGCGACAGATATTGCCGAGGCAGACGAAGAGGACCGACGTGTGGGCAGAGTCGGGGTTTTCAGGTTGCATGGACTACCGAAGCGGCCGGCATCGCGCTGGGGCTAGCGAGGTCGGAGTCCACCCTCCGCCTCCGTTGGGCCGGCAAGTTGTCGGGATCGTGCATCCTTGGCAAGGAATCCCTGTTACCTTTTTCCGTCGCCGGGGACGCCTCGTCCCCCCGAAGGGCCTCTCCGAATTGGACACCAGCTTGAGCTCAGCACGTTTCGAAGATCTCGGCATCTCCCCCGATCGCCTCGCCGCCGTCGAGGCCCTCGGGTGGACCGAGCCCACTCCCATCCAGGCGCAGGCCATCCCACCCGGTCTGGACGGGAAGGACGTCGTCGGGATCGCGCAGACGGGTACGGGGAAGACCGCTGCCTTCATGATCCCGGCCCTGGAACGGCTGGAGGCCGGGAGAGGCCTGCAGGTGCTCGTGCTCTGTCCCACGCGAGAGCTGGCACAGCAGGTGTCCGATGACACCGAAGCCCTCTCGAAGGGGACGAAGATCCGGACGCGTGCCATCTTCGGAGGGGTGGGATACGAGCCGCAGATCTCGGCCCTGAAGCAGGGCTTCGAGGTCATCGTCGCCACGCCCGGACGGTTCATCGACCACATGAAGTCGGGGCGGGTGGATCTGTCTTCCGTGGATTACCTGGTCCTGGACGAAGCCGACAGGATGCTGGACATGGGATTCCGTCCTCAGATCGAGGAGGTCTTCCGCGGGATGCCTCGAGAGCGGCAGACCATGCTCTTCAGCGCCACGATGCCGCACGGGGTCCACGACCTCGCGCTCCGGATGACCCGGGACCCCGTGTGGATCGAGGCGGCGCCGTCGGGCACCACCGCGGAGGGGATCGACGAGATCTTCTACTCGGTCAAGCCCGACAAGAAGCCCGACCTCCTCCTCCAGCTTGTCCACGATCCCTCGTGGGATCAGGTGCTGGTCTTCACCCGGACCAAGGCGGGGGCGGATGTCCTCGAGGCCAGGCTCCAGCGTGAGGGCATCTCCACCGACGTGATGCACTCCAACAAGCACATGCGCCATCGGACCCGTGCACTGGATCGCTTCGCCAAGGGTGACATCAGGGTCTTGGTGGCCACGGACGTGGCCCAGCGAGGTCTGGACGTCGAGGGCATCAGCCACGTCGTCAACTACGACGTGCCCCTCGATCCGGAGGACTACGTCCACCGCATCGGCCGTACCGGGAGGGCGGGAGCCACCGGGACTGCGGTGACCTTCGTCACGGCGGCGGATCTGGGGGCCATGAAGAGCCTGGAGCATCGCCTGGGCCGCTCCCTCGAGAGGGTCCACATCCCGGAGTTCGACTACGCCGGGACCCCGCAGACGGAAAGTCGGGCGGCGTCGAAGCGGGGAAGGAAGTCGCGCTCTCCGCAAGGTCTGGGCAGCAAGTCCGCGGACGACCTCAGCCCCGAAGAGCTGGCGGCGCTCCTCGATCCCGGCTCCTGACGCGATGGAGAGACGATGATGATCTACCGGCGGTACGGAACGTCGTATCAGAGCGTCGACGTCGACTTCTCGGCGGAAGCCCTCAACGAGATCGGCTTTCGGCGGAACCGGGAGGATTCCTTCCCCGTCGACGAGCTCGAGGACCGCTTCGAGCTCATGGAGACGGTGGAGCTCTCGGCGGAGGCGTCGGGCGCGGTCCAGAACGAGACCGAGCAGGTCCTCCTCGACCGGCTCGAGACGAAGCTCGACGAGCAGCTCCAGCGGGTCCCCGAAGGCGGGATCGCCGTGGTGGAGAACGAGTCGGGCCGAGACTATCCACGGACGCACCAGGAGACGAAGACGGTGCTCGAACGGGGCGAGAACAAGCTCCACTTCGAGTACACCATGAGCCCTCCGCTCCGGGTGGCGTTGTACCGACCGGGGTAAGCGGGGTCGAGGTGGCCTCCTTCGACCCGGTCACCGATTGGAGTGGGGGTTCTCCCTACAACGACTTGCCGCTCTTTCCCGACAGAAGCGCCGCCGGGCTCCCGGTATCCTTCGTTCAGCTTTCGGAGTCGAAAGCCGAGGGAATCGGGTTCAGCACTCCACCCATCCCCGAGGATCGGCTCCGGGGTCCGTCGGGAGTTCAGGGCAGGGGCTTCCGGCGGGCCCACAGAATGTGCAAGGCATCTGTTGGCGGGAGGGTCACAGGTGCCTCTGCCGAGGCCCGGCAAGAATTCTTGCCGGGTCTCTTTTTCTGGCGCTTGTGACCTTCCCGGGGGTCGGGAGGCGGTGAGGATATAGACGTTCAACCCCGCCTGCCACACGATTTGGGTAGTTCGAAGACCAGAAAAAAGAGGAGGCGAACCGGGGTGAAAAAC
>JAWVZK010000124.1:0-10162 GCA_033722275.1 Longimicrobiales bacterium | reverse complement strand
CGGTTCAGCCATCCTCACGAGGATGGGACCAAGCAATGGACCGGGAAACCGCCAGCGCAAGCAGGACCGAGTCGGGCTCGTGAGCTTGGCGAGGACCTGTTAGAAGAAGCGGCCTGGGTTGCAGCTTGCTGTGACTCAGGCCGCTTCATTTTTTTGGAGCCGCCTCCCTTGCCGGGACCCGTCTTCCTCGTGGCCCCCACCGACGGCGTCTTTGCGACGACCGCGCGTTCCGCCTCTAACCGCTCAGGTAGTCGGGATATCGGTCGCCGGGCGGCTCGAACTCCATGTAGCCCATGTAGCGACCCCTCTCCCGCTCTTCCTCCAGCCATTCGACGAAGTCCGACGGAAGGAGGCCCCCGGAGCCGGTCTGCTCGGTCGCGGCTCGGGTGGCGAGGAAATCGGCGTACTCGTTCTCGGGGTGGCCGTCGTGCCCTCGGACCCATCGGGCGCTCAACTCGTGGCGCTCGACGAGGGCGTCGAGCCGTTTCCAGAGCTCCAGGTTCTTGATGGGACCGCCCTTCTTCCTCCAACGCTTCTCCTTCCAAGCGTGACGCCACTCGTTGATCCCCTTCACCAGATACTGGCTGTCGGAGGTGAAGACGACGCGACAGGGTCGACGGAGAAGACGAAGGGGCTCGATGGCGCTTCGCAGCGCCATCCGGTTGTTGGTGGTGTCCGCTTCCGAGATCCAGTAATCCCTCCGCTCCCACCTGCGGTCGGCCCAGACCTCCAGCAGGCCTCCCGCCCCGCCGGGCCGGGCCTTCTTCCGATTCTGATTTCCGAGACAGGACTCGTCCGCGTGGATGTAGACGGTATCCAAGGGCACGTCGGGGTCTGGGGAGAGGAGTCGCAGGGGAAGCTAACGTGCGCGCGGCCCCTCCTGTACGGGTTGACCGGACCGGAGCCGCCGGTAGCTTTCGGCCGACGATCGGAGCCCTGGTGGACGCTCGGGTGCATCGGGGCCGCTCCTTCCGTACTGCAGACGAAGGCCTTCCCGTGGACCGCGACGCCTACCTCCTCCTGGAAGACGGTCGCCGCTTCGACGGCACCCATCTCGGTGCCGAGGGCACGGCATTCGGCGAGGTGGTGTTCAACACCGCCATGACCGGATACCAGGAGGTCCTCACCGACCCCTCCTACACGGGCCAGCTCGTCACGATGACCTACCCGCTCATCGGCAACTACGGGGTCAACAGCGAGGATCTGGAGTCGGTGGACCCCAAGGTCGCCGGGTTCATCGTGCGTGAGGCATCCCGCATGACCTCCAGCTGGCGGTCGGAGGGTGATCTGGACGCGTATCTGGAAGCCCACGGAATCGCCGGCATCGCCGATGTCGACACCCGGGCTCTGACCCGGCACATTCGCGCGCAGGGAGCCATGCGCGGAGCCATCGCCTCGGCGGTGCGGGCGCAGGACGAGGTCCTGGAGGAGATCCTGGCCCAACCGAAGATGGAAGGCCTGGATCTGGCGTGCGGCGTCTCCACGGGGGAGCCGTACGAAGTGCCCGCCTCGGGCGAGGAGCGCTTCCGCGTCCTCGCGTACGACTTCGGCGTGAAGGCCCACTCACCCAAGCTTCTGGCCGAGCGGGGATGTCGGGTCACCGTGATCCCCGCCGAGACGCCCGTCGAGGAGATTCTGGCCGATCCCCCGGACGGGCTCTTCATCTCCAACGGTCCCGGGGATCCGGCGGCGGTGGAGCAGGCCCGGCAAGCCATCCTCCGCCTCTCGGAGGCCGACGTTCCCGTGTTCGGCATATGTCTCGGACATCAGCTGATCTGCCGGGCCTTCGGAGCCGAGACCTACAAGCTCGCCTTCGGACACCACGGCGCCAACCACCCGGTGAAGAACCTGGACCGCCAGAGCGTGGAGATCACCTCGCAGAACCACGGCTTCGCCGTGCGGGGAGGTGAGGGAGACGAGATTCCGGGCGCCCCGGATCTGCGCCTGACGCACGTGAACCTGTACGACGGCACCGTGGAGGGCGTGGAGCACCGGAGTCGACCGGTCCTCGCCGTGCAATACCACCCCGAGGCCGCCCCCGGGCCGCACGACAGTCGCTACCTGTTCGATCGTTTCATCGAGCTGATGCAGGCACGGTCGGTGAGCGAGGCGTGAGGATCGACGCCCACCCGGACGTGGCGCATCGGTGCAAGTCCGTATCCTGCAACGACTCCGGGAACCTTGCGGCTGACTCGGGCGGTCGTTACCGTCCGGACCGACTTCATGAATCAGCGCGCTGATCCACCGCTCCCTGGAGGCGGAATGACGAAGGCAGATCTGGTCGAGCAGATAGCCGAAGCCATCGGTCCCGGAGTCACGAAGAAGGACTGCGCGCTGGTCGTGGACGGCTTTCTCAATGCCGTCAAGCTCGCTCTGGCCGACGGAGAGAACATCGAGATCCGCGGCTTCGGAACCTTCAAGGTGCGCAAGCGGAAGACCCGTATGGCTCGGAATCCGCGTACGGGAGAGCCGGTCGAGGTTCCGGCGCGCATGGTTCCCGTCTTCAAGCCGTCCAAGCATCTCCGGGCGAAGGTCGAGGAGCTCGACGAGACGAAGTTCTGAGTGCCACGACGGGCGCCCTCTCCATCCCTCTCCGTCTCCGGCCATTTAACGATCGGCGCACTCGTGCGTCCAGATATCGGTGACGGGACACGAACGGGTTGGCGCGGCGGAATCCGATGCCGAGCTCGTCCAGCGCGGACGAAGCGGCGACGAGCGAGCCCTGGGGCTGCTCGTCGAGCGGCACCAGGACGCAGCCTACCGCCTGGCTCTGTCCATCACCCGAGACGAAGACACGGCCCACGACGTGGTCCAGGATGCCTACCTGAAGGCCTTCAGGGCCCTCGACGGGTTCCGTGGAGACGCATCGTTCCGGACCTGGCTGATGACCATCGCGGCGAATGAGGCTCGCGGGGCGCTTCGGAAGACGAAGCGGCGACGGGAGACTCCGCTGGAGGCTGTCGGCCCTGTGGGATCGGACGAGAGAGACCCTGCGGAGAGCGCCGCGTTGGCCGACGAGACCAGGAGAGCACGCGCCATGCTGGAACGACTGCCCGAAAAGCAGAGGCTCTCGGTGTCGTTGAGGATCGAGGAGGGAATGAGCTTCCGCGAGATCGGAACGCTCATCGGTTCCAGCGAGGGCGCGGCGCGAGTGAACTACTTCCACGGCATTCGCCGACTCCGGGAGCTGATGGAATGACCGATCGATGCGCGACCGTACGGGAAGCGATCCCGGACGTGGCCGCCGGGCGGGCCACGGCCGGCGTCGAACGCCTTGCCCAGAAGCACGTGGCGACCTGCCGGGAGTGCCGTGCCGAGCTCGCTCTCGCTCGTGCGGTCTACGCGACGAGAGCGCACGCTCCGGAGGGAACCGCCGAGCGAGTGCTGGCTGCCCTTCGATCGCAGCGCAGGACGCGGAGCCGAGCCGGTTGGGGGCTCGCAGCGGCCGCCGTCGCGGCCCTGGCCCTGGGGATCGGGATCGCCTCCGGACCCCACGGGGTCCCGGACGTCGCCACGGCCGAGCTGGGCGAGGACGAGACGGAGGGAGAGCTCTGGCTGTCCGACGACGGAGTCCTCGCCGGAGCCCCTGTATGGGAGACGCTGTCGGACGAGGCGCTGGCGGAGCTTCTCGAGGAGCTGGTGCCTTCACCCACGGGAGGTCAGGCATGATCGATTTTCGACCGAGGACATCCGCCCTTTCACTGCTTCTCCTGCTTCTGATCAGCGCGCCCCTCGCCGGCCAGGATCGGCGGGGCCCGCGGGGACCGCAGGAGCGACAGGAGATGGAGGAGCGCCTCAGAGCGCGCATGGGACGGATGATCCAGGAGCGGCTCGGGTTGACCGACGAGGAGCTCGTCGAGCTGCGCGGGGTCACGGAAGAGTTTCAACAGGATCGCCGCGAGCTGGCTCGGGCGGAGCGGGCCACCCGACGAAGGGTGGAGGCGCTGATGATCGAGGGCGGCGAAGATCAGGACGAGGCCCGGGACCTTCTCCAGCGTCTCGTCGAGGTTCGACGCGACGAGGCCCGGTTGTTCGAGGCGGAGCAGGAAGCGCTTCTCCAGGTCCTGACCCCTGTCCAGGTCCTGCAGCTGCACCAGGTCCGGGAGCAGATCGCCCGCAGAATCCGGGAGCTCAGAGGGCGGAGAGGTCCCCGGGGCCATACCCGGGGGAACGTTGACGGCCCCATGGGTGTCGACGTATCCATGAGGGGGCCCGGACGGTAGATCCTCCCTGGGAGCAGGTGCTTTCCAGGGAGCGTCCCCCCGGACGCTCCGAACTTCGCCCCGATCCGCGCTACGAACGTGTCCCTCTCCGTCAATGCCCTCTTCTTCGCATCGTACCGGGACCTCGTGGGCGCGAGCCGCGTCTCCGTGGAGCTCCACGAGGGGGCCACGGTGGAGGATCTGGTGCGCGAGCTCCGAGGACGGGGTGAGCCCTTCGACGCGCTTCCCGAACAGCCGGCCGTCGCCGTGAACCGGACGTACGCCTACCTGGACGAGCCTCTCGCCCCGGAAGACGAGGTGGCCTTCATCCCCCCCGTGGCCGGAGGGTGACGTGATCCGCGCCACCGTCGGCCGGCAGGTCATCGATCCCGCCGCGATCCTCGAGCATGTCGGTGCCCGGGAGGACGGAGCCGTGCTCCTGTTCGTGGGGATCGTGCGAGATCACGCCGACGGTCGTCCGGTCTCGGGAATGCGCTACGACGCCTACGCCGAGATGGCTGGGCCGGTTCTCGAGGAGATCGCCCACGAGGCCGCCCAGCGCCTCGGCACCGATCGTCTTGCCGTGGCTCATCGCGTGGGAGAGCTGGACATCGGAGAGGTCTCCGTGGCCATCGCCGTCTCCAGTCCCCACCGCGCCGAGTCCTACGACGCCTCGCGGTACGTCATCGAAGAGATCAAGAAGCGTCTTCCCGTGTGGAAGCGGGAGCACTACGTCGACGGATCGGCCGAGTGGGTGGAGGGAACGGTCCCTCCAGGCACCGGCAGGGTCCCCGCCGAGGAAGCGGAGGCATCATGACCACGTCGCCCGGGATGACGGATCAGCACGGTCGGCGCATCGAGTACCTGCGCGTCTCCGTCACCGACAAGTGCAACCTGCGCTGCGTGTATTGCATGCCGGTGGAGGGGCTCCCCTGGCTGAAGCGTGAGGAGCTCCTCAGCTACGAGGAGATCGCCGAGATCGTTCGCACCATGGCGGGCATGGGACTCCGCAGGGTACGCATCACCGGGGGCGAGCCGCTGGTGCGCCGCGATCTTCCGGATCTGGTCGGGATGATCTCGGCCGTGCCCGGCATCGAGGACCTCTCTCTCTCCACCAACGCGGTCCTTCTCGAAGAGCATGCCGAAGCGTTGCGGTCGGCGGGCCTCCAGCGCGTCAACATCTCGCTGGATTCGCTCCGGGCCGAACGTGTGGACGCCATCGCTCGGCGCCCCGGCTCGTTCCCGAAGATCATGGCGGGCCTGGACGCGGCCGAGCGCACCGGCTTCACGCCCATCAAGATCAACGTGGTCCTGATCCGCGGTGAGAACGACGACGAGATCGAAGATTTCGCCGAGGTGACTCGCACGCGCCCATGGCACGTCCGTTTCATCGAGATGATGCCCACGGGAGCCAATCTCGACCTGAACGCGAAGCAGTTCGTGTCGTGCACCGAGGCCCTGGAACGGATCCGGGCCATTGAACGGTTGGAGCCCGTCGAGGGCCCCTTCGGCAACGGCCCCGCCCGCTACCACCGGTTCCCGGGCGCCCCCGGGACGATCGGGGTCATCACGCCCATGAGCCACAACTACTGCGACCGCTGCAACCGGATGCGACTCACCGCCGATGGGCAGCTCCGACCCTGCCTGTTCGGCGACCTGCAGACCAACCTCCGGGATCCCCTCCGCGCCGGAGAGGACATCGTTCCGCACATTGTCGAGACCCTCGAGGTCAAGCCCGAGCGGCACTACCTGATCCAGGGGAGCGCGGTGGGGTCGGGGGGCCTGCTGGCCCTTTCACAGACGGGTGGTTAGCGGGGAAGCCCCCGCCCCGGTAGACCTCGATTCCAGGCGGGTTATACTCCGACGGGTGCAAGCCCGTCCGGGCCTCCCGGAAGCCTCGATCCGGTTCCGGTACGCCCTTCGCCATCGACCGAACACCCTGCCGTGGAGCGGACGTCTCTCATGAGCGCGAAGAAGATCACTGTCGTAGGTGCCGGGCACGTCGGAGCGACGTGCGCTCAGCTGCTTTCCCAGAAGGAGTTGGCCAGAGAGGTCGTCCTCGTCGACATCGCCGAGGGCATTCCCCAGGGCAAGGGGCTCGACCAGTGGGAGAGCGCGCCCATCGAGGGGTTCGACACCCGCGTCTCCGGATCCAACGGCTACGAGTCCTCGGCAGGCGCCGACATCTTCATCGTGACGGCCGGGG
This sequence comes from Longimicrobiales bacterium, assembly GCA_033722275.1. Lineage (GTDB taxonomy): Bacteria > Gemmatimonadota > Gemmatimonadetes > Longimicrobiales > Gaopeijiaceae > UBA2589. The sequence goes on along the minus strand of JAWVZK010000124.1, from coordinate 3,754 downwards.
TCGCCCGGAAGCCGGGGATGAGTCGAGACGATCTCTTGAAGACCAACGCCGGCGTCATCCGTTCGGTGACCGAGGAGATCAAGCGGGTGGCCCCGGAGTCCGTGATCATCATGGTCACGAATCCTCTGGACGTGATGGCCCAGGTGGCGCTGGAGACCTCGGGGTTCCCCCGGGAGCGCGTCATCGGCATGGCCGGCGTCCTGGACACCGCCCGCTTCCGCTCCTTCATCGCCCTGGAGCTCGACGTCTCCGTCGAAGACATCCAGGCCCTGGTGCTGGGCGGCCACGGCGACACCATGGTTCCGCTCATCAGCTACACGTCGGTGAGCGGCATCCCGCTGACCCAGCTCATGGAACGCGACCGCATCGAGGCGTTGGTGGAGCGGACGCGGAAGGGCGGGGGAGAGATCGTCTCCTATCTGAAGGAGGGCAGCGCCTACTATGCCCCCGCCGCCGCCGCCGTCCAGATGGCCGAGGCCATCGTCAAGGACAAGCGCAGGATCCTCCCCTGCGCTGCGTGGCTCCAGGGCGAGTTCGGTCTGCAGGACCTCTACGTCGGCGTGCCGTGCATGCTGGGCGAGAACGGGCTGGAGAAGATCATCGAGGTGGAGCTCGACGACGAGGAGCGCGCGGCGCTGGAGACCAGCGCCGACCACGTCCGCGCCACCGTGGAGACGCTCCAGGCGATGGAAGACCAGGGGTAGAGCCCCGGATCGTCCGTGCCGTGCCCGAAGAGCGTCGTCTCCCATTGACGCAGGCCTCGGGCGCGGCGATTCTCCGAGCATGAGGATGATCGTCTGCAATTCGAACCCGAATCGAAACCGGGATCCCCGCGGGGATCGCGGCCGCGGGCTCGTGTAGCTGACGAGATCAGCCGATGCGAGCCGGCCGCGATCCCTCCCCGGGGTCGCGGCCGTTCTCGTTGCCGGCCTGGGTGCCGGTCACGGCGCGGTCCGGGCGCCCACGCCCGCGATCCAGCGCCGGCCGAGACCATGGCACCGGCTGGATACGATGGGGTGTAGCTCAATTGGCAGAGCGCCTGGCTGTTAACCAGGAGGTTGGTGGTTCGAGCCCACCCGCCCCAGTGCGGCGAGGGAAGGTCCGGCCCGTGAGGCCCGCCCATCCAGGAGCGAGGTCGGACCAGATGGCCGCTCCTGAGCACGTGGCCGCCGTTGTACGTGGCGGGGAGGGAGTCCGCGCCCTCCCGGACGAGGAAGGCCGCGTGGGACATGACTTCCGCTCCCGGCCGGGACAACGTGCGGTCCCCCGGACCCCCGGCCGTAGCGTAGATATACTGTTTAAATAAAACTGGAACAGATTATCTACGTCGGGGTTCTATCTGTGCGAATCGCAGCAACGAATGGACAAGGAGATTGGACATGACAGCGACACAGACCTGGCCCGAGCTGGCCATCGGCCTCTACGACAAGCTCACGGGACGCGATGCCGAGATCACGTACGAGGCGGACGAGCTGGAGATCTTCGTTCCCTCCAACGCGGGTGCGGACACCTCGCACGCTCAGTGGAAGGTGAACGGGACGTTGAAGATCCGCACACAGGATCGGTCTTCGGCGTGAGCACTCTTCCGGAGGTCCGGGGCCTGACGCGTCTCGCCGCACGCTGTCCCATCGACGTGCGGGCAGACCTCCGTGTCGACTCACCCTTCGGCCCGATCCATGTGCGCAGCGTGGACACCGCGCTCGTGGTCGAGGTCGAAGGGTGGCCGTCGGCGATTCGCCTCGCTCTCTGGTTGCTTTGGAACCAGGCCTTCCGCGTCGGTCCCGTGCTCCGCGCCCTGGCCATCTCGACGGGGCGGGCCGTCTACCTGGATGCCGGTCGGGGTCCCCGCCTTCCTCTGGCTCGTTCGCCGTAGGAACGACGGACGCACGCTCGTGCGTGCACCGATCGCTTCGACCTTGTATCGTGGGGCGCCTTCGGATCGACACTTCGTCCCACCTCGTTCGGAGTCCCATGAGGAGACGCGGACCGGCTCTCCATCTCATTCTCCTCAGCCTTCTCCCTGGCGCGTCCGCCTGCTACGACGGCCTGCGGGACGGCGCCCGTCTCGATGGTGAGATCCTCATGGACGTCGATCCCATCGGCCGGACGCCCATGGCCGCTGAATTGACCTTGGCCACCACGGGCCCTTCCACGGTGGAGCTGCGCCTTCTCGGCGATCCGTCCTCCGGGTTCCGCACGCCGGAAGCCAGCCGTCACCACGTGGTGCCCGTGGTGGGGCTCTTCCCGGACACGGAGAATCGGATCGAGGTGACCCTGTCCGGCGAGGAGGGCGTCTTCCTGGTGGACACCCTCGTCGTGAACACGCCGCCCCTCCCCGACTACCTCCCCCGAGTCGAAGTGTCGACCATGGACCGTGCCGCCATGGAGCCGGGGTGGACCTTGAGCACCTTCGCGGTCCGCGAGGGGGAAGGCTGGCGGACGGTGCCGTTCGTCTTCGACGTGGAGGGGCGCATCCGGTGGTACATGGATCTCGGGGACGACGGCAACCTCGTACTTCCGCTCGAGCCCCTGGAGAATGGCCGCCTGGTGGCCGGCACGGGTGAGCGGGTCTTCGAATACGACTGGATGGGCCGACACGTGAAGCGGTTGCGGCTGGAGGGCTACAACATCCACCACGACATCGTGGAGACCGAGGACGGCGACTTCGTGGTGGCAGTGGACAAGGACGGCCTCTCCACCGTCGAGGACTTCATCCTGGTAGTCGACCGATCCTCCGGGGAGATCGAGCGGGAGATCGACCTCCGGACCATGCTCGATGTGGATCGCCGTGCCGTGGGGGGGAACGACGAGGATTGGGTCCACGTGAACTCGGTCTGGTACGACGATCGCGACGGCGGCATCATCGTCTCCGGCCTCTTCCAGGGCGTGTTCAAGATCTCGCCGGACGACCGGGTCCAATGGATCCTGGCACCTCATCGAGACTGGGGTCCGGCCGGCGTGGACGGGGACGGTCCCGATACGGCGTCCAAGCTCCTGACGGCGGTCGACGCGTCGGGGGCGCCGTACGCCGCGGAGGTTCAGGACGGCGCCCAGCGGGTGGAGGACTTCGACTGGCCCTGGTATCAGCACGCGGCGATGCCCACCCCTGTGGGCTCGCTCCTCATCTTCGACAACGGGGTCAACAGGAATTTCGGATCCACCGCCGAGAGCTACAGTCGCGGCGTCGAGTACGTCATCGACGAGGAGGCGAGGACGGTCCGTCAGATCTGGAGCTACGGGCGGGAGCGGGGCGCCGAGTACCAGTCGCGCTTCATCAGCGATGTCGACTACCTGACGGAGTCCGGAAACCGAATGGTGATGCCCGGAGCCACGAATCAGGCGTCGGCGTGGGTCACCGAGGTCGCACCGTCCGGGGCCGTCGCGTACGACGCCCAGATCCGTTTCAACACGGAGAACGACGGGAACATCGTCTATCGGTCGGAGCGGGTCTCCCTTCCTCGCTGACCGCAGGCCCTCGGGTCACCCGGATGGGGGCTCCATGGTCAGCGTTCCCGTCCGCACGTCCGCCGAGGAGCAGGGCCCCCTGTAGGCGCCATCCTCCTGCCGCTCGAGCTCGCAGCGGACGTCCGTGCCCATCTGGAAGGAGAAAGCGAGGCGATCGCCGTCCAGCACGATGGTCTCCAGCGGTCTCGGCGTCGTCCCCTCCACCGTCATGGTGATGGCCAGCCCCCCGTCGGACACGACCTCGAAGGCGACGGGCGTCGCCGTGCCTTCGGGTGGCACCATCGTGCCG
>JAWVZK010000123.1:0-10210 GCA_033722275.1 Longimicrobiales bacterium | reverse complement strand
CGCTCGGTGAGGACGGCGTCGTCCTCCAGGGGGATCCGGATCTTGGCGTTCCCCCAGTCGGGATTCGCCGTGTAGGCGAAGAGCTCCACCGAGAAGAGCGTCGTGGGACGGAGCTCGTAGGTGAGGCGGGTGGGATTGAAGAAGGCCAGGGACGGGCCGATGCCGTGGCCCCAGTTCCCCACCGAGTGGGGCCCGATGACCACGTCGGTGACCCCGGGGTCGTCGGAAGGCTGGTTGAAGTCGATGCGGTTGAAGCCCGCCGCCTCGATGGCGGCCCAGGTGGCGTCGACGGCGTCCTGGGCGGTGGGCGCCGGGCGGATGGTGCGCTTCATGACGTCCCGCACCTCCAGGGCACGCTCGAAGGCGCGACGGATTCCCGCGGGGGGCTCGGTCTCACCCTCCCGGAGGACGTAGGCGACCCGCTTCATGTCGGTGTAGAAATCGAGGAAGCCCACGCCCCAGTCGAGCATGAGGAGGTCCCCCCGCTGGATGATGCGGTCGCTGGAGGTGGCTTCGATGCCTTCGGGGCCGGTGATGTACACCGACGGCATGTCGAAGGACGAGCCGAGGCCCCGGGCCAGCTGCTGGTCGGACATCCACCACGCCACGTCCTCCAGCGTGGTCACGCCCGGGACGATGACCTCGTTGGAGAAGGCGCGCTCGGCGATCTCGCGGCTGATCTCCCCCGCCTCGGCGAAGGTGGCGATCTCGATGGCCGTCCGCGTGGCCCGGAAGTCGGAGACGAATCGCTCCGCCGACACCAGCCGGTCGCCGTACGGTCCCAGCACCTCCTGCAGGTGGAGATATGAGGTGTGGGAGAGGCCGTCGGCGCCCCCGATGGACTCGGCGATGTTGACCCCGATGCGTCGGGGGTCGCGTCGTGCCACGTACTCCGCGAGCTCGTCGGCCGACCCGAAGTGGTCGTACACGCCGCACTCCTCCAGGCGGTATCCGGAGACGCCCAGCACCGCCCGCTCCACCCGGTCGCCGTCGTGGGTGAAGACCCAGTACCCCCATCCGCCGACATATCCGCGACCCAGGGCTTCCCAGAGCGGATCCAGGAGTCCCTCTCGCATGACCACGATCCACATGTCCAGATCGTTGTCCGCCATGGCCCCGGGGAGGACGAGGTCGAACTTCTCCGCCCGGATCTGGCACATGCGCTCCCACCGGGCTCGAGCCTCCTGGGCGGGGAGGCTGGAGGGCACGAGGGTCGCACTCCCCAAAGCGAGGAGGAGAACGAGGAGGACGGGGGGACGAGGGCTTCTTCCTTGCTTCATGCTCTGGCAGCTCCGGGTCGCGTTGGCGTCACCCCGTCGACCGGAACCGCAGGCGCCGGAGCCGGATTCGAGGCCCGGACATGATACGGCGCGGCCGCCGTCTGCGACATCGGCGTCGGCAGCCTTGTCCCGCGGAGTCCACAGCCGACACTTTGGAACATCGGTCCCTCCACTCTGGATCCCCACCGAGATGCCCGTCGCTCCGACCATCGCACGGACGTTCGTACGGATTCTGGTCATTCTCTTCGCCATCGCCGGCGCGTGCGGTCACCTCGCGTATCTCGACGCGCTCTGGTGGCACTCGTTGGGGCTCACGGCGACCATGGCCAGGGACGTCGGCGGCGCGACCCTCTTCCTCCTCTCCGCCCACGCCGCCGTATCCATGCTCTGCGCGGTGCTCGCCGTCGTGCTCGTGCTGCGCGAGGGACACCGGGCCGATGCCTCCCGCGCCCTGGGGATCGCCTTCGGCGCCTGGAGCTACCTCATGGCGTACTCGGGCGTGACCATGCTCTTCCGTCCCCAGGCCCCGGGGCCGCTGCGGGAGGTCTTCGAGGCGCACTTCCTGGTGGTCGAGATGCTGGGCCTGGCTGCGCTCCTGAGGTTCACGTCCATCTTCCCGAGGCGCCTCGGCCCGGACGAGGTACGACCCGCCGCCCGACTCCCGGCCGTTCTGCTCCCCTTCCACCGGTTCGGTGTCCTCATGCGGCGAAGCTGGGCGCCATGGACCGCGGCGGCCCTTACCCTCGTCGTCCTCTGGAGCTGGACCGTGGTCAGCGGAGGCGACGTCAGCGATGCAGGGCTCAGCCCGCTGATGGACGTGGTCCGCTTCACGGCGGCGGGGCTGGTCGTGGCTCATCTGCATCGGGCCTGGACCGTGGCGACCGAAGGAGACCGGGACGGTTTGATGTGGCTGGCCGCGGCCTTCGCGATTCTCCTGGGCTCCCTCGCCATCCTCATGGGTGGGAACGTCCTGGTCGCCGTGACCGGATTTCCCGAGCCCGACGTGGCGTGGCGACCCATCCTCCTGGACATCGGATCCGCCGGCTTCTTCGCGGGACTCGCCATGTCCGTCCTCCAGGAGGGAGGCCGCGATCCGGCGCGCATCACGCGCAAGGTGACCGCAGCCACCGTCATCGTGACGATGACCCTCTTCTTCGCCGCCGCCCTCGAAGCCCTCCTCACCGGGGCCGTCTTCGCGTCCTACGCCCTGCGGACGGGGGTGGGGACCGCCGTCGCCTTCGCCGTCGCCCTGTCCACGTATCGAAGCTCGGCGCGCGCCGTGGAGCGGGTTCTTCCCATCTGACCGGGCCGCCTGTCACACGACATCCCCGCGGTTCGTTCATGCCGAAACGATCCGTGTTCCGCTCGTACGTGTATGCAACGAGGGGGATCCGCGAACGGATGCCCGAGACGCCCGCCAGCCTGCTATCCCGTGGACTTCGACGCGACCTTCGAGGCGCACTATCCCGACCTCGTCCGGTACTGTCATCGTCTCACCGGAGACGGTGATCAGGCGGAGGACGTGGCACAGGAGAGCTTCGTGCGTCTCTTCGACCACGGTCTGGAAGGCACGGCGAAGGGCATCCGGTCGTGGCTCTTCACCACCGCGACGAACCTCGTGCGAGACCGATATCGAGTCGATCGCAACCGTGCCCGACTGCTCGAAGAGAACCCCGTCGAGCCTCAGCGACTCGACTCCCCCGAGCGGAGCCTGGAACGGTTGGAGGCCCGGGAGCGCGCGCGTGCGGCTCTCGAGGCCCTTGCACCGCGAGACCAGGAGATTCTTCTGATGCGCTATTCCGGATTCAGTTACAAGGAGATCGCCGAGGCCGTGGACGTGGCCGCCACCTCGGTGGGCACGCTGCTCGCTCGGGCGGAGCGGCGCTTCGAGGAGGCATGCGTCGCCGGGGAGGTCGCGTGAGGCACCACCTGGACGCAGGAACCCTCGTCTCCCTGCGGGACGGAACTCCGACGCGCGATGGCGCACGTCGACACGCGGAATCGTGTCCGGTGTGCCGGACCGCCCTGGCCGAGGCGCGTCAGCGACACGCATTCGTGCAGCGAGCTCTCGAGAGCCTCGATCCGGTGGACACCCTCGACCTCGAGGCGGGGAAGGCCCGGGTCCGTCGTCGCTTGGACGAGCGGAGGGACCGGGTGCACCGGCGTCCCATCCTCGGCACGGCGCTGGGTCGTGCCGCCGCGATCCTGCTCCTGGTGTCCGGCGTCGTCTATGCCCTGCCCCACTCGCCCGTTTCCCGCTGGATCGGGCGAGAGGCCACGGACGAGGCGGAAGGGCCGGCGAGCGTCGCCTCTCCGGATGCCGCGAGCGAGGGGGTCCAGCTGACGGTTCCCGAGGAAGGGCTCGTCATCGGTCTCTCGGAGGTCCCGGTCGATCTCCCGTTGATCATCGATTGGGTGGGAGGCCGGGAGGCTACGGTCGTGGCCGGACCCGGAGCCCGGTACTCCGTGGCCGAAGGTCGAGCCGAAGCCCGGGTTTCCTCCGGTCCCGTCCTGGTCCGGATCCCCCGGGCCGGAGGTCCGGTGACCCTGGAGGTCAATGGTGACGTCGTGCTCACCCGGGACGCGGGCGACGTCGAGGTACGAGGCGCCGTGAGCGAGCGGACCGACGACCGCCTGCTCTTCACGCCGGGCGGCCCATGACATCGGGTGTGCGGACCTTCCTCGTGGCGGGGGCGATGCCGGTGCTCTGGCTCTTGTCGTGCGCCCCCGGTCACGGACTCGAGGGACAGGCTCGGGAGTCCCGGACGGAGCGCGCCGGATCGGCGGAGATCGTCGGGACCGTGCGGGGCCGGCTGCACGATCGCGTCCGACCCCTCGCGGGCGCCTTCGTGGAGGTCCGCACGGCCACGACCCGTTTCGTGGTCGAAGCCGCCGCGGACGGCAGCTACCGCATCGAGAATCTCCCCAGCGGCCCGGTGCGCCTTCGCGGCTCCTATCCGAGCCACAGCGCGGTGAGCGTCACGGTGCACGCCAACGCGTCCCAGCGCATCGCCGTCGATCTCGAGCTCAGGGCGGATCCGGTGGCTCTGGAGGGCCTGCGGGTCCGGGCCGAGGAAGCGAGCCGTCCCGTCTTCCCCGAGGCCGAGGCGGCCACGGTCTCGGGGGGTCGGACCGATCCGGAGCTGGAGGTGCGGCTGCTCGAGATCTCGCCGTCTCTGGGAGAGGCCGGCATCGCCGACGCGGTCCAGTCCCTGCCCGGGAACGATCCCGCCGATCCCACCGACGTCCTTTTCATGCGGGGGAGCACCACCGACCTGAAGCTCGTCCTTCTGGACGGGATCCCCGTCTTCACCCCGTTCCACGTGGCCGGGCTCATACGCAGCTTCGAGCCCGTCGTCCTCGACGACGCCCACCTGCACGTCGGTGGAGCCCCGGCCCGATACGACGGCGGCCTGACCCACATCCTCGACCTCCGTACGCGGTCTCCCCGCAGGGACAGGGTCCGAGCCACCGGCGCCGTGGATCTCCTCTCCGCGTCGGCCGCCGCCGAGATTCCCGTCGGCGCGAAGGCCGGAGCCCTCGTGTCGGGCCGCTCCCTCCACGACCTCGCCGGAGCGTCGCTGGGTGAGCGGCCCTATGGATACGCCGACGCCATCCTCAAGCTGGACGCAGACCCGGCGAAGGGGCACCACCTCCAGACCACCGGTTTCTGGAACGAGGAATCGGTCCGCCTCGACTTCGACCCGGGAGCCACCGACGCCCGGTGGAGCAATCTCGCCTTGGCGTCCAGTTACGAGGCCGACCTGGGCACGCGCCGCATGCGCTTCACCGTGGGCGGGAGCCGCTACGATGCCCGGCTGCCCCTGCAGCCCAGCGGAACGACGGGGGACCCGAACCCCGAGCCCATCCTCGCCAGCGCCTCCAGCGAGCGGGGCCGTGTCGAAGGCGAGTTCGCGTGGGGGACCGGCGGACCCGCTCACAGGGTGGGCTTCTCGCTGGAGCGCATCCACGCGACCTTCGCGGCCCGGTCCCTGGGCTCCGGAGCGGAATCCGGAAGTCAGGGGCGTTCGTTGACCGCCGGCGTCTTCGGGGAGTCGGCCCGGGCGCTCTCACCCGAGGTCTCGGTCCGTCTGGGGCTTCGAGGAGACGTGTTCGCGGGGCGCGACCTCCGCCTCTCCCCACGCGCCACCCTCTTCTGGTCGGTGGGACCCGAGGCCGTCCTTTCGGTGGCCGCCGGGCGCTACCACCAGGTGACCCGGACCCCGGACAACCGGATGGACGAGACGTTGGCGGCCTTCGCCGACCCATCCGGCGCCGACGAGCTCCTCCCGGTGGCGACGGCGGACCACGTCATCCTCTCGCTGGAGCAGCGCCTCACCCCCTCCGTCGGCCTGGCGGTGCAGGGATTCTGGAAGCGCTTCGAGGGCCTCGCCGCCGCGAAGGGCGGCTCGGTCCGGAGCTCGGGGCTCGACCTCCAGGTCCTCGCGGACCGCCGGGTGGGCGCCCTGTGGCTCGGCTACGGCCTGTCCTGGTTCTGGACGCCCAGGGATCTGTCCGGAACGACGACGGACTTCGCCGGACGGCATCTGCTGAGCGCCGGCATCTCCGGCGCCCTGGGAGGCCCGCTGCGAGGAGAGGCCCGGGTGGCCTACGGGGCCGGCCTCCCCTCCACCAGCGTCCCCTTCCGCGCCGTCTCGGACGAGGCCACCGCCGCGCCGACCACCGGGGACGACGCGTCGGACCCCGGTGAAGGGAGCGCCCCGTTGCCGTCTCTGGACGAGTCCTTCCTCCGGATCGACCTGGAGGTGCACGCCGTCTTCGAGACCGAGTGGGGCGAGCGCACCTGGCGGATGAGACCCTACCTCAGGCTGCTGAACGCGCTGGACCGGAGGGACGCCCTCTTCTACGCCTATCAACCGTGGCGGCCGGACTCCGTGAAGCCCCTGGCGGAGCTTCCCGTGCTCCCCGTGCTCGGGATCGCCTTCGCGTTCTAGCGCCTTCGTCACGACGACGGCCCGGCGTTCGTTCCACGAGTGAAGCGACGTCACACGTTCGACCTCGTGAGGTCCCATGGCTCCCGTTCTTCGCCTCTCCGGATGTCTCCTCGTCCTCTTCGGACTACTGGCCCCCGGAGCACAGGCCCAGCTGATCCCCATCCGCACGGTCCCGGTCGCTTCCGGTGACCAGTTCCGGCTGCTCCCGTCGGAGTCCATGGGCATGGGAAGCGTGCGATACGCGGTGGACGACTCTCTCGCCGACGCATGGTCGAATCCCGCGCGCGGACTCTACGCCCCCGACGCCTTCGTGGGATCGCCGACCTTCTACGATATCTCGCAGGACCGGGGCGCCGGGCGCTCCTTCCCCGTCGGGGGGCTCTTCTCCGGCGACGTGTGGTTCGGGGGCGCTTCCCTGGCGCTGCAACAGATCGAGAACACGAACGGACGCCAGCTCTTCTGGGGCCAGCCCGTCTTCGACGTCTGCTGCATCGGGTGTTGTGGACCGGCTCAGACCCTCTCCGACGTATACGGGAGGAACGTGTACGCGGCGGGCTACGTCGGACGGGAGCTCGCGGAGGGCACATGGGCCGTCGGGTTGGGGCTCTCCGCCTCGGCTCTGGGCGCCATGGACGGCGTCGATCTCCTCTACGCCGGCGCCGACCGGATCGAGCAGGACGGGACGATCACCGACGTACGCCTCGGTGCCTTCCGTCAGGGGGAAAGAGACCGTCTCGGCCTCCTCCTGGCCCACAGCCGGGTCTCCATGGAGCACGACGTCACCTACACCGAATGGATCTGGGACGAGACCCTCCAGCAGGGGATCCTTCTCCGCAGGATCGAGGCCAACCAGGACAAGACCCGGACGTGGGCCGGCCAGGTGACGTGGGACCGCACCCTGGCGGCGCCGGGATGGCGTATCGGAGTCTCGGGAACGGTGAACCGCAAGCTGCACCCCAAGATCCCCAACTATGCGATCCAGAACATCCCGAGGGACCCGGGGGACAGCTGGGCCTACGAGCTCGGCTTCGGATTCTCCCGTACCGAGGAGGCTACCGTCTTCGCCATGGACGTGGCCGTCCAGCCCATATGGAGCGAGACGTGGCAGGTGGCGGACAGCCGCGACGTCGACGCCTCCGGAGGCCGGCTCTCCGTGGGAGACCGCTCCATCGAGAACGACTTCTTCTTCACCAACGTGCTCATGCGCGCCGGCGTCTCCCATCACATCGAGAGGTTGCGGCTTCAGGCCGGACTCGAGGTGAAGTCCTACGACTACGACCTGGAGCAGATCGACTGGGTCGAGCAGGACTTCCGGGACCAGCGAGAGTCGTGGATCGAGTGGTCGCCGACGTTCGGCGCCGTCGTCTCGCTCTCGGCCCTGGACATCCGTTACGGATTGAGGGTCACCAACGGTACGGGGCGACCCGGCACCGCGTCGGATCGATTCGCCGTCGCCGACGCCGTCGCGGCCGAAGCCGACTTCCTCCTCGCACCCGACGGTCCCCTGACCCTCGAGGATGCCCGGGTCGTCACCCATCAGCTCTCGGTGACGCTTCCCATCCGCTGATCGCGGCGGGAGCTCGGGCGCCCCTACCTCGCGGGGAATCGACGGCGGAGGTGTGCCCGGGCGCCTCAAGCCATAGATTGGGGCGAGCCCAGCGGTTGACCACGTTCGGAGGACCACGACCGATGGCGGAGGAGCGAAACGCCCGGGGTGAGCTGGAGCGGCTCGGACAGGTGATGATCCCGGTGACCGACCTCGGCCGAGCCACCGCCTTCTACAGGGACGTTCTGGAGGTCCCCTTCCTCTTCGACGTCCCTCGCATGGCGTTCTTCGAGCTCGGAGGCCTCAGGCTCATGCTGGGAGAGCGGGAGGACGGTGCGGCGGCGACGGGCTCCATCCTCTACTTCCAGGTCGAGGACATCGACACCGCCAGCGATCGTCTGCGTCGTCGAGGGGTCGCCTTCGACCAGGATCCCACGCTCATCGCGGAGATGGAGGATCACGATCTCTGGATGGCCTTCTTCCGCGACTCGGAGGGGAATCAGATGGCTTTGATGTCGGAAGTGGCCGACGACTGAGCCCCGGCCGTTTCCGCCGTGCCGGACCCTTGACCAGCCCCCTGCGAGCGCGCCTATTAACCGTCGTCCCCGAACTTCCGACGATACAGGAGCATCGATGTCCGAGAACGGCGGCGGCGAGATCCGCGTCATCCTCCGCTGGATACAGATCAAGGACAACCACGAGGCGCCCTGGGACGACGAGGGTGAGTTCCGATTCCGTGCCAAGGTCACCTCGACGGGCCGGATCGAGGAGATGGAGTTCCCGGAGCAGGGATACTGGAAGATCTCCGACCATCCCAGGAGGAACAAGGTCGACAAGATCGACAAGATCCTGTACGAAGGACCCGCCGGCGACAAGCTGGTCGTCGAGCTCTTCGGCACCGAGCTCGACGACATGACGCCCGACGATCACCTCGCCGACTACCGGCGTGAGTTCACGGGGGATCCGGAGTCGTGGATCGGACGACACCAGCCGACCGACGAGGGATCCGACGACCCCGAGAATCTCCGGGACTGGCGCATCTGCTACGACATCGAGAGGCCTTGACGGAGGGAGCGTCGCGGTCCATCACCCGCATATCACGAATCCAGAGCCGTCCACGGGACGGAGGAATGACCATGACCGAAAGCAACGGACCTCAGATCAAGGTGACGCTGCGCTCCATCCAGATCCTGGACGCCAAGGACTGGGACGGTGAGGGCGAGTTCCGCTTCCATTCGCGGATCACCACGGGAGGGCAGTCGCGGGAGTTGAGCTTTCCCGACAATTTCTGGCGCATCTCCGGGGACTTCCCGAACAACACTGTCGAGAAGATCGACAAGGAGCTGTACCGAGGGCCCGCGGGCGAGAAGCTCGTGGTCGAGCTCCGGGGAGAGGAGATCGACGTGGGCAAGAGCAACGACGAGCTCCAACCGTACCGGCGCGAGTTCACGGGCGACCCGTCCTCCTGGGTCGGTCGTCAGCACCCCCTGGACGAAGGGGTCGGGGACGCCGAGAACCTGGAAGACTGGCGCGTCACCTACGACATCGAGCTGCTCTGAGGACCGGGCTGCAGATCGTCCGAAGCCCGGGCCGCAGATCGTCTGAAGCCCGGGCCGTAGGTCGGCTGAATCCCGGGGAGTAGTTCGGCACGACGCCCGCAGGAAGCGCACGCGCCAGACGGGACCCGTACTCCCTGGCTCCGGCCCCCTTTCTCCGCGGGCGCTTTCGCGCTAACTTGGCTCTTCGGTTTTTGTTCGGCTCGCAACCCAGGAGGCTTCCGTGGAACCCCGGGCCCTCCCAACGATCCGTGGCCGTGGAGCCAGTTGGAACCCACCGAACCGGTTCGAGCGACTGCATGTGGATCGCTCGGGGTGGTCGCACCCGGACGACCCGCCTCCCAGGACCGTCCTCCTGGAAGACGCGAGCCGCTCCATCCTCGCCCACAACGACTCACCGGACGTGGGATTCGACGTGGGCGTCAACCCGTACCGAGGATGCAGCCATGGATGCGCCTACTGCTACGCGCGTCCGATGCACGAGTATCTCGGCTTCTCGGCGGGGCTGGACTTCGAGACGAAGATCGTCGTGAAGCGAAGGGCCCCGGAACTCCTGCGGGAGGCCCTCGACTCTCCTCGTTGGCGTCCCAGGGTCATCGCCTTGAGCGGAGCCACCGACGCGTATCAACCCGCGGAACGACGACTGCGCATCACACGGCGCTGCCTCGAGGTCCTGACGGAGTACGTGAATCCCGTGGCCATCGTCACCAAGAGCTATCTCGTGACACGCGACGTCGATCTGCTCACGGAACTCGCAGGGCACGGGGCCGCCTCGGTCAGCGTGTCGGTGACGTCCCTCCGCGACGAGATCCACCGTGCGATGGAACCCCGTGCGTCCAGCCCGGGTCGGCGCCTCGGTTCCATCCGCGTCCT
>JAWVZK010000122.1:0-10223 GCA_033722275.1 Longimicrobiales bacterium | reverse complement strand
CGGCTTCAGCCCCGAATCGCTGGCGGACCGGAACAACGACGCCGAGTCCAAGCTCCTCATCACCGCGGACGGAGGATGGCGTCGAGGCTCCGTGGTGCCGCTCAAGCACAACGCCGACGAGGCGCTGCAGCATTCGCCTACCGTGGAGAACGTCGTCGTGGTGGAACGGGGAGGGGAGCTGAGCAAGGAAGCGTGGATCACCATGGAAGAGGGTCGGGACCACTGGTACCACGAGCTGGTGGCCGACGCCTCCGACGATTGCCCGGCCGAGCCCATGGACGCGGAGGATACGCTGTTCATCCTCTACACGTCGGGCACCACCGGAAAGCCCAAGGGCGTGGTCCACACCACGGGTGGATATCTGACCCAGGTCTATGCCACCACGAAGGCCGTCTTCGATCTCCACGACGAGGACGTGTACTGGTGCACGGCCGACGTAGGGTGGATCACCGGACACAGCTACATCGTGTATGGCCCGCTGGCGAACTGTGCCCAGGTCGTCATGTACGAGGGGGCGCCCGACCACCCGGATCGTGGTCGCTTCTGGGAGCTCTGCCACAAGTACGGCGTCACGATCTTCTACACCGCGCCCACCGCCATCCGGGCCTTCATGCGCTGGGGCGAAGAGTGGCCGGCGAAGCACGACCTCTCCTCCCTGCGCGTCCTGGGGACGGTGGGCGAGCCCATCAATCCCGAGGCCTGGATGTGGTATCACCGGGTCATCGGCGGGGAGCGGTGTCCCATCGTCGACACCTGGTGGCAGACCGAGACCGGGGCGATGATGATCACCCCTTTGCCCGGTCTCACGGTCACCAAGCCCGGAACCGCGACCCGGCCCTTCCCGGGAGTCGAGGCCAAGGTCCTGGACGACGACGGGAACGAGACGTCCTCCGGCTATCTCGCCATCACCCGGCCATGGCCCTCCATGCTCCGCACGATCTGGGGTGACGACGAGCGTTTCCGTCGGACCTACTGGTCGAAGTGGGACGACATCTACTTTCCGGGAGACGGCGCGAAGCGCGACGAGGACGGATACTTCTGGATCCTCGGTCGGGTGGACGACGTGCTCAACGTGGCCGGGCACCGCATCGGAACCGCGGAGGTGGAGAGCGCCCTCGTGGAGCACGACGCCACGGCCGAGGCGGCCGTCGTGGGCAAGAAACACGACATCAAGGGAGAGTCGATCGCCGCGTTCGTCACCCTCAAGGAGGGGGTCGACGGCTCCGACACGCTCGTCTCCGAGCTCCGCGCGTTCGTGGCGAAGAAGATCGGCGCCATCGCCAGGCCGGAGATGATCGTGTTCACCGCCGATCTGCCCAAGACCCGATCCGGAAAGATCATGCGGCGGCTGCTGAAGGACATCGCCGAGGGACGCGCGGTGGGTGACACCACCACCCTCGCCGACCCGGCCGTCGTCCAGCGTCTACAAGCGGAGCACGAGGAGGACGAGGGATAGAGCCCGACTCCTCGCCGGCCAACGGGTCCTCACCGGCCACCGACTCCTCACCGCCCCGACCGCCTACGCGTCGGCCATGGGATCGGGCGTCCTGGGGCTCTTGGCCGCTCGCTCTTCCTCGGGCTTCTCCTTGACCTTCCGGGCGGGCACCCCCACGTAGACCCAGTGAGGCTCCGTGCTCTTCGTGAGCATGGAGCCCGCGCCCACCATCGAGTCCTCCGCCACCGTCGTGCCCGCCAGGATGGTGGCGTGGTACGTGATCCTGGCGCCTTTTCCGATGACCGTCCTGGGCAGATAGACGATCCGTCCGTCCACGATGTTGTGGGAATGGGAGTAGACGTTGGCGAAGTCCGAGACCGAGGCTCCGTCCCCGATCTCGATACCTCCCCGATCATCGAGGAGCACGTGCCGGTGGATGACGACGTTGTCGCCCACGTCGAGATTGTACCCGTACGAGACGCGCACGTGGGTGAAGGCCTTGAAGTTCTTCCCGCAGCGGCCGAACACGTGCTTCGCCAGAATGCGTCGGAAGCGCACGCCCAGCTCCACGTTCTCGCCCAGGGCGCTACGATCGAACATCTCCCAGAGCCACAGGAGCGGCTTCCGAGGAGCGTAGCGCTCCAGATCGATCTCCTGATAGTACTCGGGCTCCAGGGTGGCGTTGCGCGGGTCCATCTGAGCCAAGGCCACCCGCCCCGTGGTGCCCAGGGCGGACGGATCGACGTCGGCCAGCTCGGGATAGTAGATGTCCGTCAGGATCCTCCGGCAAAGCTCGTTGCGATCGCAGCTCGGATCGTCCAGGGTCTCGCGAAGCCAATCGAGCCACTCGTCGTAGAGGGCTCCGACGGACTGGGCGACGGAAACGGGGCGGAGTGGAAGAAAGGGCATGGCAGGACGTTATCGGGATTCGGAGCCAGAGCAAGGCTGCCGCTCCCATCCACCACCGTTACACTACAGAGCACTCCGACGAACCGAGGCGAAGATATGCACGACGTTCTGCGACAGCGGCTCATCCGGAAGATCGAGAGTCTGCCGGACGAGCAGATCTACCAGGTCTTGGATTACATCGAGTTTCTCGAGTCGAAGTACGTGACGGCGGAGGGCGTCACCACCTCGGGCCTCCAGAAGTTCGCCGAGGGCCTGGAGGACAAGCTCCGGCGCCGGGCCGTGAGTCCCAGCACGATCAGGGAGGCCTTTCAGCTCATCTCGGCCGCCGATCGTGTCCTCTCGGGGGTATCGTCCGCGGGCCGACAGATCCTCGGTGATCTGGGTCAGGCCCTGGACGTGGAGGGCGAGCCGCCGGAGGGCGCTTCCGACGACCCCGACGCCCAGCGCATCGAAGCCGACCCCCGAAAGCGGCGTGCCGCCGCCGATCGAGCGCCCTCGACGACTCCCGGGTCGCCGCCTCGGGACGAGGGCGGGCCTTCGACGCCGCCCGACTCCAGCGCATCGTCCTCGCCCGGCCCCTCGTCCCGGTCGGCGCTTTCGGGGGAGCCGCGACGGCCCTCCGAGTCCTGAGCGGTCTGCCGGGTCGGAGGACGAGGGTACGCTCGCGCCGAGGCTCGACCAAGGGCTGCCTAGGCCGGAGCTCGCGGTGGGGAGGTAGATAGAGATCCGATCGCGGGGTGTGCAGGACGGCCGTCACGTGGAGGATCACCTGGCTCATCGGCGAGGCGATGGGATTGGCGCACAGGACGGTGGGTAGCCCGGAGGAGAAGCCCGTCGACGAGCCCGTAGAGGACTCCTCGATAGAGGATCTCCCAGACCAATGCCCCCGACGGTCCGCTCGACGGCGGCTGAGCGAGAGCGCCGCGCATGAGGATCAGACCGCCGAGGGCGCCCAGAGCCAGCCCCCACGGAAGTCGCCGTCGACTCCACGTTCGCAGGGGGAGGTCCGCTCGACGTGCGTAGGTCGTCAGGAAGATCCCGACGCCGAGGAAGTAGACGAGGTGGTAGAGGCCCACGGGCAGCGCCAGAAGGTCGTCGAACACGAGAGGAAGGCCGACTCCCACCGTCGCGGCGGCCGGAATCCACAGCAGATGCCACGGGCCCAATCGTTGCGATTCGAGCGTCATCCGTACTCCCTGGCGGGGCTTGTGCACCCTCGAAACGGAATCCTACGATGGCCGCTTCGCACGGGCCTGTCTTGGGGCGCGACGAGAGGTCGTCCGTAGGAGATCTCCCGCCGGTGGGCCTGCGGTCCGTTGACCTCCCGGAGCGGTCCGGATATCGTCTCCTATGGACTCAGCCAAGCTCCCCGATGAGCTCCTCCTCGCCCGCTCCGCCGGGGTCCTCAGGCCCGCGCCGGACGCGGGCGCTCGCGTTTCCGGAAAGGTCCAGATCCCATGACGGCAGGATCAGCGCGGGAGCGCATCCTCGGTGAAGCGCTCACCTTCGACGACGTTCTTCTCATCCCCGGCCACTCGGTGGTGCACCCTCGCGACACCGACGTCTCGTCCCGCGTGACGCGGGACATCGAGCTACGGATTCCGCTCCTCTCCGCCGCCATGGATACGGTGACCGAGTCCCGGATGGCCATCCAGATGGCTCGGGAAGGCGGGATGGGCATCATCCACAAGAACCTCACCGCCGAGAAGCAGGCCGAGGAGGTGGATCGGGTCAAGCGCTCGGAGAGCGGGATGATCCTGAATCCCATCACGCTGACGCCGGATGCGTCGCTGCGGGACGCGCACTCGCTCATGTCCCGTTTCTCCATCAGCGGGGTCCCCATCGTTCGGGACGGGGGTGAGCTGGTGGGCATCATCACCAACCGGGATCTGCAGTTCGAGACCGAGCTCGATACTCCCATCACGGAAGTGATGACCTCGGAGGATCTGGTGACGGTTCCGGTGGGCACCACCCTGGACCAGGCCGAGAAGATCCTCCACGAGCATCGGATCGAGAAGCTCCCGGTGGTGGACGACGAGGGCACCCTGAAGGGCCTGATCACCGTGAAGGACATCTTCAAGCGCAGGATGTATCCGGACGCCTGCAAGGACGAGCACGGGCGGCTGCGCGTCGGAGCCGCGGTAGGCGCGTCGCGTGCCGACCTGGACCGGGCCTCGGCGCTCGTGGAGGCTGGTGTGGACGTCCTGGTCGTGGATACGGCCCACGGTCACTCCCAGGGGGTGCTGGACGCGGTCGCGAGGGTCCGGGAGCGTTTCCCCGACGTTCAGATCGTCGGCGGGAACGTGGGGACCGTGGAGGGGGCCTCAGCGTTGGCGGAGCGGGGCGTCGACGCCGTGAAGGTCGGCGTGGGTCCGGGTTCCATCTGCACGACACGCGTCGTGACGGGGGTGGGCCTGCCTCAGCTCACGGCCATCATGGACGCCGTGGACGGCGTGGACGACGGCCTCCCCGTCATCGCCGATGGCGGAATCCGCTACTCCGGCGACATCGTGAAGGCGTTGGCGGCCGGAGCCAACGCGGTGATGATGGGCTCCATGTTCGCCGGTACGGACGAGTCTCCGGGCGAGACTTTCCTCCTGGAGGGTCGTCGCTTCAAGACGGTCCGGGGCATGGGGTCGCTTTCCGCAATGGAGGAGGGATCCGCGGACCGTTACTTCCAGGAGGGCGAGGTGGAGGCGCGGAAGTTCGTCCCGGAGGGTATCGAGGCTCGGGTCCCGTACAAGGGACCGGTGTCGGATACGCTGTACCAACTCGTCGGGGGCCTGCGGAGCGGAATGGGCTATTGTGGCGTAGGGACCATCGAGGAGCTTCGCACGGAAACGCGCTTCAACCGGGTGACCTCGGGAGGACTGAGAGAGTCCCATCCCCACGACGTCACCATCACACGCGAAGCGCCCAACTACCACCTTTAGAGAGGGGACCCGCGGGTGGCCGAGGTCCGGAAGGCGCTCCTGTGGGCCGTGGCCGCGACGGTGTCGGCCGGCTGCGCAACTGAGCCCCCGCCTCCGCTTGCGCCGGCGCCTCTCGAGATTCCGGCGATCCCCGTGGCTCCGCCGGAGGTCCACGGCGAGGTTCACGTGGCCTACCTCTCGCCGCCCCCGGGGGAGCCCATGGTGGACGAGCTTCTCGCCTCACCGGTCCTCCGCGATCCGACCTTCGACCGGGCGGTGGAGGAGTGGCTCGACTACTGGCAGGATGCCGCCGCGTCCTGGTTTCCAGACTTCGTGCGCCGGATGGGCGCCTTCGAGCAGACCGTGGACTCGGCCCTCGCCGCCCGGAGACTCCCACCTTCGCTTCGGTATCTACCGCTGATCGAGAGCGGATACAGTCCGTCGGCACGGAGCCACGCGGCAGCGGTGGGCCTGTGGCAGCTCATGCCCGGCACGGCCCGTGAGCTCGGGATCGAAGTCGGCCCCTTCGTGGACGAGCGCAGGAATCCGTACCGGGCCACGGACGCGGCCCTCGACTTCCTGGAGGAGCTCCACGGCCGGTTCGGATCGTGGTTTCTGGCCCTGGCGGCCTACAACGGGGGGCCCAACCGGACGCGTCGGATCCTCCGCCGACATGCGCCGTTGGCCGAGCCGTCGGACAGCGTCTTCTGGTCGCTCCGACGGCACTGGCCCCGGGAGACCCGCGCCTTCGTGCCCAAGCTCATCGCTGCGATCCTCGTGGCTCAGGAGCCGGTACGGTACGGGTTTCCTCCCTTGCCCATGGATCCGCCCCTCCGATTCGACGAGGTGACCGTCCCCGATGCCACCACCTTCGACGTCCTGGCGGCTTCGGCGCAGGTGGAGGAGAACGAGATCCGGATGCTGAACCCGGAGCTGTACAGGGGGTTCACCCCCCCGGGGCGGGAGGTCGTGGTCCGCGTCCCCTCGGGTCGTGGAGCGCTCTTCCGGCAGCGTTACGCCCTCGTCTCGCCCGAGGAGCGGATGACCTCCGTGGAGCACTCGGTGTCGCCGGGCGAGACGCTCTCCCACATCGCTCTGAGATACGGCGTCAGCCTGGACGACCTGCGAGAGGCCAACCCCGACGTGCGGCCGCGCTACATCCGTCCGGGAGACATCCTGGTGGTCCCTCTCGTCCCGGTGGGTGACGGCTCCTGAAGGGCGCACACCCGGAACCGCGGGTCGGCCCCGGCGATTGTCCCGACGACGGTCACCATAGAGGGTCACCATAGAGGTACGAGGGCGGTGCCATGCCAGACGATCAGCGGTCGGTCATCCATCGACGTGAGTTCATCCGGGCGTCGGGTGCCTTCTGCCTGAGCGTGATGAGCGGCGGGGCCTGCTCGGAGCCATCGATGGAGGGAGAAGCGCCCTCCTCCACCCCCGACGACGACCTGGCCCCCCGCGTGGTGGGTATGAGGAGTCTCGGTGGCGCGTTCCGATACGACCCGGTGGGGCTGGGGGTCGCGCCGGGAGACGAAGTCCACTGGCTCAACATGGGTGACTTCCACACCGTGAGCGCCTTTCACCCCGACAACGCCGAGCTCATCGAAGGATCGGTGCCACTTCGGATCCCCGAGGAGGCCGCACCCTTCCACAGCGGTATGCTCGGACTCACGGCCGGGACGCAGTTCACCCATCGCTTCGAGGTGGCGGGGGTCTACGACTACTTCTGCCAACCGCACTACAGCTTCGGGATGGTGGGCCGGATCATCGTCGGTGAGCCTCGGGGAGGTCCTGCGCTTCGACGGCCCTCGGACGACCTCAACGAGGTCGCTCGCCGGACGATGCCCTCCGTGGATGCGATCCTCGGGCCCGGTGGCGCCGCCTTCGAGTGGGCGGCCCGCGTCAACGGCATCCTCTACCGGATGGCGAACGAGGGCGAAGCGACCGCCGTCGCCGAGGCGGTGGCGTCGGGGATGTCGGAAGACGACGCCCTCGGAGATTGGCTTGGGGCCCAGGATCGGTCGGCGCTGCCGCGAGCGTTGTCGTCGCTGATGGATGCGGCCAGCGGGGCCGCCGATTACCAGGTCGTCCTGCAGCGCGCCGACGAGGTGAAGAAGGTGCTTCGATCTCCGCGTGGGAGGCGCTGACCGGCCGATACCGTCCTCGGGCGGAGGTCCCGGGGGATCCGGCGAGGGAACGGCATGGGCCCGGTCGTCGATTGGGAGGGGTGAAGCAGCCGAGAACGACCAGAAACGAGAGGCGACGATGATGGAAGGATTGGGGATGAAGCTCGGAGTGCCGGCGCTGGTGGCCATCGTGACGGCGGGTCTCGCCTTGACGCCGGGCGGCTCGGACCGCGACGGAGCCGACGGCGAGCCCGGCCAGTGGCACATCGAGGCCGACGACGTACGCATCATCGGAGGGTACGGCGACAACTTCGCCTACGACGGGGAGAATGTTCGCAACCTCCGGGGGACGGCCGTGATGAGGCTCGACACCGAGGCCGGGACGGGAGAGCTGGAGATCGACCTCCGGACGACCGAGGAGTCGGGGCCCATCCGCTTCTCCGCCGAGCGAGCGTGGGAAGGTGAGATCCGGATCGTGCAGCGCCTCGACACCAACCAGATGGACATGGCTCGGATCCAGGAGGAAGCGTGGCTTCACGGCGACACGGGGAACGAGGCCCCGGTCATGCCGAGGCTCTTCAACTACTTCGCCACCTGGGGGCCTTCGACGATCTGGGTGAACGGCGAAGAGGTCGTCTCCATGATCGGGAGCCATACCATGTTCTCGGAGCAGGCGCGGAACGAGGCCGGCAGAATCGTGAACGAGCGGGGGGAGGTCTATTCGCCCACCGCCTCGGAGAAGGACGGGTTCACGGACCCGTCGGAGACCGAGTTCCACTACGTGGCCCACACGTCGGAGCCGGATCAGGACAACTTCCCGCCGCACTCGGCGTGGATCCACCTCCATTTCGACGACGTCCGAGTCCATCAGAAGCCCGGCGACGTCGAGATCCCCTATACCGACGCCCGGTAGTCGCCGTCGCCTCGGGCCGACAGACGGGAGGGGGACGCGCGATTATCGCGCCGTCCCCTCCCGTCGGGGCCTGGGCGACGACTCCGCGGACCAGGCGCCCGAGGCGCCGCCGCTCTTGCTCAGCAGTCGGATTTCCTCGAGCCGCATGCCGCGATCCAGGGCCTTCGCCATGTCGTACACGGTGAGGAGGGCGATGGAGACGGCCGTGAGCGCCTCCATCTCGACACCCGTCCGTCCGCGGTAGGTCGCCTCCGCGGTTGCGCGGACGCCGGGCAGAGCGGCGTCCACCTCCAGCTTGACGTCCACCGAAGCACCGGGGAGGACATGGCAGAGGGGAATCAGCTCGCCCGTGCGCTTCCCGGCCATGACGCCGGCCAGCTCGGCTACCTGGATGGGGTCGCCCTTCGTCGTCCGCCCTTCGAGGATCGCGTCCAACGTCCCGGCGTCCATGACGATCCGTCCCTCCGCCACCGCCACCCGTCGGCTGGTCTCCTTGTCCGTCACGTCCACCATGCGCGCCCGACCTTCGTCGTCCAGATGGGTCAGCTCCTCGTTCCGTCCTCGGTCCATCAGGGAGCCTCCCCGGCCCGCGTGCCCGGGGCGTGACGGGGTCGGAGGGCCTGGCGGAGGTCCCGCACCAGCCCGCTCATCACCAGCTGGGGATTCACGTTTCCCCGGGCGAGCTCCCGCGCCCGTTCGACCGCGGGAAACGCGGCGGGGACGCGGGCCGCGTCGATGGACGCTTCGTCGGCCCGCTCCTTGAGTCGGCCGAGGGCATCCTGGTTGAAGACCAGGTGGTCGGCTCCCGCGGCCGCCGCGGCGAGATCACGGAGCCACTCTTCCACGAAGGTGAAGAGATCGATGAGCTTCCGCGCCCCAGCGGGCGGAAAGCCGAGAGCCACCCGGAAGCCGGCCGACGGTTCGGAGGACGTAGCGGCCGCCACGGTCTCGAAGGCCTTGCGTCGCAGCTCTTCGAGGGGGCCGGCCTCCCCGTCCTCGGGGAGGAAGGCCATGGCTCGTCCGGGAGAGCCCTGTCCGAGCGTGGCCGCCCAACGGGCCACCTTCGGCTCGACGTCGACCTCTTCCTCCAGGAATCTCTGGACCTCCTCGCGGGCCAGTGGCGACACGTGGACCGGCACCGTGCGCGAGCGGATGGTTGAAAGGAGCATTCCGGGCTCGCTGCTGGTCAGGATGAAACGCGCCTGTCCCGGCGGCTCCTCGAGGAGCTTGAGGAGCGCGTTGGCCGCCTCCTGGCTCGCCTCCTGGGGGACCAGGAGCTCGGCCTGACCCACGATGAAGACCGGCCCGGCCATGGAGGGCCTCTTCGCCGCCGTCGAACGGAGCCGGGAGACCGTCCCCAGGTAGATGGCGCGGATCTGGTCGGACCAGCTCGGACGCATGGGCTCGGTGCGGATCTCCGCCAGCTCCTGATGGCGCGCTTGCTCCAGAGCGTCCGCCAGCCTGTCCCCGCTCACCCCCTTGGGCCGCGGAAGGGGGAAGTACCAGTGGATGTCCGGGTGCTCCAAGGACAGGGCCATTCGGCACGGCCCACAACGACCGCACGGACCCCGCTCTCCCGGCTCGCTGCACACGACGAGCTGAGCCAGCCACAGCGCCAGGCGCTGCTTCCCGACTCCACGCGGACCGTGGAGCAGGAGGGAGCTCGGCAGCTCGTCCCTCAGCAACGACGCGGTCAGAGCGTCACGGAGGGGCTCGTGACCGACGAGGGGATGCAGGGTCACCCCCCCTCCCGTGCTCGAAGCCATTGGAGCGGATCCTGGGCCCGCGGATCCCCGTCGCCGTGGAGGGGCGCCCGGATCTGGAACTCAAGATGCGGACCTTCCGGCGTCTCGGCTCCCCCGACGGTCCCGACCACCTGACCCGGAGCCACCTGCCTCCCTTCCACGACCCCTATGTCCTCCAGG
>JAWVZK010000121.1:0-10237 GCA_033722275.1 Longimicrobiales bacterium | reverse complement strand
GTGGAGCGGTAGTTCCGCTCCAGACGCACCGTCCGTGCCGAGGGGAAGGAGTCCTCGAAGTCCAGGATGTTCCGGATGTCGGCGCCTCTCCACCCGTAGATCGACTGGTCGTCGTCCCCCACCACCATGAGGTTGCGGTGCTCGCCGGCGAGCAGCTCGACGAAGCGGAACTGCGCCCGGTTGGTGTCCTGGTACTCGTCGACGAGCACGAAGGCGAAGCGTTCCCGATACCGGTCCAGGAGGTCCGGATGCCGCTCGAGGAGCTCCACGGGCTTCATGAGCAGATCGTCGAAGTCGAAGGCGTTCTGCTGCTTCAACGCCTTCTGGTACTCGGGATACACCCGGGCCACGTTCCTCAGGAAGAGATCGAACGAGCCCTCGTGCTCGTCGGCGAAGGCCGGGGCATCGGCCAGTTGGTTCTTGGCGTTGCTGACCTCGTGGCGGATCGCCTTGGGGCTCCAACGCTTGGGATCGAGCCCCACGGTCTCCTGCACGCTCTTCACCAGTCGGAGGGACTGATCGGCATCGAAGATGCTGAAGGTCCGATCCCACCCCAGACGGTCCGCGTGGCGCCGCAGCATACGGGCCCCGACGGCGTGGAAGGTGCCGACCCACATGCCTCCGGGATCGGTGCCGAGGAGGCGTCCGATGCGCTCGCGCATCTCTCCTGCGGCTTTGTTGGTGAAGGTCACCGCCAGGATCCGATCCGGTCCCACCCCGTAATGGTGGATGAGGTGACAGATCCGGGCCGTCAGGACACGTGTCTTGCCCGATCCGGCTCCGGCGAGGACGAGCAGGGGACCCTCGAAGTGCTCGGTGGCATCGAGCTGCTCGGGGTTCAGTCCGTCGAGATGGATCGCGGTGCGGGTCTCAGGCATCGGCCGCCGGAAGTCGGATCTGGAAGGTAGTGCCCTCGACGCTTTCGAGAAGCTCGATCTTGCCGTTGTGCACGCCCTCGACAATGCGCCGCGAGAGCGCCAGTCCGACGCCCCAGCCGCCCGATTTCGAGGTCACGCCCGGCTCGAAGATCTTGTCCCTGATCTCGGGATCAACCCCGGGTCCGGTGTCCCGGATCCGGAGACTCACCCATCCGCCCCCCACCTCCCGTGCGTAGATGGTGATCTTGCCGCCCCGACCGGCCAGGGCGTCCAGGGCGTTCTTGACCACGTTCTCCAGGGCCCAGATGAGAAGGACCTCGTTCCCCTTCACACGGGGCAGACCCTGCGGGATATCGACGATGAGCTCCACACCCTTCCGGGCGATCCTCGGGATGCGGGCGGACAGGTACGCCTCGAGGTCGCTCACGACCTGGCGCACCGAGAGACTCTTGAGCTCGGGCTCGGTCCCGATGAGCTCGAAGCGGTGGCTGATGCGCTCGAGCCGGTCCAGATCCTCCCCGATGGAGCTCGCGATGTCCAGGTCGTCGATGTCGCCGGGACGGTCGTCCCGCGGGAGGCGCATGACCTCCAGCCATCCCGCGAGGGACGAGAGAGGCGTGCCGAGCTGATGCGCGAGCTCCCGGGCCATGGACGTCCACGCCTTCTCGCTCTCGGCCCGACGCTGGTACCGGATGACCAGGAATCCGATGAACACCGTCAGCAGGAGTCCCGTAGCCTGGAGGAAGGGGACCGACCTCAAGCTCCGCACCTCCGGCGAGTCGCCGAAGTAGATCCGCTGGACGCCGGTGGGGTCGCCGACGGGCTCGTGCTCGGCATCCAGCCGCCGGACGTACGAGCGGATCCTCTCCTGCCCCTCCGGGGTGCCGTCGTCCACCGGGAAAGGCAGATTCACGTGGCTCAGGATCGTGTCGCCCGGGCCGACCATGACCATGGGTACCCCCGACTCGGTGACGATGCGCTGAAGCTCGTAGAGAGCCTGGGTCTCCCGAGCCGGATCCTGGGAGACGAGCCCCTCCTGTACCTCGGTATAGATCCGCGTCAGCAGCTCGGAGTTCTCCTGCACGCGGCGGAAGATCTGCTGCGTGTACAGGAGATACCAGCCCAGAAGGAGAACGAAGAGTGTGGCCAGCGCGACCGGCCATTTGATGAGCTTCACGAGGTAGCCACGCGCTTCAGGGGCCGGAGGCCGCCGGGGGTCAGCCGGACGGCTCGAGTCTCTCGCTCCCAACGTAGGGGTGGAGCACCTCCGGAAGCGAGACGCTTCCGTCCTTCGTCTGGTACGTCTCCAGAAGAGCGGCCACCACCCGGGGGAGAGCCAGCGCCGAGCCGTTCAGCGTATGGACGAACTCGGGCTTCTCGGCCTGGGATCGACGGAACCGGATGTTCGCGCGGCGCGCCTGATAATCGGTGAAGGTGGTGCAGCTGGACACCTCCAACCATCGCCGGACCCCGGGAGCCCACACCTCCAGGTCATAGGTCGTCGCCGCGCTCTGTCCGAGATCGCCGGTGGCCAGGATCACCCTGCGGTAGGTCAGGCCCATCCGTTCCAGGAGCGTCTCGGCCTCACGGGTGAGCTCGTCCAGGGCCTCCAGGCTCCGCTCCGGGAGCTCATAGCGCACGAGCTCGACCTTGTCGAACTGATGCACCCGCAGTAGGCCTCGCGTGTCCTTGCCCGCGGCGCCGGCTTCCCTGCGGAAGCAGGGCGAGTACGCGGTGTACCGCACCGGCATCTCGTCCATGTCCAGGAGCTCGTCCCGGTGGAGGTTGGTCACGGGGACCTCCGCCGTGGGTAGGAGCCAGAGCCCGTCCTGCTCCGTCTGATACGACTCGTCGGCGAATTTCGGCAACTGTCCCGTGCCCACCATCGCGTCGGGGTTGACGAGGTAGGGCACCCGCAATTCCTCGTACCCGTGCTCCGAAACGTGCACGTCGAGGAAGAAGTTGATGAGCCCCCGCTGCAGACGGGCTCCCGGCCCTCGCAGGAGCGGGAAGCCCGAGCCGGCCACCTTCGCGCCACGAGGGAGGTCGAGGACACCCAGCTCGGCACCGAGGTCCCAATGGGGTCTCGCTTCGAAATCGAAGCGTTTCGGCTCACCCCAGCGCGCGAGGATCTCGTTCTCCGACTCGTCGCCCTCGGGCACGGCGTCGAGGGGGATGTTGGGCACCTCGAGGAGGTGGGCCCGGATCTTCCCTTCCGCCGAGCGGACGATCTCGTCGAGCTCGTCGATCCGGCCACCCAGAGCCCGGGTCTCGGCGATGAGAGCCTCGGCGTCCTCCCCGGCCCGCTTCAGCTCTCCGACGCGCCTGGACGCCGTGTTGCGCTCGGCCTTCAGCTCATTGACCTCGCCGATGGCGTCCCGGCGCGTCTCATCCAGCTCGAGAATCCGATCCACCACCTCCGGGAGGGAGGGATCGCGCCGTGCCAGGGCCTTCTTCGCGGCGTCGGGCTCGGCGCGCAGCCGGCGGATATCAAGCATGCTCTCTGGTGGGATCTGAGGTGGGAAACGCGTCTCGTCGCCGGGTACCGGAATCAGTCGGGAGGGACCAGGTCGCGGTCGTTGCAGACCGGATTGGTGACCTCCCGGAAGGTGAGGGTTCCTCCGGTGGGATCGATGTCGATGGCCTCGGCCTTCGCGTAGTATACGCAGCTCCGGCCGAAGGATCCCCGAGACCGGTTGGTGCGGATGACGTAGATGTTGCCCGGACGGACAGGCACCGCCTGGTCGTCGACGTAGAGGAGCGTGTCTCCGGGCGCGCGGGTGACGTCGTCCAGGGACAGTCCCTCCAGAACGGCGATCTGCGCGGCACCCGAGACGTTCAAGGCACCCGGCGGCAGGAAGACGATCTCCCCGTCCCGGGTGTCGACCGCCACGTCCCAGTTACCCGTCGCTCCGGCCTCTTCCACCTGCAGGGGCGTGCCCTGGAGGAAGTTGTAGGCCGAGACGAGGTTGAGCTCGGGCCGCGCCAGCGAGTACAGGAGGACGGTGTCGGGCGCGTCGTTCCAGTTGAACGCGAAGGGATCGTCTCCGCACGCCACGGTACCCATGAGGAGGGCCGCCGAGAGTGCGGCGAGCGCCGGGACGCGCGCACGGCCGCGGATTTCGCTCTGCATGGGTGAAGAGGACCTCTCGGGAAGACCGGATCGAGGGGCGGAAGTTGTCCCGAGCCGACCTTCCGGTCAACCCCGAAAACCCCCGTAGTTGCTTGACTTAACCCCCCTTGACGGGTAGGTTCCGCCGCCCTCCGAATCGGTCCTGGTCACGCCACCGAGATCCTCCGGCCCACGACTCCCACGAGTGAGGTAAGCGGTGTCCGAGACGCGTTCCAAGCCCGGGAGCAAGCGCATCCTGGTGGTGGACGACGAGCCCCATATACGGAGGGTCCTGACTGCGGTTCTGGAGGAACGGGGCTTCGAGGTCGTCCTCGCCTCCGACGGGACCGAGGGAATGGACGAGCTCGAGGCGAGGGATGCCGACCTGGTGATCCTGGATCTGATGATGCCCGGAGCGAGCGGTCTCGAGATCCTCTCCAGGATCCGTTCGGATCCGGTCCGGGCGCAGATACCCGTGATCATCCTGACAGCGAAGGGACAGGACACGGACCGTGAGGCCGCCCTCGCCGGGGGCGCGAACGACTTCCTGACGAAGCCCTTCAGCCCGAAGAAGCTCATCGCTCGGATCGAAGAGATCCTCCGCCGGGAGTAAGAGGTGATGGCGCATCCCCAGGCGTCGACGTGGGTGTGCATCCTGGCGGGCGGAGTGGGATCGCGCTTCTGGCCGGCGAGCACGCGGGAACGTCCCAAGCAGCTCCTGCCCCTGGTCGGCGACCGGCCTCTCGTCGTCGACGCGCTCCAGCGCGCCCGCCACCTGGTCGACGACGAGCGGATCAAGATCCTGGCGGGTGCCCACCTCGCCGACCCGTTCCGGACGGTCCTGGACGACTTCCCCGAGGCGGGGTACTGGATCGAGCCACGAGCGCGGGGAACGGCCCCCGCCCTGGCCTGGGCCGCGTGGAAGCTGGCGCGTCTGGATCCCGAGGCGGTCATGGTCTCCCTCCATGCCGATCACCTCATCGAACCGGTGGAGGCGTTCCGGACGAGCGTGGAGAGCGCGGTGGCCGTGGCTCGCCGCGAAGAGCTGCTCCTGAGCCTGGGTGTCCGTGCGGATCGAGTCGAAACGGGATATGGGCACGTCGAGGTCGGGGCCGCGCTGCCGTCGCACGGGGACGCGCGAGCCTTCCGCGTCCTCGCGTTCCACGAGAAGCCGGACGCCGAGACCGCGCGACGCTACGTCGACGAGGGCCACCTCTGGAACACGGGCATCTTCGTCTGGAAGGCGTCCGTGCTCCTCGAGGAGCTGGAGCACCACGCCCCGGAGATCTCCCAGCACCTCCCGCTCCTCGAGCACGATCCCGCCGCCTTCTTCGACGCCGTCCCGATGAGCGTCATCGACCGGGCGGTGATGGAGCGGAGCGACCGAGTCGGTGTCGTGGAGGCCACGTTCCGATGGGACGACGTCGGCAACTGGGAGGCGTTGGGTCGAACCCGCTCCTCCGACGCGCGAGGAAACGTCCTTTTCGGGGACGCACGCGTGGTGGAGGCGCGGAACAACATCGTGTACTGCGACGAGGGTGGGTCGGTGGTGGTCTTCGGAGCGCGCGACCTCGTCGTCGTGCGCACCGAGGACACCACCCTGGTGCTCCCCCGGAGTCGCGCAGGCGAACTGAAGCGGCTCGTCGCCCGACTGGAGGAGGACGCGTGACCGACCGGAGTCTCTATCTCTTCGACGATCGCAGGGCTCGTCGTTGGGCGCCCATGACCCTGACACGGCCGGTCGGGGAGCTCCTCTTCGGCTGCCTCACGCTTCGAGAGCGGGCCGAACGGGTCCTGGGCGTCCCCTGCATCGGACATCTGAGCCGTTCCGATCTCGACGGCTTCGACGAGCCCGGCGCGGCGCCCGTCGTCTCCGGGGACGAGATCGTCACCGAGGGGATCCGCGTCTTCCTCTCGAGTCGAGCCGTCCTGGATCTGGAGTCCCTGGAGATCCCGGCATCGCCCCGTCGGATCGTCGTGGACGGTGAACCGGCCGGCTGGGTCGTTCCCCAGGACGCTCCTCTACCCTCCACCCTGGAGCTCAAGGATCCGGCCCGGACCGAGGGCGGTGAGATCTGGGAGCTCCCGGGCACCCAGCTGGGACACCTCTGGGATCTCGTGGCCGAGAACAGCCGCCGCGTCGCCGAAGACATCCGGCGACTGTGGCCAGAGGATTCCGTCCCTTCCGGCATCTCACGCATCGGCGATGGGATCGTCTCCCTGGCCGAAGGGGCCGAGATCGAGCCCGGCGTCCACGTCGATGTGCGAGACGGGCCCGTCCGGCTCGCGGAGGGTGCCCGGGTAGAAGGGCCCGCTCGCATCACGGGTCCGCTCTACGTCGGCCGCGACGCCACCGTGCTCGGAGGCGTGGTAGGCACGTCGACCATCGGTCCCGTCTCCCTCGTGCGGGGTGAGGTCGCCGAAAGCGTACTGCTCGGCTTCGTGAACAAGGCCCACGACGGTTATCTGGGCCACGCCTATCTGGGTCGTTGGGTGAACCTGGGCGCGTTCACCACCAACTCCGACCTGAAGAACAATTACCGCACCGTCCGTGTCTGGACGCTGGACGGGGAGAAGGACACGGGGATGCTGAAGGTGGGGTGTTTCATCGGAGACCACGTGAAGACGGGCATCGGCACGGTCTTGAATACCGGCACCGTGATCGGGGCGGGAAGCAACGTCTTCGGGGGCCTCATGCCGCCCAGCGTGGTGCCGCCGTTCAGCTGGGGCACGGGCTCGGACTTGCGGGATCACCGACTGGAGAAGTTCATGCAGACCGCGGAGCGGGTCATGGCCCGAAGGGACCAGGGCCTGACGCCAGGGATGGAGAGAATCCTCCGGACCGCCTGGGACGAGACCGCTGGACGGAGGGCCCAGTAAGGGCGATGAAGATCTCCATTCTGGGAAGCGGCAGCAGCGGGAACTCCATCTTCGTCCACGCCGGCAACACGCGGATCCTCGTCGATGCGGGCTTCAGCGCCAAGGCCGTTGCGGATCGGCTTCGGCATTTGAACGTGGATCCGGGATCCATCCAGGCCATCGTCGTCACCCACGAGCACGGGGATCATACCAACGGCATCGGCGTCTACGCTCGCCGACACGGGACGCCGCTCTACATGACCGACGGCACGCGCGAGGCGTGCTCCAACCTCCTCCGCGGCCAAGAGGACGTGCGACCGTATCGGGTCGGACGTCCCTTCCACGTCGGAGACATCCGGGTCGAGCCCTTCCTCACCGTGCACGACGCCGTCGATCCGGTGGGTGTCGCCGTAGTCGACGAGTGCACCGGGCTTCGGCTGGGCGTCGCCACGGATCTGGGCCGCCCGACCTCGCAGATCCGCCATGCCCTGGCCGAGAGCGACTTCCTCGTCCTGGAGGCGAACCACGACGAGGTGATGCTGCATACCAGCGGGTATCCGGTGTCGGTGAAGCGTCGGATCGCATCGAGCCACGGGCATCTCTCCAACCGGGCGGCGGCCAGACTGGCCACCGAGCTCCTGCACCCCAGGCTCGCGGGCATCGTGCTGGCGCACCTCTCCCGCGAGTGCAACCGCCCCGCCCTGGCACGTGAGGTCGTGAGCCGGGCCCTGGAGCGCGCGGGGTGGAAAGGGTACCTGGACGTGGCGCTCCAGCATCGCCCCACCGAGCTCCTCGACGTCGAGGAGCTCCGTTTCCGAAACGGCCCCAGCCAGCTGAGCCTGCTCTGAGGCGGCTCCGGATCAGCCGGGCGGTCCACCCAGGGAGAGGGTCGGAGGGGTTCTGCGATCGAAGTCGGCATGAGCCCGGCGGATGCGCTCCCCGTGCACGGACAGCTGTCCACGAATCGCCCGACGGAGGGTTCCGCAAGCCCCGGCCTCGCGTCCGTCCAGATCCTCCGCCAACGCCTTGGCGCCGTCCACGGTCAGATCGCGGTGGACGTACTCGTGCTCCCGAACCGCGTCCTCGATGATCCCCCAACGACGTCGCTCCTCGGGGGGACGATGGTCGACTTCCGGCCAACGTGGGAGGGTGATGACGATCCGGACGTCCAGTCGCAGGTCGGCCAGCCGGCAGCCGCCCGCGCCGGCCAGGGCCCGGTATTCCGGGATGATGTCGTAGCGCGTCGTGCCCTGGGAGAGGCGACCACCGGCTCCGGGCAACCGCATCCGGTTGAGCTTCGCCACCACGACGTCGAGAGAATCACCGGTCACCGTGTAGTACCGCTGGCTCACCCGAACGTCGACGGTGGGCGCCGCGTCGGGAGCGGGTTGTGCCGAGCCCCGGGCGGCGGGGCCCGGTCCGAGGGCGAAGAGGGCGGCGAGGAGGACCCCGCCGATGCGCCCGAGAACGAAGCCACACCCGTAGGACGGCCGAGGGTCCACGTCGAGGTACGGGGCGGCGGGGGCGCGAATCCGGATCAGAGCCCGAAGAGGCGGAGGAAGTCGTTGGAGAGGGCCCAGAGCATGATGCCCAGGATGATGAAGAAGCCAACGTTGCTCCACTTCAGCCGCTGCTCTAGCGTCAGTCCACGGCCGCCCCGGATCGCCTCGATGGCGATGAACACGAGGTGACCCCCGTCCAGCACGGGGATCGGCAGGAGATTGAGGATGGCGAGATTCACGCTGAACAGAGCCATGAACCGCAGGAACATGTCCATGCCAGCCGCCGCGGCCTGACCCGACGCCTCGCCGATGGTGACGATGCTTCCGACGGAGCGGGGGGACACGTCCAGGGTGACCAGATCCGCGAGGAAACCGAGGATCAGCCGGGTCACCGCCACCGTCTCCCGCCACCCGATGACCACCGCCTCTCCGAGGCCGACCCGCTCGTACGTGATCGGCGGGACCGGAGGCTGAAGACCGATTCGTCCCACCGTCCTCGTGCCGCCCTCGGGCAGCGGATCTTCGGCCGTCTCGAGCGTCACGTTCCGGATCAGCTCGTCGCCATCCCGATCGAGGGTGATCTGCACGCGCTCGCCCGGCCGTGACTTGACCTGATCGACGAAGGTCCACCAGTTCAGCGTGGGCTCCCCGTCGACGGCGACGATCCGGTCCCCCTCCTGGAGACCGGCTTCGGCGGCGGGCGAGCCCGGCTCGATGAAGCCGGCGCCCGCCTCCCTCCAGACGTCCACCGACCGGACCAGCGAGATCCGTTCCTCGTCCGTCACCGGGATCCGGAGCTCCACGGATCGCCGGGGCTCCACCAGGTCGAGGACCACGGGGCCCGGCTGACCCTCGAGGAGTCGGCGCTCCACCTCTCCCCAGTGCTCCACGCTCTCGCCGTCGATGCGCACGACCCGACTGCCGGGATCGACGTCGGCGAGGGCCTCGGTTCCCGGGGGGAGGGACTCCTGGTACACGATTCCGATCCGCGTCGTGTCGTAGGCCTGGAGCCCGTACTGGGCGGCCAGGAAGGTGTAGACCACGAACGCGAAGAGCATGTTCATGATCACGCCCGCGGAGATGACGAGGGTCCTCGCCCAGATGGGCTTCTGGTCGAAGTCCCGCTCGCTCGGCTCGCGAGGCTCGCCCTCCGGACCTCCTTCGATGCGCTCGAGGACCTCGTCGCCCATCCCTCCCATCTTCACGTAGCCGCCCAGCGGGATGGCGCTGACGACGTACTCCGTCTCTCCGCGCTGGAAGCCCACCACCTTCGGCCCGAGACCGATGGAGAACCGCTGGACTTCGATGCCCACGGCCTTGGCGGCCCAGAAGTGCCCGAGCTCGTGCACTAAGATGAGCACACCCAGCACGATGACGGTCGCGAGTACGGTCATGAAATCGTTCCTGATCTCGTCCTCGCCGTGCGCTCCACCACCTCGGCGGTGACGGAGCGGGCCGCAGCGTCTGCGGCGAAGACGTCTTCGATGTCTCGGATGGGATCGGATCCGACGCGGTCCATCGCCGTCCGGACCGCCTCCCCGATCTGGGGGAAGCGGATCCGGTCGTCGAGGAACGCCTGGACCGCGACTTCGTTGGCGGCGTTATACACCGCCGGGGAGCATCCGCTCCTTCGACCCGCCTCGACCCCCAGGCCGAACATGGGGAATGCGTCGTGGTCGATCTCCTCGAAGGTCAGCGGCGAGGATCCCGCCGGATCGTACGTGCGCAGCGCCGCGTCTCCCACCCGCTCGGGATAGCTCAGCGCGTAGAGGATGGGCAGCTCCATGGTGGGAAAGCCGAGCTGGGCCAGCACCGAGCCGTCGACGAACTCCACGAAGGAGTGGATGACCGATTGAGGGTGGACCACCGCGTCGATGCGGTCGTAG
>JAWVZK010000120.1:0-10507 GCA_033722275.1 Longimicrobiales bacterium | reverse complement strand
TGCTCATGGAGCTGGAGACGGCGGATCTGTCCGCCCTCGAGGCCGCGGGTTGGCAGATGCCGGAGCCCTTCCGGATCGAGGCGGCCGACGGCTACACCGACATCTACGGCGTCATGTACAAGCCCTTCGACTTCGACTCGACGAAGGTCTATCCCCTCGTGCAGTACGTCTATCCGGGCCCACAGACCGAGTCGGTCTCCAAGTTCTTCACGACCAACTCCTACGAGGTGGGGTTGGCGCAGCTCGGGTTCATCGTCGTGACCCTGGGCAATCGGGGCGGTCATCCCGATCGTTCCAAGTGGTACCACAATTACTCTTACGGAAACCTCCGGGACTACGGCCTCGCCGACAAAGTGGCCGGGGTCGAGCAGCTCGCCGACCGACACGACTTCATCGACCGCCATCGCGTGGGCATCTACGGGCACTCGGGCGGCGGCTTCATGTCGACGGCGGCGCTCCTCAACTACCCCGACGTCTACGACGTGGCGGTATCCAGCGCGGGTAACCATGACAATCAGATCTACAACCGGTGGTGGAGCGAGACGCACCACGGCGTGGAGGAGGTGGTCGACTCGGCAGGCAACGTCCGCTTCGAATACGAGATCGACAGCAACGTCGAGCTCGCCGAGCATCTGCAGGGCAAACTGCTCCTGACCACCGGAGACGAGGACAACAACGTCCACCCGGCGAACACGATCCGCATGGCGGAGGCGCTCATCGAGGCCAACAAGCGCTTCGACTACTTCGTCTTCCCCGGGCAACGCCACGGCTTCGGTAGCATGAACGACTACTGGTTCTGGCTCCGGGCCGAGTACTTCGCCCGGCATCTCCTGGGCGACAGCCGGACGGAGCCGGACATCGCGGAGCTGAACGCCGAAGAGGAGCGGCGCTAGCGCCCGGGCGTCCCTCCCGGGGGGCGGGGAGGCGTCGCGTGGGGCCCGAAGCGGATCTGCCGAGCCTGCCGTAGGATCTCCCGGAAGCGCTCGTCGTCCCGCAGGTCGTCCCAGACCGGGTCCGTCCGCAGGCTGAGCACGCCCGGCTCGCCCTGGCGCAGCGCCAGGGCGAGGAAACGGAGGGCCTCCTCCTCGTTGCCCAGGGCCGCATGCGTGGTCGCCATCTCGAAGCTCGGAACCGATCCCTCCGAGCGGCGACGATCCTCCAGGCGTTCCAGACGCCACCGCCAGTAGCCGTCCACGCCCGAGCGGGACAGGTGGGACGTCAACGCGCGTACATCCGCCCCGTCCAGCCCTTCACCCTGTGCCTCGGCCCAGCGACGCGCCGCGTTCGCCGCACCTTCGGGGTCGCCTTGTCCCACATGGGCTCGGACCAGCAGGTCCCAGGCGGAGGCGGCGTCGGGATCCGCCGCCACCGCCGCTTCCAGGACCCGTTGCGCGTCGGCGTATCGGCCCGTTGCCATGAGCTGACGCGCGTCGAAGACCAGGGGACCCGTGGTCTCCCCTCCTTGCAACGAGGTGGCGTGGCGTATGCGGACGCTCGCTTCGATCCGTTCGCCGAGGGCCGTCAGCGGTTGGATCCACGCCGTGTCCAGGGCGTCGAGGTCGACGACGACGGAGTCCACCGATCCGGGCATCCGGATGACGCGGACGTCTGCGCGGCGGGGGCTGGGCCGGGCCAGATCGGCGGGAAGGGCTTCCGCGACGCGAGGGAGGCTCTGCTCGATCAGGGCGTAGACCTCCTGCGCCTCCACCGACGTGGAGTCCAGGGCCATCGCGGAGCGAGCCTCCTCGAGAGCCTGCACGAGCTCGTCCGACGACACGTCGTCCTCCTGGAGCGTACCCAGGAAGCGGGCCCCCGCCATTCCCGCCAGCGCCGCGGCGAAGTCGGGATCCTCCTCCAGGGCCGCCTCGAAATAGTCCATGGCCTGGGCGTATCCCTCCGGGGTGCCGCGATCGTAGGCGTAGCGGCCGCGGAAGTACGCCTCCTGGGCCGCCGGCTCCACCTCGCGTTCGTCCGCCGCGAGGAGCGTCTCCGCGCTGCGGTCCTTCAGCACCTCGTCCACCACCTCTCGGGCCACCTCCGTCTGGAAGGCCAGCACGTCGTCGATCTCCTCCCGGTCCCATTGGAGCGAGCCGATATGGGTGTCGCTGGGCGCGTGGATGAGCTGGAGGGTCACCCGCGTCCGTTGCGGGGTTCGGGTCACGGAGCCCTCCACCAGCACGTCCACCCCCAGCGCCCGCCCGATCTCCGGCGCCGTCATCACCGTGTCGGCGTACCGCATGGTGCTCGTCCGGGACACCACCCGGAGCTCCTCGACCTGACTGAGCTTCGCCGTGAGCTCCTCGTGCATGCTCGCGGCGAAGTACGCCTGGTCCTCGCTGGGAGAGTTGTCCTCCAGGGGGAGCACGGCGATGGAGCGGATCGGCGCCGAGGGATCGAAGCTGCCTTCGGCCACCGCGGACGAGGCGGACGCTCCCGACCGTTCGCCCCTAGACTCGAACACGCCCTGGCGTGCCAGGTACAGCCCTCCTCCGCCGGTGACCAGGAGCGTCACGAGGAGGAGAGCCGCCAGCGCCAGAGTCCGGAGCCAGGGGCCGGTAGCCCCGTCCTCGGTTCGGGTGATGCCCTCGCGGGTCAGATCGTACATCCAGGCGAGAACCAGCGCCGGTGGGAAGCCGAGCGCTGCCACCGCTACCACTACGCGAAGCCCTCCGTCCCCCGCCCCGAAGGCGGGAAGGACGATCTCCGCCAACTGGAGGATGACGAAGGCGGACGCCAGATACCCCAGTGCGAAGCGGCCCACGTGGCGCCGCCGGAGCTCTGCGACCAGCTGGCTCAGTCCGGAACGATCGTTGGAGTCGACCATCACTCGTTTAGACGCTTCGGCATCGATTATCGTTCACTCGGCTCCGCTCGGAGACGACACCTGGTCCGGGAGCGCAACGCTTCGGGACCCGGTCGTCTGCGCCCCACCCGACTGTGCCATACCCGACGTGCTCGGCTACTACACCGCTGTCCCACCGAGGTCGCACGAGGGCGAACGTGTCGACCCGGGCAGGGGAAGGTCTCATGGGCATGGATCAGGGGGAAGGCGGGCTCGATACGGAATCGCTGACGAAGCTCTCGATGGTCTGGCTGCCCTTCACCATCCTCTGGAAGTTGCCCACCCACGACTGCCAGGCGAGGACTCCGCCGGCACCTACGAGGAGGATCGCCGTGCCGCGCATGAGCCTCCGACGCCAGTGCAGGGACAGCTTCTTCTGACCGTACGAGGCGACTCCGGCGATGCCCACGTAGATGCCCACGAGGAAGAAGAGGAAAGAGCCCAGGAAGGTGAGCCCCGCCCCCCAGCCTCGATGCCAGGCACCGAGGAAGAGCGGACCGCCGACCAGAAGCCAGAAGACCCACGGATTCGGAGAGAGCAGCGCGAGGACCGCGCCCTCCGACATCTCCCGGAGGGATCCCGAGAGGGCCTCGACCTCTCTCGGGTCCCCCGCCTCCCGCCACGTCCGCGCCGACAGCGAGAGGATGAACAGACCCCCGGCGATGCCCATCCACCGGAGAACCTCCTCGGGGAGCTGGGAGAGGAGGAGGGCCGTGACGGCGAGAACCGACGCCTCGGTCACCAGCGGAACGATGCCGATGCGGAACCCGGCCCAGAACCCCCTCTTCAGCGCGGTGGCCGCGATGAGCGCCGAGAAGGGGCCCGGCACCATCCCCGAGAAGAGCCCGAGCAGGGACCCGAGAATCAAGGCTTCGACCATCCGTCCTCCCATGGAGTTCGCGAGGGCCTGGACTTCCATCGACCAGGTCGACTCCTTGCGGGGACACCTGGCACGAATCCTTCGTTCCGTACTTTACATCATCGCGAGATCAGGGGAGGGCGCGAAGATCATGAGGAGATCGGCGGCACAGGGTGCGCTCGGGTCCACCCCCGCGCTCCTCGGGGGCGGACTCGTCCTCGCCTCCGCGCTGGCATGGCTCGGCGTCCTGAGAGCCACCGAGCTCTCCTGCCCTCCGGCAACTCCCTGCGTCACCGTCGAGGAGCTGGCGGCGGGCGCTCCTCTCCCCCAGACCCTCCGGATCTACGACCGCGAGGGTGGTCTGCTCGCCCGCGTGGGCGGACCCCGCCGTCGCTCCGTTCCCATGGACCGAATTCCGGAGGAGCTGGTCGATGCCTTCGTCGCCGTGGAGGACCATCGCTTCTGGAGCCATGGAGGGGTCGATCCGGTAGGGGTCATCCGGGCGGGGGCTCGCAACCTCGCCACGAGGGAGCTGAGAGAAGGGGCCAGCACCATCCCCATGCAGCTGGTCCGCACCCTGTGGGCGGCTTTGCTCCGCGACGCAGGTCCCTGGCGGCGCAAGCTCGTCGAGGCGGTGCACGGGCCTCGGCTCGTCGACGAGCTGGGCCGGGAGCGTGTCCTGAACCTGTACCTGAACGCCATCTATCTGGGGGACGGGGTCTTCGGCGTGGAGGAGGCGTCCCGCCACTACTTCAGCACCGGCGTGGCCGATCTCTCGTTGGCTCAGATGGCCACCCTGGTCGGCATGACCCGAGGTCCGGAGCGCTACGACCCCCGTGACCATCCCGGCCGGGCCCGGGTGCTGCGGGACGCCATCCTCGAGGGGCTGGCCGCGGGAGGTGTCGTCGACTCCTCCGAAGCGGCGGAGGCGAAGAGGGAGCCTCTCCGGACGGTCCGGCTCGAGCCGGACCGGACCCGCCGTCCCGTGGACCGCCACGTCATCGCCGCGGTGCTCCGTCGACTGGAGGAGATGCCGGAGATCCGCGAAAGACACGGTCTGTCGGTGTACACCACCCTCGATCCGTCCATCCAGGATGCGGGTCGCGCGGCGACAGAGGCGCAGCTTGCGGCCATCG
This sequence comes from Longimicrobiales bacterium, assembly GCA_033722275.1. Taxonomy (GTDB): domain Bacteria; phylum Gemmatimonadota; class Gemmatimonadetes; order Longimicrobiales; family Gaopeijiaceae; genus UBA2589. The sequence continues at coordinate 5,670 of JAWVZK010000120.1, read as the reverse complement.
AAGCGGGACACTTCGGCGATTTCGCGGCGGGCGCACCGTCGTCGGCGGTGCTGGACGTCGGAGCGGTGGCCCTCGACGCCGGCACGGGCGAGGTCCTGGCGTGGATCGGGGGCCGAGATTTCGAGCGCTCACAGTTCGACCGCGTCGAGCAGGCCAGGCGGCAGGTGGCCTCACTCGTCAAGCCGTTCCTCGTCGCCCTCGCCATGGAACGGGGCATGGGGATTCTCGACATGGTCTCGACGGACGGGGGAGCCGTGGCCACCCGGGAGGGAGCGTGGCTTCCCGCCGACCACGTGCGCCAGACGCGAATCCCCCTGCGAGAAGGCCTCGTTCTGTCCTCCAACCGGGCGGCCGCGCGACTCGCGATGGATCTGGGCCTGGACCGCGTGGCGACGTTCGGGGCCAGGGTGGGCCTGGGCGAGGAGCTCGCGACCGTCCCGTCCACCGCCATCGGGACCTTCTCCGCATCGCTCCTCGACGTCACCAGCGCATACACGGTCTTCTCCAATGGCGGCGTGCGGCTTCGACCGCGGCTCGTCGACAGGGTCGAGGGCTGGGACGGTCGGGTACTCTTCGAGCGTCCGCCGTCGAGGGGGATCCGGGCTATGGGCGAGGCGACGGCGTTCGCCGTCCTCGATGCCCTTGGCGCCGTGGTGGACCGAGGGACCGGGGTCCCGGTTCGCCGTGACGGCTTCGTGGGGCCGGCGGCCGGGAAGACCGGGACGACCGACGGAATCCGGGATGCCTGGTTCGTGGGGATGACCCCGCGGCTCGTCGCCGGAATCTGGCTCGGGTTCGACCTTCCGCGGACCATCGTCGCGGGGAGCGACGCCGGCGATCTCGCGGCGCCCGCGTGGTCCGACTGGATGCAGCGCCTGGAAACGTCGTCGCGAGCCCGCGTCCGATGGTCGCCTCCTCTCACCGTCGAGCGTCTCGCCTACGATCCCGGCTACGGGGACGTCTTCCGCGCCGACTGTCCCGGTGCCGGGACCGAGCCCTTCCACCACGCCTGGGTGGTTCGCCATCGGTACGAGACGGTGGCCTGTCCCGAAGACGGGATCCGACGGCGGATGGAGCGTCTGCGGATCACGGTGATCCCCGAGCCCCTCGACCCCCTCGGTTCCGTCAGTTCAGCAGGAAGATCAGCACGGCCAGGACGGCGACCAGACCCAACCAGGTGACCAGGGCGATCCTCGTCGCCTTCTTCGCCCTCTCGGCCTCCCACCACGTCCGCGGCTGCACCTTCTGGGCCAGGAAGGTCGCAATGGCCGCCAGATTCAGGCACGCGACGTTCGTGAGGACCAGGACCCCGGCGCCGGCGGCGAGGTCGGGAGATCCCGAGCTGAAAAAGAGCCCGGTGGCCACCAGGGGAGGGAGAAGGGCCACGGCGACCATCACGCCGACGATGGCGGCGGGAAGGCCCGTCGTGAAGGCGAGGGAGCCGGCGGCGCCGGCGGCCAACGCGATGGCCACGTCGCTGAGTCCCACCTGCGACTTGGCGTAGAGTTCCGGGACCTCCGGATCCACCGACGCCAGCAGACCGATGAGGAAGGAGAGCCCGAAGGCCGTCGCGATCCCCGCCAGAAGCGTCTTGCCCGAATGCAGGGCCAGCTCGACGTCCCCGAGTGTGGCGGAGAGCGACAGAGCCACGTTCGGTCCGAGGAGGGGCGCGATGACCATGGCGCCGATGATGACCGCCACGTCGCCACGGATGAGGCCCGCGCCGGCCACCACGGTGGACAGGGCCACGGTGACGATGTAGACCGCCGAGAAGGACGAGGCGTCGGAGATGTCCTGATACAGCTCCTCCCGGCTGATCCGCATGGGACTCCCCTCGTCCTCGTCCGCCTCCTCCTCTCCTCCCTCCCCGTCTCGTGCGTCGTCGTCGTTCTCGTCGTGACGCGGCAGGGTGGCCTCCACGTCGAGGAGCGCCACGCGGAAGCCTTCGTGTCCGCCGAATCGCTCGGCCAGCCCGTCGAGGAGGCTCTCCGTGTGCTCGGAGGCCAGGAGGATCCGACGTCCCGTCAGACCGTCTCCGACGTCGTAGGGCCACGCGTCGATGATCGACTCTTCCTCCAGAAAGGCGCCCAGGTCCTCCGACTCGGAGTCGGAGCACACGACGTCCGCCATCCGAAGGGCCACGGGCTGCGCCTCGGCTCAGGCCGAACGGGCGATGGCGTCGATGAGCTCGTCCTTCGTCATCTTGCTCCGCCCCGGGATGTCCAGCTCTTTGGCGCGCTCGTACAGCTGATCGCGCGTCCGGTCCTCCAGGGGCGCGCGGCTGGGCGCCCTCTGGGGACCCTTGCGCTCCTCGCCGGCCCCCTCGATGCTCGCCTTGAGGGCCGCCATGAGGTCGATGATCTTCTGCTCGCTGCGCGCCCCGCTCACCTCGGAGGGCACGTCGACCAGATCGCCCTCTTCCCTCTTCTCCTGCACGAGGGCTTCCAGGCGTTCGGCGTACCGGTCCCGGAGCTCCGACTCGTCCAGCTCGTCTCGGGTGTCGGCCCGGATGGCGGCGCTGATGGCCGCCACCGAAGACTCGGCGGCCTCCTGGAGCTCGGGGAGACCCACGTCGGCGGGGCTCCGGATCTCGGGGGCGAACCGCATCGTCTCGGCCCGCAGGATCCCCCTGTCGGCAACGATGGCCACGAGGTACTCGGTGCCGCGCATGACGAAGGTCGCGATGCCCGCCAGCCCCTCCTCCTCCATGACCGCCGCCAGGAGCGCGTACGCCTTCTTCGACCCGTCCGCAGGCCCGAGGAAGTAGCCACGCCGGAAGTAGGCAGGGTCGAGCTGTTTCCTGGGCACGAACTCCTGGAGGTCGATCTCGCGCGTCTTCTCCGGTTGGAGGGCTTCGAGCTCCTCGTCGGTGACCAGGACGAAGCCGCCGTCCTCGGTTTCGTAGCCTCGGACGATCTCCTCGGCGGGCACCGCCGACTCGTGCTCCGGGCAGACGTACTGGAAGCGCAGGGGCGTCCCCTCCTCATCCACCATCCGCAGCGAGGAAGACGACGAGCGGTTCGCCGGATAGAACTCGACCTGGACGTTTACCAGGCCGAAGGAGATGGCTCCGGACCAGAACGAGCGGCTGGGCCCGCCGCGGCTCTCCTCGGGCATCCTCAGGACGCCTTCCGCTTCTCGGCGGCTTCCAGGCTGGCGCGAAGGGCCTCGGCCAGGGACTGCTCCTCCTCCTTCCCGCCACGGGACCGATCGAGCTCCAGGATCTCGCCGCGGGCCTTGCTGGACACCAGCTCCAGGACGCGATGCCGGTACTCGTCCTCGTACTCGGTGGGATCGAAGTCGTCCTTCAACGTCGACACGAGCTGGCGGGCCATCGCCAGCTCGTTCTCGCTCAGTCCCGCCTTAGGAGACGAGTCGAGCTCGGGCGCCTCCAGCACCTCTTCGGCGCTGCGGAGGGTGATGAGCATGGGGTAGCCCCGCTCGAGCCGGAGCGCGCCGGTGTACTCCTTCTTCCGCATGACCCAGCGGGCGACCCCTTCCTTGCCTTCTTCGCCCAGAGCTCGCGCGAGGGCGAAGTACGGATCCGAAGGCCCGTCGGGCCCCAGGTAATAGGGTCGATCGTACCACCGATGGTCGAGGAGAGACGGATCGACGAAGCGCGTGATCTCGATGTCCCGGGAGGGCTCCGGCTCCAGTGCTTCGAGATCCTCGTCGTCGAGGACGACCATCTTCCCGTCGTCGGTCTCGTACCCTTTGTGGATCTCTTCGTACGGGACGGCTTCGTCGGTCTCGGGGTGCACGGTCACGCGCCGAAGAGGAACGCCGTCGGGCTCGTGCAGGAGGCGGAAGCGGACCTTCCGGTCCTCCACCGCCGAGTAGAGCTTCACGGGAACGGTGATGCCGTCCAGGTGGAGAATCCCTTTCCAGATCGCTCGTGCGGGCATCTCAGGCGCCACCGTCGTGAGAAGGACCCGGATGGATCGCCCCGGCCCGGGGTCGTGCCGGAAGCCCCCGGCCGGCGCGCATCTGCAGGCCCTCTTCCCGCGAAGAATGTCGTTCGTCCATCACCGGACTCTCCTTACACTACCCCGTCGGCGTCCCGCGTCGTCGGTGGGGATGCCGACCCGATCCCCCCCTACCCCTAGCCGTGGGAATCGTGCTCGACGTCGCCCATCCCGGGGACATAGGTAGCGCAGACGAGGTCGTCCGCGAAAGAGAATCGTGCCCGGCTTTCGGTGGAACGGTCGAGCTGCGTACCGTCGTCAGGCGAGGACCGACCCCGGTCCGGGAGCGCAGTCCGAGAAGACGGGCTCCGCGTTCAGCCAGCGTCGAGCGACGTCGTCCATGCTCAGGGCGACGGCGAGGGCGCTGTTGAGCTCGTACACGTTCCCGTCCAGCCCGAGGGTTTCGAGGGCTCCGGCATATCCCTCTTCGATGCCCTCCGCGACGAGCTTGGCGTGGGCGGTGCGAGCCGCTTCCTCGTGCAGGTCCGACGTCCTGCGATCCAGCCGCTGCAGGAGCTCGGTGGCGTGCAGCGGCCGACAGCGCAGAGGCCGCGTCCGGTAGGTCAGGCAGACACAATCGCCGCCCTGCAGCGCACACGGCGTGGCCGTGTCTCCGCGGGCCGCCGCGTACGGCAGGTCGGCGGCGTTGGCGCGAGCCCGGCGCAGGATTTCTTCCTGTTCCGCTTGGGGCAGCTCTCTCTGGATGTGCTCGGCGATGGCGATGGCTTCCGGGGCCGTGACGCCGATGGTTCCCTGGCCACCGGCGGGGCAGGGGACCGTCTCCGCGGCATCGCGACGGGTCATATCGGGGAGCATCGCGCGGTCGGCTCCCGCGTGTACCTCCTCGGAGAGCGCGCCCGGGGTCGACGACGCGATGCCGCGGTCCAGGGCACGCCGGACCGCGGCCGCCCCCTTTTCGCGTGCCCATGCCACGAGCTCCGCACCGCGGACGAAGGGAGGACGCCAGAAACGGCGCTCCTTCTCGCGCTCCTCCAGGCGACGATCGCCCCCGAGCAGCGCGAAGTCCACCAGCATCAGCCCCGCCAGGCCGAGAAGGAGGATCAAAGCAACCGGGATCAGGATCAGGAGCAGCCCTTCCATGGATCACCTCCTCGAGGGCGGGGACTCAGCCGACAATCCCAGAGTAGGGGGAGAGGGGAGCCGGCCGCCGTAGGGAGGTTTCGGTCGATCCGTGTGGGGAAATGTCGAGGGCTACGCCGACGGGCCGCCGTCCGGGTCCCGAAGGACGTGCGGGTGCACGGGTGCCCCCTCCGCTGGGATCCGCGTACGTTAGGATCCGCTGGCCGAGCGCCGGGGTGGTGAAATCGGTAAACACAGGGGACTTAAAATCCCCCGGGCTTCACGCCCTTGCGGGTTCGAGTCCCGCCCCCGGCACTGCTTGTGGTGCAAAGAGTTACGGTGCTCGTGCCGTGGCGCCCCAGGTGGGCATTGAAAGGCCGATTTTGCCGCAGCGTCGCCAGCTTCCCGACGCCCTTTTCCAAGGCGGCTCTGTCGGTGAGATGGCGTACCGGCGGGTACCCGGATTCGGTCTTGTGGCCGGTCAACTTCATCGCCACGGATCGAGAGAAGTTGTGTCAACTGTTTTCTGTAGATGTGGCGTGAGGGGAGAGGGCGGGCCCGGTTGCAAGACCGGGCCCCGGCCCCGTCGGTGAGTTCAAAGCAACCTTGAACCGAGAGGAGGTAC
>JAWVZK010000119.1:0-10646 GCA_033722275.1 Longimicrobiales bacterium | reverse complement strand
CTCTTCTCCATCCGGGCGGCCCTTGCCGTGGATCCCGGCTTCGAGGCCGACGGGGTCCTCACGGGCCTCGTCTCGCTCCCGGCGTCCCGGTACCCGGACGAAGGGGCCCGGACCCGCTTCTGGGATCGCCTCCGGGACGAGGTCGAGGCCCTTCCCGCCGTCGCGACGGCGGGCTTCAGCAACTCCCTCCCCTTCTCCGGCAGCCAGTCCTCCAGCGTCATCACGCCCGAGGGGTACGCGCCCCGGCCCGGTGAGTCGCTCCTCAGCCCCGTGTACAGCGTGGTGAGCCCCGGCTACTTCGAGGCCATGGGCATCGACGTGCTGGAAGGTCGGGCGCTGCTGCCGTCGGACGGTCCCGACGACCGCCGGGTCATCGTCATCGACCGGTGGCTCGCCGACCGGTATTGGCCCGAGGGCGACGCGCTGGGACAGCGGATGATCTGGGGAGCGATCCCGGGCCAGGACTCCATCCCCGAAGACGCCTTCTACACCATCGTCGGCATCGTCGAGACCATCAAGCATCGGGAGCTCACCACCCCGGTGGACGAGCACGTGGGCGCCTACTACCTCCCCTACGCCCAGGTCTCCACCTCCACCGTGACGCTGGTGGCCGACGCGAGGACCGGTCAGGCCGAGGCGCTCACGCCGGCCATCCGGGGCGTCCTCCAGGAGCTGGATCCCGAATTGCCCTTCTTCGGCGTGCAGAGCATGCAGTCCCGCGTGGACGAGTCGCTGGCCGGGCGCCGCGTGCCCCTGATCCTGCTGGGCGTCTTCGCCGCCGTGGCCCTCTTCCTCGCGGTCGTGGGGATCTATGGCGCACTGGCGTACAGCGTCGGCCAGCGGACGCGCGAGATCGGCATCCGCATGGCCATGGGGAGTCAGCCGGAGCGGGTGTTCAAGGACGTGGTGGCCCAGGGCTTGACGGTCACGGGGGTGGGCCTCGCGGCGGGTGCCGCCACAGCCCTCCTCCTGGCCCGTTTCATCCAGTCGCTTCTGTACGGCATCGAAGCCACCGACCCGAGGGTTATGGCCGGCGTCGTGCTTCTTCTCGCCACCGTCAGCCTGGTGGCCTGCGTGCTGCCGGCGCGTCGGGCGACGAGGGTGGATCCGGTGTCGGCGTTGACGGGGACGTAGGAGCCTGTCCGAGTACGCGGGCGAGCCCCGACCCGGTCCCTAGGCGCGACCGCGCTCCGCTGCTCGGACAGGCTCCTCGCGTGGACGGGTGTCGGCTCCCGCCGTAGTGTGGGGAGCATGGAGCCCCACGACGTCACCCATTTCGAGACCTCCGAGGCCTTCCGGGCCTGGATGGAGGAGCACCACGAGGCGCGTGACGTCCTCTGGGTGGGCTTCTGGAAGAAGGCCACGGACCGGCCCAGCATCACCTGGGAGGAGTCGGTGGACGTGGCCCTCTGCTTCGGCTGGATCGACGGCCTCCGCAAGCGCGTCGACGACGAGGCGTACACCATCCGCTTCACGCCCCGTCGCGACGGCAGCGTCTGGAGCCGCCGCAACATCGAGCGGTACCGGGCCCTGGAGGCGGAGGAACGCGTCGCGCCGGCGGGCGAGGCGGCGTACGCCCAGCGTACCGAGGAGCGATCGGGCGTCTACTCCTTCGAGCGGAAGAAGCCCCCGGAGCTCTCCTCTGCGTTCGAGGCGCGGCTGAAGGCCGACGAAGTGGCGTGGGCGAGCTGGCAGAGCCGCCCGCCCGGGTACCGGAAGCGGGCGTCCCACTGGGTGATGAGCGCCAAGAAGGAGGGGACCCGGGAGCGGCGCTTCAAGAGGCTCCTGGAGGACGAGGCGGCGCAACGGAAGGTCGAACCGCTGCGAAGAAAGAGGTAGCGCGCCCTCGACGATCTCGGGTCGCGCCACATCGACGGGTGGGCCTATCCCGATTCGGGCTTCCCCGCCTCGGAGGTGACGGTCCGTCGGCTCTTGAGCAACAGTGCCGGAGTGCCTCTGGGCTCCCTCGGTACGGCATATGCCCCCGGCGATCTCGTTCCTCCGCTCCCCAAAGCGCTCGTCGACGACGATGTCCGCCTGGAGGGGGTCCCCGGAACCGCATTCAGCTACTCCAACGTCGGATTCGGCATCCTCGAGCTGCGGCCTCTGGCTCGCCACCACCGCGGCCACGGTGGTTCTGGTCCGCCACGCTCGAGGGGACGGGCGGTCGAGGGGGTAGGCCCGCGGTGCTACTTGTACCGGTAGGTGACCCGGCCGCGGCTCATGTCGTACGGGGAGATCTCGACCTTCACGCGATCGCCTTCCAGCACCCGGATGTAGTGCTTGCGCATCTTCCCGGAAAGGTAGGTCAGGATCTCGTGACCGTTCTCCAGCTCCACCCGGAACTTGGTGTTCGGGAGGACCTCGTTGACGACGCCTTCGAGCTCGATGGGTTCTTCTTTCGCCATGTAGTTCTTCGCTCGTGTCGTAGGTATTCAGCCTCTTATTCTAGCAGGAACTGAATAGAAACCGAACGGTGCGGGACCGTGGGGTCGTGCCGGGAGCGATGGCGAGCAGCCGAGGGGGAAGATCGGACGAGACGCACGATTGGGCTTCGTGACGCCGGGGATCCTCGCCACGGTCGAACCGCGCGAGACTCCTGTACGCTGGACTCCGACCGGCTTCGTCGGAGCCATGACCCGGCACGGCGACGCTGCCGAGGCGCAACCGTCCGACCGAGGCGCCGACCTGGACAAAGGGCTTCCATCCGGCCCTCTCTACGCCCTTCGCTTCACCACCGCGTGGAGTGCCGGGGCTCTGCGCGAGCCCGGGACGTTCCAGCTTCCCGTTCCGTACCCCGTCGCCCTCCCCCTCCCCTCGACCTGACTCCACCAGGCCGCCACGTCCACCGGCGACGTCGGCCTGCTACGACCAGGCCCGCTCGAGGAGCTCGGATGGATGGGTGCGCCGGGGTCCTCCCGTCGCGACCCACGCCTCCGGCGCGGGTGCTCCGAATAGATGCGGACGCAGCGGAAGGAGCTGGACGACGCGAGCAATGCGACGCGTCGCATCTCCCAGCGAGCCCCGAAGACAGAAAAGAGCGGGTAGGCGAGCGTGCTCCTCGGAGAGGAGGAGCCACGCCTCACCTACCCGCCCGGTCACCCCGCGGCGGTCACGCCGACAACCCGCGCGGCTACTGAACCGCGTTGATCATGTCGAAGATGGGCAGATACATGGCCACGATCATGCCACCCACCACCACGCCCAGCACGACGATCATGATGGGCTCCAGCGCGGCGAGAAGCGCTTCCACGGCCGTATCCACCTCGTCGTCGTAGAAGTCGGCGATCTTCGTCAGCATCTCGTCGAGGCCGCCGGTCTGCTCACCGACGTTGATCATCTGAACGACCATCGGCGGGAAGACCCCCGACTCCTTGAGCGGACCGGCGATGGTCTCACCACCGGCGATGGACGCCCGAGAGCCCATGACGGCGTCGTGGATCACCCGGTTGCCCGCCGTCTTCGCGGTGATCTCGAGCCCCTCGAGGATGGAGACGCCCGAGGAGACCAGCGTTCCGAGCGTACGGGTGAAGCGGGCCACGGCGGCCTTCCGCTGCAGGTCACCCAGAATGGGCATGGCGAGGAGGATCCGGTCGATGGCCAGCTGCCCCTGGTCCGTCCGGTAGAACTGGCGCAGTCCCACGACGAGGCCGATGAGGCCGGCGCCACAGGCCCACCACCACGCCTGCAGGAACGCGGACATGCCGATGACGACCTGGGTCGGAAGAGGCAGGGGGATCCCGGCCGACTCGAACATCTGCTGGAACGTGGGGATGACGAAGATCAAGAGGATGACGATGGCCGCCGCCGCCACCGAGAGGATGACGCCGGGATAGATCATGGCGCCTTTGATCTTGCGGATCAGCGCGTCGTTCTTCTCCAGGAAGGTGGCCAGACGCAGGAGGATGGTGTCGAGGATACCCCCGGCCTCCCCGGCGGCGACCATGTTCACGTACAGCTCGCTGAACACCTTGGGGTGCTTCCCCATGGCGTCGGCCAGCGTGTGTCCCGACTCCACGTCGTAGAGCACGTCGCCGATGGTCTTGCGCAGGGACTCGTTCTCGGTCTGCTCGGCCAGGATGTCCAGACTCTGCACCAGAGGGAGCCCGGAGTTGATCATCGTCGCGAACTGACGCGTGAAGATGACGATGTCCCGTGTGCTGATGCCCGTGCCGAAGGAGAGGGTGATCTCCTTGGGTTTCTCCCGCACGGACACGGGGATCAGCTTCTGGCGACGCAGATGGGCCAGGACGTCTTCCCTGCTGGGAAGTTCGAGCTCTCCGGTCTGCATGTCGCCGCCGGTGGCGGGACGCGCGCTGTAGGAAAAGGTCGGCATGGCGCTAGGCTACCTCGACTGCGTGGGAGTTACTCGCCGGGCACCGACTCTCCGACGGCTCGCAGGAGCTCGTTGGGGTCGGCGGAACGCTTGAGGGCTTCCTCCAGGGTGATGTCGCCCTGGACGTACAGGATCTGCAGTGCATCGTTCATCGTCTGCATGCCGTGCTTCTTGCCGGCCTGCATGAGCGAGTAGATCTGATGGATCTTCTCGTCGCGGATGACCGCCCGGATAGCCGGCGTGCACATCATCACCTCCGCGGCCACCACCCGCCCGCGCCCTCTGGCTCTGGGGATCAGCGTCTGCGTCACCACCCCTTCCAGGACGAAGGCCAGCTGAGCCCGCACCTGACCCTGTTGATGGGCCGGGAACGCGTCGATGATCCGGTTGATGGACTCCGCCGCCGAGTTGGTATGCAGCGTGGCGAAGACGAGGTGGCCGGTCTCGGCGATGGTCAGAGCGGCGCTCATGGTCTCCAGATCCCGGAGCTCGCCGATGAGGATGATGTCGGGATCCTGACGGAGGGCATACTTCAGGGCCGCCGAGAAGCTCTGGGTGTCGGCCCCCACCTCACGCTGATTCACCGTGCAGTTCTTGTGACGGTGGATGAACTCGATGGGGTCCTCGATGGTGATGATGTGACCCTTCCGCTCCTTGTTCACCTTGTCCACCATGGCGGCCAACGTCGTGGACTTTCCCGACCCGGTGGGACCGGTGACCAGCACCAGCCCCCTGGGACGCTCCGCCAGCTGGTTCACGATGGGGGGCAGCCCGAGCTTCTCGATGGAGACGATCTCGTAGGGGATCTGGCGGATGGCCATCGCCACACATCCCCGCTGCTTGTACACGTTCCCGCGAAAGCGGGACAGGTTCTGCACGCCGAAGGAGAAGTCCAGCTCGTCCTCGGTCTCGAAGCGCTTCTTCTGATTGTCCGTGAGGATCGAGTACGCCAGCGAGAGCGTGTCCTTGGGGGCCAGCACCTTCCGGGTCTGGGAATCGTGCAGATCCCCGTCGATCCGCATCTTCGCCGGATTCCCCACAGTGACGTGGAGGTCGGAGGCACCCCGCTGGATCATCTCCTGGAGGAGGATGCGGAGGTTCACCTCCTGCTCCTTCCTGGGCTGCTGTGCTGCCGGTGACGCGGGCTGCTCCATGGTTCTCCCTTGGATCACTTCAGCTCTCTTCGTGGTCCCGCCCGCCTCTAGTTGGCGACCGAGGTCTCCTTGACCACCTCGTCGAGGGTCGTCATGCCCCGCTCGACCTTCTTCATCCCGTCCTCGCGGAGGGTCAACATCCCTTCCGACCGGGCCAGCTCCCTCAGCTCGTCGGTGCTCATCACGTTCATGATGGCCTTCCGGAGCGCGGTGGACATGATCATCACCGAGTACAAGCCGCACCGGCCCTTGTAGCCCGTGTCGTCGCAACGGTCGCAGCCCTCGCCCTTGTGGAAGGTCGTCCGGTGGGCCCAGTCCAGATCGACCTTGGCCGCCCGGAGATAGGGCTCGTCGTACGTCGCTTCGGTCTTGCAGTTCACGCAGATCCTCCGCGCGAGCCGCTGGGCGGAAATGAGATTCAGGGCCGACGCCACGTTGAACGGCTCCAGTCCCATGTCGATCATGCGGGTGATGGTACCGGGGCAATCGTTGGTGTGCAGGGTGCTGAGCACCAGGTGGCCCGTGAGGGCGGCTTTGACGGCGATGCCGCCCGTGGAGAGATCCCGGATCTCCCCCACCATGATGATGTTCGGGTCCTGCCGCAGAAATGCCCTGAGGGCCGCGGCGAAGTCGAGGCCGATGTCGGGACGGACCTGGACCTGGTTGATGCCGTGGAGGTTGTACTCCACCGGATCCTCGGCCGTCATGATGTTCGTGTCGATGGTGTTCACCTGCGACAGGGCCGAGTACAGCGTCGTCGTCTTCCCGGAGCCTGTGGGCCCCGTGACGAGAACCATGCCGTAGGGGCGGGAGATGGCCCACATGAAGTCTTCCTCGGCCTTCGCCTCGAACCCGAACTTCGTCAGGTCGAAGGTCAGATTCCCCTTGTCGAGGATCCGCAGCACGATCTTCTCGCCGAAGATGACCGGCAGGGTCGAGACGCGGAAGTCCACGACCTTGCGGCCCATCTTCAGCTTGATGCGGCCGTCCTGGGGTACCCGTCGCTCGGCGATGTTCAGATCCGCCAGGATCTTGATCCGGGAGGTGAGGGCGGCCTTCATCTTCAGCGGAGGCTTCATCACCTCCTGGAGGGAGCCGTCGATGCGATAACGAACGCGCAGCTCTTTCTCGTACGGCTCGATGTGGATGTCGGACACGCCTTTCGAGACGGCGTCCGTGAGGAGGCCGTTGATGAACTTCACCACGGGGGCGGAATCCACCTCCGCCGCCAACGCCGAGTAGTCCTCCTCCTCTTCCTCCTCGATGACCTCGACGTCGAGATCCTCCCACCCCTCCAGCATCTCGCTGATCTGCTCTTCGTCGCCCCTCCCGTAATACCGCTCGAGGTGCTTGCGGAGGGTGTATTCGCCGACGATGACGGGTTCGATCTCCAGCTTGGAGATGAACTTCAGGTCGTCGATGGCCGAGAAGTCGGTGGGGTTGGTCATGGCCACCGTGAGCATCCGGCCGACCCGTCGGAGCGGCAGGACCAGATGCTTCTGAGCCATGTTCGCCGGGACGAGCTTGAGGATCTTGGGATCGACGGTGACCTTGTCGAGATCCACCGCCGGCACGCGGTACTGCTTGGCCAGCATCCGGGTGAGCTGCTCTTCGGCGACGAAGCCCAGATGCACCAGCGCATAGCCGATGCGGGTGCCCGAGGTCTTGGCTTCGGACAAGCCCAGCTGGAGCTGGTCCCGGGTGATGAGCCCCTCTTTCACGAAGAGGTCTCCGAGACGGAGCTCCTGTGCCGTCTTTGGTGCCATCGAGCGCGATCCTCACGGGGTTGTGGAGATGCGGAGATTCCCGCTTCCGAGTACAGAATACCGGTCTGGCCGTCCCGGGTACAAGATTCCTATCGCCGGCCGTCCGACCTCGGAGGCGCCGTCGTCTCACGCCCCGCCACCCGCCCACGCCATCCCTCGCAACTTCGCCACCGTCCCCGGCCCGATCCCCCGAACCCGCACGAGATCCTCGACGGAGACGAAGGGAGACTCCGCGCGTTCGGCGACGATTCTCGAGGCCAGGGCCGGTCCGATCCCCGGGAGCCTCTGGAGCTCGGCCGGGTCGGCCCGGTTCACGTCGATCCGTCCGGCCCCCACGACGCCGCCCGGCGACGATCCGGCGACCACGGAAGGACCTCGTCTGCGGGCCCGGGCGTCGATGCGGGCCCGCGCCGCCCGAGCCTCGGGGGAGATCCGGAGCCACGGCCTCAGTCGCTCCAGCGTCGCCGGACCGATTCCGCGCACCGAGAGAAGGTCCTGGATCCGGCCGAAGGGCAGCGTGTCCCGGGCGGCGACGATCGCCGCCGCGGTGGACGGTCCGACCCCGGGGAGGCGGTCCAGCTCCGTCTCCGGCGCCGTGTTGGGATCCACTCGCTCACCTTCCTCCAGCGGTCGACTCCGTCGCTCCCCGTCGTCCGCGGCCGAGTCGGTGGCGGCGACGTGCGCCGCGAGGACCGTGGAATCGCCGACGGCCGGGCCGGTGGCGTCTCCGTGATGGGACGACGCAACCCAGCGCACGACGCTCACGGCGACGAGAACGACGGCTGCGCGAGAAAGGGCGCTCGCTTCGGGATCGTGCATGCCTGAGCTTGCGCGGCACGGCCGGTCCCATCCATGCGCCGACGGGACTACCGGATCGGCAAGGTCCCCGCCGAGATGTCCAGCTGGCCGAAGATCCCCAGCTGGAACTGCGTGGACCCGGTCTGCTGGCCCACGAAGGACTTACGGTCGTCGAAGGAGAGCTGGATGCCGAACTCGAGCCCGCCGGCACTGGAGTCCACCGAGAGACTCGCCGTCCGGATCACCTGGTCGATGAAATCGACACAGTCTTCGCCCCGCACCGTGATTCTACAGTTCTGCTCCGTGGTGTAGGCTCCGATGAGGGAGACCCGGACGGGCCGGTCCAGACGCCGAGCCAGGACCGAGGCCGGCAGGAGCTGGCTGCTCACCGAGACGCGGTGGCTCTCCTCCCTCCTCCGGGTGCGGCCGGTGGGATCGACGCCGCGGCCCTGACGGAAGCTGCCCCGGTACGTCGTCACCAGGGTTCGCAGCCACTGGATGGAGAGGTCTACCGGCACCCGGGTGTCGGAATCGAAGCGGCGCTGGAGCGCGCGGCCGCCGAACTCGATCTCCCTGACCGTTCTCTCGACACCTCCGGACAGGCTGACCGTGCGCATGCCGGTGAAGCTCGGCATGGGAATCGAGGGAAGGGTGACGCGGACCTCGGGCCACGTCCTCTGAAGGATGTCCCGCTCACTCCGCGGATCCAGCGTGGTGGCGTCGGCCACCTGGTAGCTGACGCGGACCCCGGTTCCTCCCGGGAGCGTCACCCCCGAGCCCAGGCGCCAGCTCTCCCGGTCGGTGAGAGACGCGGCGGTGTCTTGTCCGATGAAGCGGTAGCGCTCCAAGCCGCCCAGACCGAGCTGATACTCGAGTCGGGGCGTCACCGGATCCCGGTTGAAGCGGGAGGTGATGCCGTCTCTGTACGTCACGGCAAGCGGTTGCACCGCGCTCACGATGGCTCGGAGCTGCGCGATCCCCTGGCTTTCCCCCTCCGACCGATCGCCGAGCCAGGCCCGGGCGATCCCCGCCGGACTCAACGCCGCGGTGATGCCCCAGTCCCTCTGGCCCCGGGCATTTCGGGCCAGGGCGAGCGTCGTGTCCGCACCCGAGGGGATGCGCTCCACGAAGTTCGTGTTCCGCTCCGACTGGTAGAGGGTCGTCCAGTCGAAGTCGGTACGAAGCCAGGGCACGATCTCGGGCCTGAAGCCGACGACGTTCCTCAAGGTCCGACGGGTCTCCCATCCCAGATCGAGGCCGGCGACACGGGCCCGCTCGGCTTCGATGAGCGCCTGCACTTCGGGACGCGCGGCGGACTCCTCGGGAGGGAGGAGGTCCCGCACCGTGAGGAGGCTGAAGTCGGCGGTGAGCGGCCCGAGGGGCCGGAGGCGGAGATCCGCCGCGCTCTCGACGAACTCCCGGGGCGCGAAGCTGGCGGCGCCCTCGTCGCTCTGCACGTCCCGGATGATCCGCTCGAACCGGAAGATCCGGGCATCCTGCTCGAAGTAGGTGGCCCCCAGCGAAACCCGTTCCGGCGTGAGACGCAGCTGCGCGTCGACGACCTTGTCCTCCAGGAAGCCCGGAAGGACCGCTCGGACCAACCCCTCCGCGAAGTCGGGAATCAGATCGACGCCCCGGGCCTCCGGCTCCCTGAACCATCCCACGCCGGCGTCGAACGTCTCGGAGTCGGTCTCGGTGGTGACCGTCGAACCGTCGGCCGTCGTGTACGAGGCCCGCAGATCGAGTCCGTCGACGACGAAGCCCAGCACCGGATTCGCCGTCCGGGTACGCTTTCGCAGCGCAACCGCCACGCGCCGTCGACTCGCCTGGGTCTCCCGGAGCCTCGGGATCCGGTTCGCCTGCAGATCGGAGTTCGACAGCAGGACGGGATCCTGGCTCGAGCGGGCGAGCTCGAAGGAGACGGGGATGTCCAGCCCCCAGTCGCTGGGCAGCCATCGATCCAGGGCCAGACCGGTGAACAGGCTCAGAGCCCGATCGTCCTGGTAGGTGGGGTCGTCCCGGAGCTGGCGGAAGAAAGCGCCCCGGTTCGTGAGGCTGAGCCGCGTCGTGAGCACACCCGCTCCGTCGAGCTCCACGTTCACCGATCCGGCCAATCCGGCGTCCCGGACCGGTCGGGAGAGACGCAGCTCGTTGATCCAGATCTCGCCGCTGGCCGTCGTGCCCGTCCGATTCCACACGCCCATCGAGAGCTCCCGGACCGAGGCCAGATTGGGCGCCCGACCGCGATCGGCGAGGACCACGGCGTAGGTCGAGTCGGACGACCACACCTCGACGGGAGGATCACCGGGCCCCCTGGGCGCCACCGAGAGCTCCTCCTCGGCGATCCGCCGGAGCTCCAGGAGGACGTCGAAATCCACCACGATCTCCGGAAGCCAGTCGTTGGCGTCCACTGGCGACGCCGTGGGCGTCGGGAGCCGGGTCCGGTGCAAATAGAAGTTCTCCTGGTCGCTGCCGATCTTGACGAAGAAGAAGTTGTCGATGTCCGGCCCGAAGTCGCTTCCGGAGCGGGCCACGACCCAGAGCCGCGCCTCACGGTAGGTCAGGAAGTCCTGGGGACGCTGGGGGAAGCGG
>JAWVZK010000118.1:0-10820 GCA_033722275.1 Longimicrobiales bacterium | reverse complement strand
TGCGCCCCTTCCGGATGATGTTGACCTCGTCCCCGCCATACGGGCCGTTCTCGGACTCCCACACCTCCCCGGTTTCGGGGTGGATCGTGAGACCCACCATGTTCCGGTGTCCATAGGACCAGATTTCAGGGAGGTGACCCTCCTGCCCGACGAAGGGGTTGTCGGACGGGACCGTCCCGTCGTCCCGAAGTCGCAGGATCTTGCCCGCATGGGAATCGAGCCGCTGCGCCGGCTCTCCTTCCGGGATCTCCAGAACCATCCCGGCGATCCCACCACCCACGCCCACGTACAGGTATCCCTGCTCATCGAATGCCATGGGGATGCCCGCTCCGGGTCCGTCGAACGCGGCGTTGGCGACGAACAGCTCCTCGACCCGATCGAGCGCGGTACCCTCGAGGCTCCCGCGAGCCACAGCGGCCGTATGGGTCTCCTCCCCGACCTGCTTGGTGTAGCTGAGGTACACGAGGGAGTTCTCGGCGAAATCGGGATGGAGAACCACCTCCATCAACCCGCCGAGAGGCGGGTTGGCGACGGTCGGCACTCCGGAGATGGGCCGCGGATCCAGGACCCCCTCTCGGACCATGCGTAGCTGGCCGGCGTTGCGCTCGGTGACCAGGATATCGCCGTTCGGGAGGAAGGCCAGACTCCAGGGGTGCGAAAGCCCTCTCACGGTCCTGACGCGGATCGTCTGATCCGCAGTCTCCACCGACGTGGGGAAGTCGGGCAGGGACCTGGACGATACCGTCGGTGGGTTCTGTGCCGTGATCCCCGCGCCCGGTACGAGAAGCAACAGCGGAGCGATCGACCGTGCCGTGAGCAGGCTTGGTGGCTCGGGAAGAAGACTGAGCATTCGTGGCTCCGGTCCATTCATGTGAATTCGGCGGGCACCTTGACGTCCCAGCGGTCGCCAGCGGCAGGCCGAGGATCAGCATCGCCAGGACGGTCGGCAGGGCCCTACCCCGGCGCTCCCAGTCCGGGGAGAAATGCATCGGCCGCACCTCCCACGGCGACCGCCACCACGACGTAGGTGATCCCGACCCGGACGACGTGTCGGCGCCGGAGCTCGTCCCAGAAGTGGCGGAGTCGACTCACCGGATCACGACGCTCGAGTGGTAGATGTCGTGGGGCGGCCCCGGAGGATGGCGTTCAGGCGGGAAGATGTCGGTCATGGGGCCGGCTCCGACGTAGTCGCCTCAACATCCCACGCCCTGTGGCGCCTTGGCAAGGAGAACCATGCCGGTTGGCGTGGCTTGCCGGGTATGCTCCTGCCGGCCCTTCCCCAGGCGCCGGGCCCGTTCCGTTCAGTCCGGCAGAGCGAAGACGAACAGGGTGTTGGCCATGCCGCCGACGCTGGTCGCGACGTACTGCTTGCCATTTGCCGCGTACGAGATCGGGAACCCGAGCACCGGTGAGCCCAGGTTGACTTCCCAGAGCACCTCGCCGGTCCGGTCGTCGAGGGCGCGGAAGCGGCCGTTGTCGTCACCCCCGAACAAGAGGCCACCAGCGGTGGCGACCAGCGAAAATGTGCGGGCCTCTTCCTCGAATTCCCACGAGGTCCTGCCCGTCTCGACCGAAATCGCGTGTACAGTGCCTCGCCTTCCGCCGGGTGGATCCTCTCGCTCCCTCCGGATTCCGTAGAGCGAGCGGTCCGGCGACGGTTCCTCCAGGGTCGAGGTCACCGACTGGCAAGCCTGCTGCAGAGGAAAGTACATCAGCCCGGTCCGGGGGCTGTACGCCCCGGCCGGCCAGTTCTTCCCGCCGCCGCTCCCCGGACAGACCAGGCGCCGCTGGTTCACGGCTGTGAAGCGGGTCTCGGGGTTCACGGTCACCTGGCCGCTGGCCCCATCGATGTCGGTGATCACGTTCTGCGTCACGGTGGGTCGGGCCCACAGGAACTCACCGGTCTCCCGGTCGAGCGTATAGACGACGCCGGTCTTTCCGGGAATGCCGGTCATGACGCGCCGGCGCTCGCCGGGCTCGAGGTTCGGGCTGATCCACGGGACCTCGCTCGGATCCGGCGCCAACACCGTATCCAGCAGGATCCGCTCGAAAGGGTGATCCATGTCCCAGTGATCTACGACGTGCTGGTAGAACCAGACGATCTCGCCGCGGGCGGCGTCCAGCGCGAGCGTGGAGTTGTGATAGAGGTAGGTGTCGTCGTTGCCGGCCAGCAGGTACTTGGGCGCCGGTGACGTCACCGACGTGCCGACGTAGACCAGGTTCAGCTCGGGATCGTAGCTGGGCACCATCCATGTACCCACGTGATGGCGCTCCTCGAACGGCACGCCGCCCCAGGTCTCGTCGCCGGGCTCGCCGGGTGCCGGAATGGTGCGTCGGCGCCACAGCTCGGTGCCCGTCAGGGCGTCGTGAGCGGTGATGACGCAGGCGTCCGGACCGCCTGCGGGCTCGCAGCCACGTCCGGAGATCACCCTGCCGTCGGCCACGATCGGTCCCGACGTCTGGAGCGCACCCGCCCGGTAGTCGAGGATGCGCGTTTCCCAGACGACCGTGCCCGTGCGTGCGTCGAGGGCGAAGACGTAGTCGTCCGAGCTGGTACCGATGATCAGGTTGCCATAGATGGCGACGTTCCGGTTCGTCGCCGCGAAGATGACGAACTGCTCTTCGAGGTCGTCGGGCAGCGGGCGGCGATACTGCCAGTAGAGGTCTCCGCTGGCGGCGTCGATCGCCTGGATGACGTCGCGCGGGTTCGGCATGAACAGGACGCCCTCGTGGACCAGCGGGGTCCCCTCCTGCGCGAAGCCCCCCGAGAGTGGGCGCGACCAGGCCAGAGCCAGATCGGCGACGTTCTCGCGATCGATCTCGTCGAGTGGACTGTAGCCCCATGCGTCGAGCGTCCGCCGCCACGACAGCCAGTCGCCCGGATCTGGGTCGCGCAACATCCCGTCGGTCACGGGCGAGAGGGAGGGCACATCTGCGAAGCGCTCGGTGGGCGCCGGCGGCGTGTCCTGACCGGAGACGTCCGACGTCTCCACGAGCAGCGCGGTCACTACGAGGAACGGCCAACAGCGTCTCATCGCTCCCCCGGAAGACAGGACGCGGATCTTGCTGAATGCGACGGCGATTCGAGCGGTCTCTCGGCCGGCCGCGCCGTCCGGATGCGCGGGCCGCCCAAGCGTTCGAACATCGTCCCGCGCCGAGGATAGGCGTCGTGCCCGGCTTCCGCCATTCAACGAGTGGTCCTGCGTCGCTCGTACTTCAGCGACGGCACGCAGGCGCCGCGAGCGGCCATCGGCGCCTTCCCCGGTACGTTGCTGCGCCACTACTTCGCCGCGTCGACGTCGGGTGGGCGTTTCGCGCAGGCTTCGCGTGGCTCTCAGATTGACCTCCTGGACTGGCGCTTCGGGACACGGGTGTCCTTGGTGGCTAGCTGACGGGGCGAGGGCCTTCCGACCCGGCTGCCCCCCGCGGGGCGAAGCTTGTGCCCGGGAGGCGGAAGCATGATACTCGCAAACGATCGCCCAACCCCGGGCGATCCCTGACGGGGGTGGTTCGATGGGGCTGTTCTTCCGCGAGGCTCGGCTCGCCATCCGGTCGCTTCGCAGGGATCCGGTGTTCTCGCTCACCGCGATCCTCACGCTGGCGCTGGGCATCGGAGCGACCACCGCGGTCTTCAGTGTCCTCCACGGGGTGCTGCTCGCGCCGTTGCCGTTTCCCGACGGGGAACGTCTCGTCCGGCTCTACTCGACCAATCCGCGCCAGGACATCGAGCGTGGGCCGATGAGCGGCTCGGATCTGTGGGACATGCGGGCAGCGAGCACCATCGCGGCGGCATCTCCCGTGTATCCATACGAGGGCACGCTGGAGGACGAGCAGGGCAACCCCATCCGGATTCCGGCCTACGTCGTGTCCGCGGACTTCTTCGAGGTGTTCCGCTCGCCGATGGCGCTGGGACGAGGGTTCTTCCTCGAGGAAGACGAGCCCAACAGCCCCTTCGAAGTCGTCCTCAGCCACCAGCTCTGGCAGTCCGCCCTGGGGGGCGACCCGGAGATCGTGGGCAAGAGCATCACCATCGACGCGGGGACCGCCGTGGTGGTCGGCGTTGCGGGTCCCGAGCTCCGGTATCCGCGCGACGCCGCGCTCTGGGCGCTCCCGGGATTCGACTGGGAGAACCTGGCTCGGAGGGGACGGACCTGGGACGCGGTGGCGCGCGTGGCCCCGACGGCCACCCTGGGGAGCGCCGAGCTGGAGCTCGAGAGGGTGGCGGCCACGCTGGCCGAGGAGTATCCGCAGTGGAACGCCTCGGTGGGGATACGAATGGTGGGGCTGAAGGAGTCCATCGTTGGTGATCTCTCCATCGCCCTCCTCATCCTGATGGCCGCGTCGGCTGGATTGCTCGCGGTGGCGGCGGTGAACGTGGGGAACCTCCTCATCGCGCGGGGGGCGGCCAGAATGCAGGAGACGGCCCTGCGAGGAGCGTTGGGCGCGAGTCGGTGGAGATTGATGGCGACGCTCCTTTCGGAGGCCGGGGTCACGGCGATGGCCGGCGCTCTGGCGGGCGTTCTGCTCGCGGTCGTGGGATTGACGACGTTCCAGCGCCTGGCCCCGCCGGAGCTGGCGCTTCTGGGCGACGTGGGCTTCGGCTGGCAGGCCCTGGCGTTCGCGGCGGCCATTACTCTCGGCGCGACCTTGCTCTTCGGACTTCTGCCGGCGATCCGGGCGTCGGCCACCGATCTGCGGAGTCTCCTGGGCGACGGCGGTCGCCGGTCCACCGCGGACGGGGGCGGCGTCGCGCTCCGATCGGGCCTCGTGGTCACGGAGGTGGCCGTGGCGACGGCGCTCGTCATCGGCTCGGGCCTTCTTCTGCGGAGCTTCCAGAACGTCATGGAGACGGATCCCGGGTTCGAGACTCGCGAGGCGCTCACGTTCAACCTGGCGCCGCCGATGGGTGTCTACACGTCGCCCGACGACATCTCGGCGTTCTACCGGCAGGTCCTCGCCGAGCTCCGGTCGGGGCCCGGCGTGGACGCGGCCACCGCCATGGCCACGATGCCGCTCTCCACGGAGTACGATCCGTACCGACCGATACAGATCGCCGAGCTGCCGACGCCGGAGGCCGGGGACGAGCCTCAGGCCTATCAGCGATCGGTCTATCCGGGCTTCTTCCATACCCTGGGCATCCCCCTCGTCGAGGGCCGGGCCTTCGACGAGTTCGACAATCCGGAGGGGCCGGCGGTGGCCATCGTGAACGAGGCCTTCGTGCGTCGCTACCTGCCCGAGGGGAGGGCCCTCGACCGCGAGATCGAGATGCTCTCGACCAACTTCTGGCCTCTGGGGCGTATGTTGCTGAACCCCGTGCGGGTGGTGGGGGTGGTGGGAGACGTCCGCTACGCGGGCCTCACGGAGGAGCCTCAGCCTACGATCTACTTTCCGTTCCTCCAGGCACCGTTCCGTCGGCTGACGATCCTCATGACCTCTCAGGGAGATCCCGCCGCCCTCATGACCGCCGCCCGCCAGCGGGTCGCCCAGGTCGACGGCCAGATCGCCATCAGCGGGATCCGGACCTTCGAGGACGTGATCCGCGCCTCGACGGTGAGTCAGCGCTTCACCGCGACCTTGCTTCTGGTCTTCGGCGTGGTGGCCCTCGTGCTGGCGGCCGTGGGAATCTATGGCGTCGTCACCTACCAGGTGACGGAGCGGACCCGGGAGATGGCCGTGCGCATGTCCGTCGGGGCCACGCCGAGGGAGGTGGTCGCCCTGATCCTCCGTTCCGGCGCCAGGATCTGGGGCCTGGGACTCGTGGCGGGCTTCGTCGGCGCGTTCGCCCTACGACGCATCGTCGCCACCCAGCTGTATGGCGTCAGCGCCACCGATCCGGCCGTCTTCGTGGGCGCGGCCGTCGTCCTGGGCGTCGTGGCGCTGGCCGCAACGGCTGCGCCGGCGATCCGCGCGACCCGCGTAGAGCCCGCGGTGGTGCTGCGGGAGGGGTAGCTCGCCGTCGGGTGCGGAGCGCGCGGGGAGCTACGGTCGTCAGACTCCTCTCAGTCTCACCGCCGTCGCGACCCTCTCCACTGCCACCATGAAGGCGGCGGTTCGAAGCGTGGCGTCGCGCTCCTCGGCCACGGTCCGAACGGCGTCGTAGGCACCGGTGATGACGGTCTCGAGCTCCCGATCCACGCGGTCGGCGGTCCACCGGAACTGCTGGAGGTTCTGGACCCACTCGAAGTAGCTGACGGTGACGCCGCCGGCGTTGGCGAGGATGTCCGGGACCACCGTGACGCCGCGCTCCGCGAGGAGGGCGTCGGCGGCGGGTGTCGTGGGGCCGTTGGCGCCCTCCACGACGAGCCGGGCCTGGACGTTCCTGGCGTTCCACTTGTGGAGGACGTCGCCCAGCGCCGCGGGCACCAGAATGTCGACGTCCGCGGTCAGGAGCTCCTCGTTGGTCATGGCCTCGCCGCCTTCGTACTCCACGACGCTTCCCCCGGATCTCACGATCTCCATGAGCCTGGGCACGTCGAGCCCGTCCCCGGCGAAGACGCCTCCCTCCACGTCGCTCACCGCCACGACCCGGGCGCCCATCTCCTCCAGGAAGTGGGCGCTCCAGCTCCCCACGTTGCCGAACCCCTGGACGGCCACGGTGGCTCCGTCCAGGTCGAGCTTCATGTCGGCGGCGGCCTTGGCCGTGACGAAAGCCACGCCGCGTCCGGTGGCCGAGTGGCGGCCAGGCGAGCCGCCCACCTCCAACGGCTTCCCCGTGACCACGGCCGGAGAGAATCCGTGGAACTTGGAGTACTCGTCCACGATCCAGGCCATGACCTGGGGGTTCGTGTTCACGTCGGGCGCCGGGATGTCCTGGTTGGGCCCGATGAGGAGGTGGATGCGCTCGATGAAGGTCCGGGTCACGCGCTCGACCTCTCTCTCCTCGAGCACGGAGGGATCCATGTCGATCCCGCCCTTGGCCCCGCCGTAGGGAAGGTCGACGATGGCCGTCTTCCACGTCATGAGCGAGGCGAGGGCGCGTGCCTCGTCGAGATCCACGTCCGGATGGTACCGGAGACCTCCCTTCATGGGCCCCCGGGCGTTGTTGTGCTGGACCCGGTAGCCATGGAACGTGGTGATGTCGCCGTCTCCGCGTACCAGGGGAAGCTCGACGAGCACCTCGCGGAAGGGCGTCTTGAGGGCCACCTGGACGTTCTCCGGGAGGCCGAGGCGACGGGCCGCGCAGTCGAACTGGAAGTTCACCGCCTCGAAGGGCGTCATCTCGTCGGCGGGAGGCCCCTCCTCGGGCTCGGCCGGAGTCTCGGCGGTCTTCAGGGTCGCCCGCTCGGCTCCCCGCAGCCGCGCTTCGCGACCGTCTCCGGTCTCCCGCTCTTCCGTCCCGTTCTCGGCCATGCCGTGGTCTCCTGCCTGGGTTCTGCGCTCGACGATCGGACCGCTCGGTGAGCTCGGCCGACCGCTCCCAGTCTACCATCCTCGCATCGACATGGCTCCGCAAACCGACGACCGGTCGGGAGCGACGTGGCCCCGACCCCTGGGCCGATCACGGCTCGTGAGCTCGCCGTGCGGTCCGGATTCGAAGCGGCGGGTCACGCCGCTCCGACGCTGTCTAGGGCGCTGGGAACGCCGCTGCCTGCAGGTCGGCGCACGCGTTCGGTCCGTTTCCGAAGCCGCCGCTGGTCTCGGGGGTGCAGCCGACCTCGAACGTCGTGAGCATGCCGTGGGCCATCCTCGGGATCAGGGGACCGTGCGTCCGGGCGACCATGTGGATCTCGGCGTCCATCGCCCCGAGAAGGCCCGGAGCGCCGTCGAAGGCCGGATGGTAGCGGGTGATCTCACCCACCCGGAGGGATCCACCCCAGGCGACCTTGCCGCTCCGACCGACGATGTTGCCGGCTGCGTACATGACGGAGGCCGCCACGTCCTCGTTGAAGAGATCGGGCAGGCCGCAAGCCGCGCCGATGGAGGGAATCGGATTCGCACACGCTTCCGGGTGGTTGAAGATCACCCACCAGAGCGTCGCGACGTGACCGTGCTCGAACCCCGAGGTTCGGAACGTGAACGTGACGCCCGAGTGCGTGCGGTTGAGCTTGGCCGTGGCACCGGGCACGTCGGAGAGGTCCGACAGCCAGTGGACGGGATGCCTCGCCGAGGCGACGTGGAGCTGCGGCTCGAGCTCGGGCTCCGTCAGGTCCGTCGGAGCGTCCTCGACGCAACCGAGCAGGACGAACGCAGCGAGCGATGCGGTAAGCGTGCGTGGGCAGGTTCTCATGGTTCGGACCTCCTGCAGTCCGCAAGAATACGTGCAGGCGCCCGGCTGTCGTCGAGACCTGGCTGAGCGCCTCGACGGGTTGTATGTAAGGATCATGTAAGCGTGATGCAAGCAACGGACGGCCGCACGCCGTCGACCACCGGCCTCAAGAGGCGTCTTCGCCTCGCCTCAGCTCCGGGGCCACGATCCAACCGTCGTACTCCACGGTGCCCTCCACGCTGTGCACCGAGAAGCTTCCGACCGCGCCGTCGAACCGACCGGTACCGCCTTCGATGGTGCCCTCGCCGGTGAATCCGCTCCGGCCGTCGGTCAGACTCCGGATCAGGACGCCACGTCCGGAGATCCGGAGCTCGTCGCCGTTGGCGGCGGTGTAGGACTGCTCCACCTCGAAATCGCTGACGACGAAGGGAGGCGCTCCCCCACCGGGGTTCCCCGGAGGATCCGAAACCCCCACGTCCACGAAGAGGACGCAGACCGTGCCCACGCCCTCGAAGCGGCCGAGATGGGTCAGCTCCCCCACGAGGTCGGTCCGGGCGGAGTAGAGGCATCCCATCCGGGGCGGGTCGTCCGAGATCTCGCTCGTAGATGTCAGGGTCCCGCGGAAGGGCAGGGCCGTGGACTCCAGGGAGCCGCTCGCCGTCGCCGACGGAACCGAGAACACGGGCTCGTGGATGACGGGAGCGGTCGACTCCTGGCACCCGCCGAGACAGGCGAGCACGGTGCCGAGAAGCAGGCTCCTGCCATGTGGGACATCCGCAAGAAGAAGAGAAGTCATGGGTTGCCTCCTGTTGAGGTCCGAAGTCGGGCCGCGGTGGTGGAGCGAGACGGCGTCCGTCGGAGTGCCGTGCTCGACGATCTCACACCTGGGAGTACGAGAAATCGCGTCGCGGCACGCCATGGCGTGGGGCGCACGGTTCCGGCGAGGCCGACGCCGCTGGCGTGCGGCGCGCATCCCGGACGACGGGTCCCGGGGCGCCGCGCCAGCGGTTGCGCGGCCGTCGGTCTCGGGAAAGGTTCGGGCATCGTCCCGACCGATGAAGGAGGATCGATGATCGCCAGACCCCTCGCAGCCGGTATGGTCGCCCTGCTCGTCTCGGCGTGCGCGGGTTCGCCCGACTACACGCAGCATCACGACCCCGCCCGGCTGGAAGCCATCATCGAGGACGTCCGCATCGGGTGGGAGGAAGGCGACGGCGCACCGTTCTACGAGCACTTCCTCGATTGGGAGGGGGCGCGCTACTTCGAGGGTGGAGGCCAGAACGTGGGCCTCCAGGACCTGGTGGAGAACCACGTCGAGCCGGAGGGGAATCTCGGGTTGCAGCTGGAGTTCTCCGACGTCCAGACCCATTTCGAGGGCGACTTCGCGTGGGCCCTCGTGGACACCGACATCCGGTTGACGACACCCGACGGGCGGGACATCCACAACCAGGGCCACGCGACTTACCTCTTCCGCTTGGTGGACGGCGAGTGGAAGGTGGTGCACACTCAGTCGGCCAGCTCCCCGGTGGACTAGGCCCGCCGGGGTCTCGAGGAAGTGCAGGAAGGCACCCCACGCACCGACATCGGGCTCTGTCGACCCGCCGCTCCGCGGAGCGGGCGCGGCGCGGGAACGGTCCGCCGGACGCAGCGTAGAAGTACCGTCATCGTTCGACCATGGACGGCGCGGGTCGTCGGCACGCGCCTCGGAGAGACGCCGTGAACGGATGGAAACGGACGGGTGCGCTGCGCCTCCTCCTCGTCGTCGCCGTCGCCGGATGTGGGGGCTCGTCCACCGACGTCCAGGAGCCGGTGCCGACGACGCTCACGCTCTCCGATTCGGCCATCGTGCTGACCTTCCTCGGCGAGACCCGACGGCTGTCGGCCACGGTCCTCGATCAGTCCGGCAGTCCGATCCAGGAGCCGGTCACCTGGTCGTCCGCCGACGAGGACGTGGCCACGGTGACGTCCACTGGCGTCGTCCGCGCCGAGTCCAACGGGGGGACGAGGGTCACCGCCTCAGCCGGGGGGGTCAGCGCGTCGGTGGAGATCTCGGTGGACCAGAGGGCGTCCTTCCTCGCCGTGGTCTCGGGCGACGATCAGACCGGAATCGCCGGCACGGAGCTTCCTGAGCCCCTGGTGGTGCGGGCCCAGGATCGCGGCGGGAGCCCGGTGGAGGGGGTCGCGGTGACGTTCGCACCGGATCCCAACAGCGGGTCGGTGAGCCCGGGGAGCGCGACGTCCGGCGCCGACGGCACCGTCTCCACCCGGTGGACGCTGGGGACGGAGTTCGGCCCCCAGCGCGTCGTCGCCACGGGGACCGACGTCTCGGACGCGGAGCTCAACGCCTTCGCCGGCAGCGAGACGCCCACGCCCGACCTCCGACCGGTGGATCCGGTGTCCGTGGACCGACCGGACCCCTCCACCTTCGACACCGTCGTGGTCCGGAGCGTCGTTCGCAACGAGGGAGACGCCGACGCCCTCGGCGTCACCGTCCAGCTCCGCATCGACGGGATCGAGGTGGCCTCCACCGAGCTGGCGACGGTGGCGAGCATGTCCGACGCCACCGTGGAGTTCCCGGACGTCGGGCCGTTGAGCTCCGGGACCCGTGCGGTGG
>JAWVZK010000117.1:0-10822 GCA_033722275.1 Longimicrobiales bacterium | reverse complement strand
CGTTGGCCATGGCCGGAGCTTCGGCCGGAATGGGCAACACGGCGACGAGCGCCATCACCAGAGGGGCGATCACGTAGGCCCACACCCCCATGGCACCCAACCACGCCTCGATGTCCCCGAAGATCTCGCTCACGACCCCTCCCGAAGGGTTCGCATATCGTACGGCTCTACGCGCGATGCCGATACGGGGTTCGAACGTGAACCTTTCCCATGCCCGATTCCGTAGATTCATGGCAGGAGGAGAACCATGAGCAAGAAGAGTCGGAAGAAGCCGAAGTTCCGTGTTCCCAAAGGACCATGCGAGCCCGAGCCGCCGAAGCGTCCCCCGCCTCCGTCCCCGTCCAAGCCCTTCGACCGGATCGGACCGGATCCGCTCAAGTGGCTGAAGCTCGGGAAGAAGAAGTAGCGAAGGCGTAGCCCGTCCAGATCAGGACGAGCCCGACCAGCTCCGTGACGTAGAGGATCTCCGTCGCGCCCAGGCGGGCCGACACCCCGCCGACGCCGGGGAGGATCGCTCCCACCGCGATGAGGACGTTCCCGGTGACCCGGTGGCGTTCGGAGGGCATGCGCCGATAGCGCCATGCGGATACGACGGCTCCGCCTACGAGAAAGACGACGGCATACACGTTCACGACGGGGCTGAAGTACCGCACCTCTTGCCATGCCAACACGCGTCCGCTGAGGCCGTGGGCCTCGACGGCTCGCAGGTCTATGGGTGAACTCAGCACGGCCGTCGCCGCGACCGTCACGAACAAGAGGAGCGCCACCGCCAGGGCGTCGGCGGTGCGCCGCGGGAGCAGCAGATAGACGGTGCCCTGGGCCAACGGCGCCGCGCCCAGGAGCGCTCCTGCCACGTACCAGAGGCGGAAAACCGATTCGTTCCATCCCAGCAGGGTCGTGTACGACTCCGCCAGGGTTCCCAGCCCGTACAGGGCGATCCCCGCCGACCACCACAGGAGATGCGGCGCAGGCCTGCGTCGAAGCCAACGTCGGAAGACCGCCGTCGCGAAGACGGCGGCGACAAGGGTGGTGGCGATGGGGAGGTGCGCGACGGCCGTGAGCATGTCCCGACGCGCCTATTCCTCCTGCTGATCCAGCTCGTTCTCGACGACGAATCGGGTGAGACCGGCGACGGTCCGGATCCTGAGCTTGTCCATGACCCGCTCCCGATGTGTCTCGACGGTCCGGGGTGAGATCTCCAGCTTCTCGCCGATCTCCCGGTTGGTGAGCCCCTCGGCGACGAGGAGGAGCACCTCGGTCTCGCGATTCGTCAACGAGTCCAGACGCGTCCGCAGCTGCTCCTCCTCGATCTCCTGCCGGAGGCCTACGCTGAGCTGCTGCGTGACCCTCGCCGTGAAGTACTCTCGACCTTCGTGGACGGCCTGGACGGCATCCCTCAGCTCCGCCGGCGGCGCGTCCTTGAGGACGTACCCGTCGGCCCCCGAGCGGACGGCCTGGAGCACGTACTCGGGATCGTCGTGCATGGAGAGGATCAGCACGCGAGCCGGGTGGCTCCTCTGGCGAAGCCGCGTCGTGACTTCCAGGCCCGTCTTTCCCGGCATGTTCACGTCCAGGACGACCACGTCGGGGGTCAGCTCCGCGATCATCTCCAGCGCCTCGTCGCCGTCGCCGGCCTCGCCGACGACCTCCAGACCGTCGATGGCTTCCAGAACGCCCCGTATCCCCTGCCGGACCACTCCGTGGTCGTCGGCGATGACCACCCTCAGTCCGTCGTCAGTCATGCACCACCTCTCTAGGTCTGGTCGTCTCGGGGCTCCTGGGCAGCCGCACCCGCACGCGGGCACCCCCGCCCTCGGCGTCTCCTATGGCCAGATCACCCCCCAGAGCGGTCACCCGTTCCCGGATCCCGGCCAGCCCCCCCCGGCTCCGCAGACGGTTCACCGCGTCGGCGGGGAAGCCCGGCCCGTCGTCGACGACGGTGAGCACGACGTCCTTGTCGTCCACCTCCAACGTCACCTCCACGTGCTCCTCGGCGCCGTGGCGGAGCGCGTTCGACAGGGCCTCCTGCATGGAACGATACAAGGCCCCCTCTACCTCGGCGTCCAGACGCGGCGCCGTCGAAGGGGCCCGGAACGTGACTTCGAGCCGGTCCCCTCCCCCGAAGTCCCGAGCCAGCGCCCGGAGCGACGGGAGGAGACCCAGGTCGTCCAGCGCCACCGGCCTGAGGTCTCGTGTCACGCTCCGGATACCCTTGATGCCCTCACCCAGCAGCGTCCGCGCCCGGTCCAGCGCCGGAACGAGAGACTCGTCGCTGCGCTCGGCGATGACCCCCAACTGCAGATTGAGAGCCGCCAGGACCTGGGCCGTCTCGTCGTGGAGCTCCCTCCACAGACGATTCCGCTCCTCCTCGTGCTGGTGGATCATCCGGGCCTGCAGCCGCTCCAGCTCCTCGGTTCTTAGCTGCAGATCGCGGTGGAGCTCCTCCGTGGCGAGCGCTGCTCCGACCTGCTGCCCGAAGGCGAGGAGGAACCGGTTGTCCAGGACGGTGAAGGGATCGCGGGCCTCCCCGACCACCACGAGGGCGCCCACGACGCCCTCGTCGCCCAGGACGGGGAGCGCGGCGATGTACGCGTGATCCTCCGACGGGTCTCCTCGTCCCAGAAAGCGCTCTCCGCCGTCGATCCCGGCGGGTCCGCCCCGCGCCACCCGCGGCATCCCCTCTTCCCGGACCCGCTCCGCCGCCAGCTGGGCCGCCCGTGGCGCCCCCTCGAAGGGCCAGAGCGCGGCCACGCCCGCGCCCTGCATGAATCGCCCTCCGGAGGGCGCGGCCAGCCAGAGTGCCGAGCCATGGACCCCCCGAAGGGAGAGCGCACGTCGCAGCATGGCCTCGGCCATGGGCTCCTCGTCACGAAGCCCTCCCTGAAGCTCCCCCGACAGGGCCGTGAGACTGCTGAGCCCCTGATCCAGATCCTCCAGCACGAGGAAGAGGATGCCCAACCCCACCGCCACCTGGAACGCGATGTCCAGATAGTATCCCCAGGGGTTCCACGCGCCCCGGGCTCGGAGGATGGGATAGTCGAGATGGTGGAGCGCCCAGAGGAAGAGCACGATGGCCAGGAAGCGCGCCGCCGGCGACCGGACCAGCCGGTCATAGCGCAGGAACGCCCAACCGGCGGCCGCCGTGGTCACGCTCAGGAATACGATCATGGGCCCGGCAGCCCAGAGGAAGCTCTCCAGCAGGTAGATGGCGACGAAGGACCAGAGCACCGGGAAGAGGACCACGAGCCCGTACGCTCCGCGCCACTCGATACGCCGCACGAAGACGAGGGCGGCCCAGAGCAGCGCGGCCGCCGTCCAGCCCGTCACCACCTGGTGCCAGAAGAGCCAGACGCGCGCACCCGTGCTCAGGAAGGTGATGATGGCCACCATCCGGAGCGCGTAGACGCCCCAGGCGATGGCCCAGAGGGCGAAGTAGCGTCGACGGTATCGGCGATGCAGGATGAGACACAGCCCGAGGAGGCCCACGGTGACGACGAGCTGGAGGTACGCCGCCGCCAGCTCGGAGATCGACGCGGGTAGGGTGGTCACATCCATGTCTCGAAGATCCCGACATGGTCATTCCAGGGCAACGGCTTGCGGGACCGGGCAGCGTCCACGATCCTCCCTGCCTCGTGAGGGTCCGTCTGCCCCGAGATCCCCGTCCGCCGCCCCAGCCCCCACGCCTACCCGTGATTCCATGACGACAGCCGCACGCCCCTCGCAGCTCTTCGCCAATCGAGTCGGTCGGATCGGGACCGAAGCGGCCTTCGCCTTCGGCGGGCTCATCCGCAAGGTGGAGTCCGACGGCGAGCGGGTGATCCGCTGCAACCTGGGACAGCCGGATTTCCCTCTGCCCAAGCACATCGCCGAGGCCGTGAAGAAGGCCATCGACGACGGGCTGACCACGTACTGCGATCCTCAGGGGATCCCCGAGCTACGGGCCGCGGTGGCTCGGTCCGTGGGAGAGAGGCACGGTCTGGATATCGATCCCGATCGGATCGTCGTCTACCCTGGGGGCCGACCGCCCATCGGGTTCGCGCACATGAGCTACAGTGAGGCCGGTGAGGAGGTGATCTATCCGTCACCCGGCTACCCGCTCTTCGAGTCCTTCGTCCCCTACTTCCGATGCATGCCGGTTCCGGTGGTCCTTCAGGAGGAAGAGGGCTTCGGACTCACGCGGACCCGGCTCGAGCCGCTCCTGTCGGACCGGACAGGGCTCATCTTCCTGAACTTCCCCTCCAACCCCACGGGGGGCGTCGCCACGAGGGACCAGCTCCAGGGCCTGTCGGAGCTCATCCTGGAGAAGACCGCGCCGGACGTCCGCGTCTACTCGGACGAGTCGTACGAGGCCATCACCTTCGACGGTGACGAGCACATCAGCATCGCCTCCATGCCGGGCATGGAAGACCGGACGATCATCGCGTCCGGCGTGTCCAAGACGTACTCCTGGACGGGGGGCCGCGTGGGTTGGGCCGTCTATCCCACGGTGGAGGAGGCTCGGGTCCACCGGAAGCTGGCCATCAACTACTTCGCCTCCATCCCGCCCTACAACCAGTGGGGGGCGGTGGAGGCGCTCACTTCGCCACAGAGCGGGCCGGCGATCCAGGCGATGGTCGACGCCTTCCAGCGGAGACGGGACGCCGTGGTCTCAAGACTCAACGCCATCGAGGGCATCACCTGTCAGAACCCCAAGGGGGCGTTCTACGCCTTCCCCAACGTCGGCGGCGCGCTGGAGCGCCTCGGAGCCATCGAGGCGTACGAGGAGCTGGCCCAGGACGTGAGGGCCGAGTCCAGTCCTTCGACCCTCTTCCAGCTCTTCCTGCTCCACCGGTACCGCGTGGCGACGATGGACCGTCGCTCCTTCAGCGTGCTCGGCAGCGAAGGACAGCACTACCTCCGCCTCTCCACCGCCAATGCCGACGACGAGCTGCTGGCGGCCGTGGACCGGATCGCCGACGCGGCCGTCGACGTGTCGGGTTTCGAGGAGTTCGTGCGGTCCGGAACTCCCCTGACCTTGTAACTTCATCGTCGCCGATCCAGGCACCGTCCTTCACCGATCGACCAGGAATCTTCCAGGCATGACAGCAGACGTCGCGACCGGCCCCCGCGTGGCCACGGTGACCACCGTCGAATCCCAGCGCCGACCCACGCCCCGCTCGGTGGAGCTCCCTCCGTACGAGCGGGAGCGCTTCGACGACGTGGCCTTCATGACCTCCATGATCCTCGTCCTCCTGGGCAACTACCGGGGGTCGGGCCATTTCGGCGGTCCCCTGGCCTACACACCCTACAATGTCGCGCTCCACCTGGGCGGACCCGACATGGGCGCGCTCGCCTACGACATCCGGGAGCCCAAGCACCCCTTCGGCGACAAGTTCATGCTGGCCGGGGGGCACTGCATCCCCACCTGCTACGCCCTCTGGATGATCCTCTACGAAGCGATGGCCCGTCGTCACGAGGCCACGGGCGAGGACCGGTACGCCTTCGATCCGAGAGACGCCATCCTCTCCGTGGACGCCCTGGGATTCCGCCGCAGTCACGGCGCCATGGAGACGATCCTCCGCGACAACGACCTGGAGACCCACCCCCTCTTCCAGCAGGCGAAGCTCCGGGGGATCCGCCCGTTGATGGGTCACGCCGAGAGCACCGACGTCACCAACGACGTCAATGGTGGACCTTCCGGTATCGGGATCGCCACCGCAGCCGGAAAGGCCCTGTTCTGGGACTTCGCCGGCGCGTCCAAGGACTTGAAGGTCGTGGCGTTGGAGGGCGAGTTCGCCATGACCGAGGGCCACGCGCAGGAGTTGAAGACGGCGGCCCTCGCCCAACAGGTAGGGAAGCGTCTCCGCATCCTGTTGAGCGAGAACAACGCGGGGATCGACGATTCCCTCGTGGGAGGCGTCATCAAGTCGCGGCACGACGGGTACGACATCGCCCAGCAGTGGAGCTCGTACGGGTGGAACGTCTTCGGCATCGAGAACGGGAACGACTTCGACGACGTCTTCGCGGCCCTGAAGGTCATGGAGGAATGGCCGGACGACGATCTGCGCCCGATGATCCTCGTCGGCCCGACGGTGAAGGGGTGGTGGCCCGCCGCCCGGGACGGAGCGCTTCCCGGCTATGGTGACCAGATCGTAGGCTTCCCCAGCCATCCGTACGGATTCGCCATCAACGCCCCCTACTTCGTGGCGCTCGCCGAGACCTTCGAGCGTCGCTACGGCGTGGAGTTCGAGGGGATCCGGGACGGAGCCCCGGAATCCGAGCGTGAGAGGCTGATCCAGTTCAAGACGAACATCGACATCGCCCTCTCGGTCATGGATCGGAAGGAGGGGCTCGGTGCGTGGATCGCCGATCGACTGGTGGAGATCGGCGAAGGGCTGAACCGCTCCATGAGCCTCGACCTCGACACGTCCAGGGATTCCTTCCTCGACGACCGCCTCACGCCCGACGGGCTCCCCGTCGAGTCGCCCGAAGTGGAGGCCACCGACCCCGAGTCCGGGGAGCGGGTCAAGAGCACCATCGACCTCTTCCTGCCCGCCGGGGAGAAGCGAGGCGCCCGCCGCGCCATCAGTGAGGTGGGGCGGTGGATGAACTACGTCACCGAGGGGCGCTTCCTGACCATGGCCGCGGACCTCTCCAGCTCCATCAACGTGGAGAACGCCCACTTCTTCGGGCATTACGATCCGGTGGACAACCCCTCCGGCACCCGTCTGAAGGCCCCCATCCAGGAGGCCGTGAACGCCTCCACCGTCATCGGACTGGTGAACCAGTCGGCGTCCACGGATCCGGAGAGACACGCCGGCGTCTGGGGACTCTCGGGCACCTATGGGGCCTTCACGCCCCTCATGTACACGCCGGCGCGGGTCTTCAGCCAGCAGAATCAGGACAGCCCCTTCCGACTGGGGGTCCTCACGATCCTGGCCGGACACTCGGGTCCGGAGACGGCCGCCGACGCCCGGACCCATTTCGGGATCTTCGCACCCCAGGTCTGGACCCTCTTCCCCCGGGGCCAGATCATCAACCTCTACCTCTGGGACTACAACGACGTGGCACCCGGCTACTTCGCCGCCGTGGCCAAGGCGGCCCGGACGAAGGAGGTGGGGATCATCACCATCCACGTGGCCCGGCCAGACTTCCTCGTGGCCGATCGATCGACCTTCGCCGACACCGACGTGAAGGCCGCGGCGAAGGGCATCTACCTCATCCGCGACTTCGACGAGGACGCGCCGCCCATGGGAACGATATGGGTCCAGGGCTCGAGCGCCACGGCGAATCTCGTGAGCATACTGGAGCGCCTGGACGGCGAAGGCCTCAACGTCCGGGTGGCCTCCGTCATCAGCCCCGAGCTCTTCGCCGATCAGCCGGAGGCGTACCGCGAAGAGGTCTATCCGGACCACGCCCGCTACGATTCGATGGTGGTCAGCACGATGACGAAGCGGGTGCCGCCCCTCCCCGATCTCGGCCCCCTCACCGAGGAGTACTCCCTCTACGCCGACCAGGAGGACCGCTGGCTCTCCGGCGGCACGGAGGACGACGTCATCGCCGAAGCGGGCCTCGACGCCGACTCCATACACCGGGCCATCCGGCGCTTCGTGGAGGAACGGGAGGAGCGGCTCGAGCGGCAGCGGAAGGCGCTCTCCGCGCTGTAGTGGAGTCGCCGCGACGCAGCCCTCGCTTCGCCCCTCCTTGATCCGAGCCCCGCCCGGCGCTGCGTGGCCTACTCGGCCCTGAGGACCTCCACGGGCTCGACCCGGGTCGCGGCTCCGGCAGGGCGGGCGGCGGTGGCGAACGCCACGACGAGCACCGTGGCGGTGGTCAGCAACCGGACGGCCGTGGGATCGGACGAGAACCCGGCGATGTGGGCGGCGAGGAGCCCGTCCACCCAGAACGACGCGGCGACACCCAGGATCGCCCCCGCGGCCGCGACGAGGATCACGTCCCGGAGTACCTCGAGGCCGGCCCCTCGCCCCGTGGCGCCCAGAGCCCGGCGCACGCCGATCTCCCGGCGCGCCCGCTGGACCCGCCGGGCGACCAGGGCTCCCGTGCCTCCCGCCGACATGAGGAGCGTCGCCACGCCGAACCCGGCCATGAGGATCAGGAAGAAGCGCTGCTGGGCCAGATGGCCGGCCAGCGCGGTGCTCAGGTCGATATGGGCGTCGATGGGGATCGTCGGGTCGACGCTCCATACCGCTTCGCGCATGGCCCCCTGGTCGGGGCCGGACTCCGCGCGGACGATGAAGCTCGCCTCCCGCGCGAAGCTGTCCTGCGTATCCGGCCATACGGTGGCGCGTTGCTCCAGAGGCTGGTAGAGGACGGGCTGGCCGGGCTCCAGAGCGTCCTGCAGGACGTCGTCGACGACGCCGACGATGGTGGCCGAGGTATCGAGGCCCCCTCCGCTGACGCCCTGGATGAAGGTGACGACGTGCCCCAGGGGATCGACGACGTTGTCGAGGTGACGGGTGACGAAGCTCTGGTTCACGACGACGACCGGATCGGCTCCCCGGATGTCCCGGGCGTCGATCCATCTGCCCCGTACGACGCGCAGGCCGACGACCTCGGCGTACGCGGGGTCCGTCCACTTCTGGATGAAGCCGTCTCCGGCCTCGGCGCCGACGAGCCGTGTGCCCCAGATGGCGCCGCCCCGTGCCGGGAGGGGCGGGTTGTTCACGAACGTCGCACCCTGCACCCCGGGCACGGAGCGGAGCTGGGCCAGCACCTGCTCGACGAGCTCGGTGAACGCGGCATCGACCCGAAACACCTCCAGATCCTCGGCGAAGTCGCCTTCCCGGGTGGTGGAGAATTCGCCCACTTCCACGGGCTCGGCGTACCGCTCCTCGGGTGCCCGGAGCTGGATCGCCTGGAGGCCTCGAGGCTCGAATCCCGGATCGACGCTGGCGATCCGCCGCTGATTCTCCATCAGGACCCCCGCTGTAGCGAGCAGCGCCGTGGTCACGGCGATCTGCGCACCCAGGAGCCAGAGAAGCCCACCCCGTCGCGTCGAGGCGTGACCGCCCCCGGCCAGCACGCCACGAAGATCGATCCGCGTCGCATGCCGCACCGCCGGAAGCGACGACAGGATCCACAGGAGGCCGACGACGACAGCGACGGCCAGGTGGACACGCAGATCGAAGCCGGCATCCTGGAGGCGGGGGACCGATCCGGGAATTCGCGTCTTGAGAAGCGGAAGGACGACGCGGGCCACGAAGCTGCCAAGCGCCGCAGCGGCGACGACCAGGATACCGTTCTCCAGAAGAACCTGGCGGACGACCCGGAGCCGGGACGCCCCCAGGGCGGATCTCAGGGTGAGCTCCCGGACCCGATCCCCGACGACGGCGGCGAAGATGCCCGCCACGTTGGCCACGATGACGACGAGGAGGAGAACCGTCGCGCCCCCGATGAAGACGAGGGATCGGCGGATCGGCTCCCGGACGAGCTGCAGGTAGGGGACGACGACCAGAAGGACCGGCGCACCCGCGATGCCTTCGACGTACACCTCCGGGCGCTCCTCCCGGAGCGCTCGGACCATCGAGCTGAGGCGCTCCTGTGCCGCAGTCGCTTCGACACCCCGAGCCAAGCGTCCCACAGGCTGGAGTCTACCGGCCGGAGTGTACAGGTCCGGATCTCCCCCCCACCCGACGAAGGGATTGGAGAGGAGGAGCGCCGGTATGGTCTCGCCGCCGTACATGTCCCAGAAGCGGAACCCCGGCGGCATGACGCCGACGACCTCCCACATGGATCCGTCCACCCGCACCGTCCGACCGACGATCTCCAGGTCGGCCCCGAACCGGCTCGTCCACAGCTCGTGGGAGAGCACGACCTCTCGTAGGCCGTCGGCTCCGTCGGTTCGGATGGCCCTGCCGAGGGCCGGTCGGACCCCGACGGCATCGAAGAAGTCGGGCTCGACCCGAAGCCCCCGCACGCGCTGCGGCCGCTCCTCTCCAATGGGCACGTTGGACCATTGGGTGGCGGCCAGGACCTGGAAGACGTCCTGCCGCCCCTTCCAGTCCAGATACGCACCACCGCTGGCCTGGAACGTCGCGCCGGCGAAACGCGCCTGATCCGTCGTGATCTTGAGCCAGACCACCCGGTCGGGATGTGAAAAAGGGGCGGGGCGGAGGAGTACGTGATCCAGGATGGTCAGAACCGGCACGGAGATCGCGAGGCCACCCAGGAGGACGGCCACCGCCGTCACGCTCGCCAGGGGTCTGCGACGGAGATGGCGCACGGAGGTCCGCACATCGTCGACGAAGGCGTCGATGATCTCCCGTCGAGCCAGGACACGGCGACGCCGTCGGCTCTCCTCCACCGTCCGACGTGCCCAGTGACGACGATCTCCGAATCGACGCCTCGCCTCACGGAGGGCCTCCTCCCGTTCCCAGCCTTTCGCCAGGAGGTCCTGGACCTTCTGCTCCAGGTGGAAGTCGAGCTCCTCCTCCACCGAGGACCACGGCTCGTCGCTGCGAAACGGGTTGCGGAAGATCCGCTTCCAGGATCTCATGACACGGCCTCCCCCTCCGCCGACAGTGCCCGCTCGATGGCACGCGAGTAGGCACGCCATTGCCGCGTGGACACCGCGAGATGCTCCTCGCCGGCCGGAGTCAGCGAGTAGAACCGTGCCCTCCGGCCCGTGTCCGTCCGCCCCCACTCGGCCTCCACCCAGCCCTTGCGTTCCACCCGGTGCAGAGCCGGGTACAGGCTCCCTTCCTCGACGAGCAGGGTGCCCTCCGTGACCCGATCGATCCACCGGGACACCCCGTAGCCGTGCTTCGGGCCGTGGGCGAGGCACCGGCCAATCCCGCAACCCACCTGAGCGCGATCGGTTCGG
>JAWVZK010000116.1:0-10837 GCA_033722275.1 Longimicrobiales bacterium | reverse complement strand
CGGAGGCGATCACTTCCGGACGGCCGCCGTCTTCCTGACCCAGGCCCACCCGAAGCAGACCCAGGGCTCGGACGTCCACGCCGGCACCTCCTTCGACCAGATCTACGCCAAGTCCATCGAAGGTCAGACGCCCATACCGTCGATGCAGCTCACCATCGAGAACGTGGATCAGGCCGGTGGCTGCGCGTACGGGTACTCCTGTGTGTACACCGACACGGTCTCCTGGGCCTCCCCCACCGAGCCCCTCCCGATGATCCGGGATCCCCGGGCGGTCTTCGAGCAGATGTTCGGCGCCGGCGGTACGCCGGAGCAACGCGCCGAGCGCCTCGCCACCGACCGCAGCATCCTGGACTGGGTCATGGGCGAGATGGCGGGTCTCCGGCGTCAGCTCGGACCGGCCGACCGTCAGCGCCTGGACCGATACGCGACCAACATCCGCGAGTTGGAGCAGCGCATCCGCCGCATCGAGGAGCAGAACAGCAGCGGAGAAGAGCGGGCGATCCCCGAAGCGCCGGTGGGTGTGCCCGATGACTTCGCCGAGCACGTGAAGCTCATGTTCGACCTCCAGGTCCTGGCCTTCATGTCGGACACGACCCGGGTCTTCTCCTTCAAGATCGGTCGCGACGCGTCTCCGCGGGTCTACCCCGAGAGCGGCTCGGACACGCCCTACCACGCAGCGTCGCACCATGGCGGACGCGAGGAGCGCGTCCGGGACTTCGCGAAGATCAATACGTACCACGTGTCCATGCTCCCGTACTTCCTGGAGAAGCTCCAGTCGGTTTCCGAAGGAGACCAGACGCTCCTGGACAAGACCATGGTGATGTATGGCTCGGCCATGGCCGACTCGAACCTCCACAACCACATCCGGTGCCCCCTCTTCCTGGTCGGTGGGGCAAACGGCCTGGTGGAGGGTGAGCGGCACGTCCGGGCCGCTCCGGGAACGCCGATGGCCAATGTGATGTTGAGCCTCCTGAAGAAGCTCGGGGTGCAGGACATCGAGCGATTCGGCGACAGCGACGGGACCTTCGCGGCGATCTAGGAACGCAGGCATCGGGGCCGGAGCCCCGGGAGCGACCATGAAGACGAAGACGACACGCCTTGCCTCGATTCTGGGGCTCGGTCTCATCCTCGCGGCAGCCACGCCATTCGAGTCGCCGGTGGCGGACGCCGCGCAGGCCGGAGACGTCGACGAGGTCCGGGCCCTGCTGAAGCAGGGCGCCGACGTGAACGCGCCGCAGGCCGATGGGCTGACGGCACTGCACTGGGCCGCCCTCAACGACGATCGGGAGATCCTCGATCTGGTGCTCTACGCCGGCGCCACCGTGCGGCCGCTGACCCGGGTGGGAGGGTACACCCCCCTCCATCTGGCGGCGCGCTCCGGCCACGGCGCCATCGTGTCCAGGCTGTTGGAGGCGGGCGCCGATCCGAACCGGTGGACGAACACCGGCGTTACCGCCCTGCATTTCGCGGCCCAGGCCGACGACGCCACGTCGGTTCGGGCGCTGGCGGAGGGAGGCGGCGACGTCGACGCTCGCGACAAGTTCCGAGGCAGGACGCCTCTGGTCTTCGCCGCGTCGCGGAACGCGACGGCAGCCGTCTCCGCGCTCCTCGAGCTGGGCGCGGATCCGACCATCGTCACCGACCTGAAGGACTACACCACCATCGAGGAGCGGGACGAAGACGAGCAGGCCAAGCGGGCCCGGGTGAGGGCGGTTCGCGCGGGCGAGGAGCCTCGGGAGGAGCGCCGAGGCCCGCCGGAGCCGGAGACGCCTCCGGACAGCGCCCAGGCCGACAGCACCGAGACCGCCGAAGCGGATGCGGCGGGCGAGAAGGCGAAGGAGGAAGAGCCTCCGGTCAAGCGCCTCTCGAGCATCGAGCAGATCGGCGTGCAGGGGGGATTCACGCCCCTCCATTATGCAGCCCGACAGGGCCATATCGAGACGGTCGAGCTTCTCCTCGAAGGCGGGGCCGACATCGATCAACAGTCGGCGGGGGACAACTCCAGTCCTCTGCTCGTGGCCGTCATCAACGGCAACTACGACCTGGCCAAGATGCTGCTCGAGCGTGGAGCCGATCCCAACCTGGTCAGCGACGACGGGGTGGGTCCTCTCTTCGCGACGCTCAACATGGAGTGGTCCCTGCGTACATGGTATCCCCAACCGCAGGCCTATCGGGTCCAGAAGACGTCGTACATGGACCTCATGGAGATGCTGCTGGAGGCGGGCGC
The DNA here is from genome assembly GCA_033722275.1 of Longimicrobiales bacterium. Classification (GTDB taxonomy): domain Bacteria; phylum Gemmatimonadota; class Gemmatimonadetes; order Longimicrobiales; family Gaopeijiaceae; genus UBA2589. The sequence goes on along the minus strand of JAWVZK010000116.1, from coordinate 8,610 downwards.
CGACCCGAACCAGCGGACCAATACCCACGTCTGGTACGCGTCGTACAACGCCGGGCGGATGGGGGTGGACTTCACCGGTGCGACGCCTTTCTGGCGGGCCGCCTACGCGACGGACGTGGCCGCCATGCGTCTCCTCCATTCCTACGGGGCCGATCCGGACATCTGGACGACGAAGCTCCCCGAGCGTCGGCGCTTCTACGACGACGACGACGACGAGGAAGAAGAAGATCCGTCGGGTCTGGAGCCCGTGCCCGTGGGGGGACCCGCCGTGCATCCCATCCATGCCGCGGCGGGCGTGGGATTCGGCACGTCGCGCGTGGCACAGCAGCATCGCAGCGTCCCGGGAGGATGGCTCCCGGCCATGAAGTACTTCGTGGAGGAGCTGGGCGTGGACCCGAACCTCCGGGACATGGACGGCTATACGCCCGTCCATCACTCGGCGGCCCGCGGTGACAACGAGACGATCCTGTACCTGGTCTCCCAGGGCGCCGACGTGACGCTGGTGAGCCGCCGGGGTCAGACCACCGCCGACATGGCCAACAGCCCCGAGCAGCGAGCCCAGCCACACCCCGTGACGGTGGCCCTGCTCGAGAAGCTGGGTTCGAAGAACAACCACAATTGCCGCTCGTGCGGATCCGGGAGCAAGTGACGCGTATGGAGCGACTCGTCCGGACGGGCCTCCTGGCCTTTCTCCTCTCGGTACCCTTGGACGCCGCGGCTCAGGACACGGAGTGGAACCGATACACGCTCGAGGATCTGGGCGGGGTGTTCGTCCGCATGGAAGTCTCGGAAGCGTGCGAGGCAGCCGGTCTCACGGCGTCGGCCTTCGAAGCCGATGTCTCGATGGCGCTCATCGAAGCCGACGTCGGCGTGCTCACGAGAGAGGAGATGCTCGAGCACCCCGCGCTGCCCGAGCTCCGCGTCACGGTGGATTGTGCCCCGGGCTCCAACGGAGCCAGCGGAGCGATGGCGTACTCGGTGGGGCTCCGGGTCCAGCAGTCGGCCCAGATGCTCCGCGATACCCAGATCACGTTGCCGGAGGCGGTGACGTGGTATTCGAGCCGGATCGGTGTCACCGAAGTGGGTTCGGCGGTTCAGGCCGTCGAGGCGACGCTGGAGGAGCAGGTCCAGGCCTTCGCCACCGCGTGGACCGAGATCAACACCGAAGGCGAAGGCGGCTGAGCCCGCCAGGGTGCGACCGGACCCGTCGCGCCGACCAAAGTCCAGACCCCGGAGACCGCATGCACCGGCCCGAGACGGGCTCACTCTACCTCCTGGCCCTCCTGTTGCTGGTCCTGACGCCCCACCCGGCCTCGGCCACCTGGTCGGTGATCGCGGTGGACGTCAGCACGGGTCGGGTGGTCATCTCGTCGGCCACCTGCGTGCCCCAGGAACGGCTCCTCGGCTTCCCCGCCGATGGCCTGATGGACATTCAGGCCATCGTGGTGCCGGGGGTCGGCGTGGCCGCTGCCCAGGCCGGCGTCGACCGCACGCGCGCCAATCAGTCGCTCATCTACCAGCAGCTGAAGGAAGGGACGGACCCCAGGCTCATCCTGGACATGCTCCACGCCGATCCCGAGATCCAGCGACGACAGTTCGGCATCGTGGATCGGCATGGCCGCTCCATCGGCTTTTCGGGGCGGGACAACAACCCGGCGTCGCTCTCTCTGCAGGGCCGCGTGCCGGGCACGGAGATCTACTACTCGGTGCAGGGAAACATTCTCGCATCCGACGAAGTGGTCCGCGACGCCGCCCGGGCGATGGAGCAGGCCGACGGCGACATCACGGACAGGGTGATGGCCGCGATGGAAGCGGCCGACGCCGCCGGCGGGGATCGTCGCTGCACCTGTGAGACCTCGCCCGTTCCCGACGCGCCGTGTGACGGGCGCAACGCGCACGTGGCGTACATCCTGGCCGCGGATCCCGACGACCCGGAGGGCGAGTCCTTCAACGACGGTGACTACACGATGTTCATCGAGGTCACCGACCAGAACATCGAAGGCGAAGAGAACGCCAATCCCGTGATCACGCTCCGGATGCGCTACGACGCGTGGAAGACGCAGAGCGGCTGAGTTACGCCTCAACCCCCTCCGAAGTCCATGAACCCTCTGATGACCCTTCGAGTCGCGATGCCCATCGTCGTCGTGGCCGGGCTTTCCACCGCGTGCGTCGGAGACGCCACCGAGGGCGAAGCTCCAGCGGCCGACACGACGAACCTGGAGATCCCCGAAGACCAGCGGATCCGCACCGCCGACCCCCTCGCTCGCGGCTACACCGAGGCCGACTTCCCCCGCGTCCAGGAGATCGCGCCGGACGTCTACACCTACGAACAGCTGCGCTCCGCCGGTGACGAGCTCTTCACCACCGTGAGCCTTTTCGTCGTGACGGCCGACGGCGTGCTGGTGGCCGACGGGCAGGGGAGCCCAGAGGAGACCGAGCGACTGGTGGCCCACATCGGCGAGGTCACGGACCAGCCCATACGGACCGTGGTCGTAGCCTCGGACCACGGGGACCATACGGGAGGCAACACCGCCTTCCCCGAAGGCGTGGACTACATCGCCCATCCCGCCTCCGCCGCGGCCCTGGAGCGCATGGAAGGCGTACCACCGGCCACCGACACGGTATCGGAGCGACGGGTCCTTCGCATGGGCGACACGGAGATTCATGTCCTGCACCTGGGCAGAGCCCACACGGGCGGGGATCTGGTGGTCCACCTCCCCGATGAAAAGGTCCTCTTCATGAGCGAGGCGTACCTGCACCGGATCTTCCCGGCCATGCGAAGCGCGTATCCCTCGGAGTGGGTGGAGATGATCGAGGCCGCGCAGGCCATGGACGTCGACGTGTACGTGCCAGGCCACGGCTTCGTCGATCACCCGCGGATCCTCGAGGAGGAGCTCGAGATCTTCCAGGGAGCCATCCGGTTGGTCATCGACCAGGCCCGGCAGCTCTACGAGGAGGGATACAGCGTGGAAGACGCCCAGCAGCAGGCTTTCTTCGGCGACCTGGAGGAGTGGTCGCTGCGCGAGAGTCAAGGCGACCGGGCCATCGCCCGGGCCTATGCCGAGATCGAGGGTACGCTGCCGGAGGGAGGCCGATGATCGCTCCCCAGGCCGCCGTCATACCTGCCGCCAGGGACCGAGCCGGGAACGACCCCATCTTCGCTCTGAACGCCGACGCTCGACGCCGCGCGGCCGCGGGGGAGTCGATCCTCAACGCGACGCTCGGTGCCCTGATGAACGACGACGGCACGCTGTGCACGATGCCGACGGTCCTGGACGCCATGAAGCGCTTCGCGACTCCCGAGGCCGCCGGCTACGCCCCCATCTCGGGCCTTCCCGTCTTCCGTGAAGCCGTGATTCGCGATCTGTTCGGCGATGGCCCCCTGGCTGCGCAGGCCGTCAGCGTGGCGGCGCCCGGCGGCACGGGCGCGGTCTACGCCAGCGTGGTGAACTTCCTCGAGCCCGGTCAGAAGCTCCTCCTCCCCGAGTACTACTGGGGCCCCTACCGGGTGATTTGCGACCACGCCGGACGAGAGCTCGACACCTTCCCCATGTTCGGGGAGGATGGACGCTTCGACGTGGACGGGCTCGGCGCCGGGCTGGATCGTCACATCGGAGCCCAGGGACGCGCGCTGGTCGCGCTGAACTTCCCGTGTCACAATCCCACCGGCTACTCCCTGGACCGGGGCGAGTGGGAGAAGGTGAGCGAGACGATCCATCGGGCGGGGGAGCGAGGACCCGTAGCCGTCCTGATCGACGCCGCCTACATGGAGTACGGCGGCGACGCGGCCCGCAGCTGGATCGACGCCCTCCCCGGGCTTCTCCGCAGCGCCACCGTGCTCGTGGCATGGACGGCCTCCAAGAGCTTCGCGCAGTACGGTGCCCGGGTGGGGGCGCTGGTCGGACTCCACCGGGACGAAGGGGAACGGCGACAGATCGAGAATGCCCTGGGCTATACGTGCCGTTCCACCTGGTCCAACTGCACTCACCAGGGTCAGCTCGCCATCACCGAGCTCCTCATGGATGCCGACCTCGCTGGGCAGGTCCGTGCGGAGCGGGCTCGACTCCAGGCTCTGCTCCAGGATCGCATCGAGGTGTTCAACGAGCATGCCCGGGCCGCCGGGCTTCCCACGCCGCGGTACGACGCCGGATTCTTCGTGGCGGTCTTCACCGAGAACCAGGAGAAGACCGCTGCAGCCATGCGGCGAACCGGCGTGTACACGGTGCCCTTACCCGGGGCCGTCCGTGTCGCGCTCTGCTCGACGCCCGCCTCGCGGATCCCACGCCTCGTGAAGGCGCTGGAGGCCGGCGTGGCCGCCGGCGCGGCGCGGTAGTCGACGGTGGGCGGAGGACCGGGCCTCCGCCGACCCTCAACGTCCCGCGGCCGCTCGACCGACACGGATCGCCTCATCCGCGTCGGGCCCGCTCATCAAGAGTCCGAGAAAGCCCTCCTCGATGCGCCTCGCCACGTCGTCGGAGCCGGCGGTGATCATGTCGGGGCGTCCGACGCGCTCGGCGTGCTCCAGCACCTCCTGATTGCCCGCCTCACCGGCCTGCCGATCACCTCCCAGCGCCCGCGTCAGACTGCCGATCCCACACGCCAGGACGCTGTAGCCCGGAACGTCGGCGATCTCGGCCACCGCTGCCAGCGCGTCCGGATCCTCCACCATGATCATGGCCAGGATGGAGCCGTCCGGGTTGGACGGCGACCACACGTCGGCTCCCGCCTCTTCCATGAAGGAGACGGCGAGTCGCGCTTCCTCCGGGCTCCGCACGTGAGGAAAGACGATGCCGTCGGCGCCCTCCTCCAGGGACTCCAGCACCCGCCGGCGCGTGGCCTCGGATCCGGCTTCCGCGAGGGGCGGAATCCGCACGAGAAGCGTCTTCTCTCCCGTTGCCCCGGATCTCCCGAGTCCCTCGGCCACGGCGGTGACGGCGCGCAGGTCGAAGTGATCTTCCAGATTGAGGAAGACGAAGTCGAGGAGGGGATTCGCCGCCAACGCTTCCGCCCCGGCCGCCGTATACCGGGCCGCTGGACGCTCCCCGTTGGGGCCTCGAGCTCCTCGCTCCCGCTCGTTCGGGACGAAGACCCCGAAGGCGGGCGTTCCGTCGGACCACAGATCGATGAGTGTCGTGCGATTCGGGTTGGGACGGATGGACCGTGCCGCGTCCTGCGCCCGGACGGCCGATGTGGGCTCCGCGTCCTGGGCGGAAGGAGCCTCGTCGTCTTCGCCGGCGCACGCGGTCGCGAGGACGGCCAGGAGCACAGGCAGGAAACGGGTGGCCCTGGGCGTCATCCACCCCTCCCCGAAGCCTCCAGGCCCAGCGCCAGCGCCTCCGGACGCGTGACGATGATCATCTCGAAGCCTTGTGCCAGCCGTTCCGTGATGTCGTCCGGACCGGCCGTGATCCCGCACGGCACGTCGAGCTCCTGGCAGGCCGCGAGGACCGTCTGGATCGCGCGTTCGACGGCATCCATGTCACCGTCGTAGGCCCGTCGCAGGTCTCCCGGACCCGGGATGGCGACACCGACGCCAGGAGCGCCGACGATCTCCCTCGCTCGCTCGATCCCCACCTGATCCTCGATGAGGACGACGTTGATCACGTCGCCGTCGGCGTGCACGGGCCAGAGACGATCTCCCACCACCTCCGCGGCCAGAGCCACGTCGTCCACGGACTCGACATGGGGGAGGACGAGGCCGTCCACGCCGGCCGCGAGCCCCTCGGACAGGTGTCGCCGGGCCGCCTCCCGGTCGTCCCGGATCGGCGGAATGCGCAGCACCACGGGATGGGCCCCTCCTTTCCCCGCTCCGGCCTCCTGCATGGCGGCCATGAAGCTCTCCAGCGTGGGGATGTCCCACGGACCCGATTCGAGCGAGTAGAAGATGAAGTCGGTCCGGGTGTCCTGCGCCGCGGCGACACCGCCGGCCGCCGATTGCTCCGGCGCGAACATCCCGAAGACCGGCACGCCCGCATCCAGGAGGCCGATGATGTCGTTGCCGTGCTCCATGGCCGTCGCCGTCATCCGGGGGGCCGTCGCATCTCCCTCGCCGGTCTCGTCGCCGTCGTCCTCGCCCCCTCCGCACGCCAGAAGGGCCACGAGAAGGATCTTCACTCCCGAAACCCGAACCGACCCGCTCCTCCTCATCGCGACCATGGCGGCACCACTCCGTTGGATCGGGCGTAGGCGATGGACTGGCCCAGATGCTCGTTCATGTGGGCCACGAGCTGCAGGAGGACCGCCCAGCGCTGGACCTGGCGACCGTAGAGCACGGTCTCATCCACGGCTTTCTCCGGCGACATGGTGTCGAAGACGCCGCGAACGTAGTCCATGGAAGCGGTGAGGATCTCCAGGACCTCCTCCTTCTGCGAAACTCCGCCTTCCCATCGGCGGTACGTCTCGGGAGAGACGGGTGTCTCCAAGCCCATGTTCTCGTGGGGGTACATGTAGTTGTAGCGCGCGATGTGCATGTACACGCGGGCCACGCTGGCCACTCCTTGCCCCGGGCTCCAGTCGTAGGTGGACGCCGGCATGGCCTCGGCCAACGCCACGAGCTTTCGGGCGGAGGCTTCGAAGTGTCCCTCCAGCTCCCCGACCACCGCGGGGGGAGCGATCTGAGCGGCCGCCTCGGGCATCGTCGTCCAGGCGGGGAGAGCCTGGCTGGCGAGCAGCCCGAGAAGCGGGACGATCCTGCTCATCGAGACGATACCGCGGTACCGGCCTCGGCTTCCTCTTCCAGCGTCCTCAACACCATCTCCCATTCGAATCCCTCTCCGATTCCTCGTACGTAGTGATCCATCCATGCCATCTCGCTCACCGCCTTCACCAACCGATTCCGGGCGTCGGGGATGCCGTGGCTCCGACCGGGATACATGAAGAGCTCCGTGGGAACACCGAGCTTCTTCAGCGCCATGTGGAGCTCCACCGACTGCGGGCTGGGCACCCGGGGGTCCCCCTCCACCACGTGGATCATGGTGGGTGTGCTGGCATTGGCAATGTACTTCAGCGGCGACTGGTCCCAATACGGCTCGAAGTTCTCGTACAGGAAGTCGTCTCCGATGTAGAACTGCCGGTTCCGCTGCACGTCGCTCTGAGCGTACATGCTGATCCAGTTCATGGTTCCGGCACCGGAGCTGATGGCCTTGAAACGGTCCGTGTGGGTCAGGATCCAGTTGGACCAGTGGCCGCCGGCGCTCCAACCGAAGGCGCCCATCCGATCGCCGTCGACGATCCCCTCCTCGATGAGGTGATCGACGCCGGTCATGATGTCCTCGAAGCCCAGGGTGAAGTAGTCGCCCACGATGTCGGTGCGGTGCTCGTTGCCGTAGTTCCGGGAGCCCCGGTAGTTGGGCATGAGGACGGCGTAGCCGGCGCCGGCGTAGACCTGGGAGCCGTAGCCGTCGTTGAAGGAGAGGAGGTCGGCGGAGGCGGGTCCTCCGTGGATGGAGACGACGAGGGGGTAGCGCGTCCCTTCCTGGTATCCCACGGGGTAGACCAGGACGCCTCCCACCCGCTTCCCGTCGGAGGAGGTCCATTCCACCTCCACCTGCTCTCCCAGGGCCACGTCGTCGAGCTGAGGATTGACGTGGACGAGTCGCGTCCAGCGTGAACGATCGTCCACCCCCTCGAGGCCATCGACCGTGAAGACGGTCTCGGGCGTGGTGGGATCGGCGTATTCGATGAGGAGAACGCCACTCTCGTCGTCGCGCTCCACGGAGAGAGCGGCCCGCTCGTCGGTGATCTGCCGGACCTCACCCGACGCGACGTCCACCGAGTGGAGCTGCGTGGTGACCTTCACGCCCGCGGTGAAGTAGATGGTGCCTCCGTCCTCGGCCCAGAAGTCGATGTCGAGGGAGTTGTCGAAGTCCGAGCCCAATTGGCGGAAGGGCCCTCCCCCGTCGTCCACCTCGCGGACGTAGATCCGGTTCTCGGTCATGGAGTAGTCCTCCATGTCCTCCGGGGCGACGAAGGCGACGAGACGGCTGTCGGGAGAGAACGTGGCCTGCCGCTCCCCCACCTCGTCGTTGTCGGTGAGGCGCTCGATCTCACCGGTGCGCAGCTCTAGGAGGTACTGGTCGGCGTAGAGGCGGGCCTGGGTGATGTTGCGCTCGTAGCGCTCGGGAGACCCCCCGGTGAAGGCGACCCAACGGCCGTCGGGGGAGACCTCGAAGTCCTCGACGCTGTAGTCGTCGTCGGAGACCAGACGTCGCTCCGTCCCGCTGGCGACCTCCACCGTCCAGAGGCTCGACAGCGGCGTCTCCTGGTTCTTCACGTCGACGGTGAAGCCCAGCTCCTTCCTCCGCTCGTCGGCCTCGTCGAACGAGTTCGGCCGGTTGAAGTAGACGGACGCTCCGTCGGGGGACCAGGCGAAGCGTTCCACGCCGGCCTCGTGGTCGGTGATCTGGACGGCCTCGGCTTCGGGGAGGTCGGCGACGGCGAGACGGTAGAGCTGCTCCTGCCCCGACCCCCCGCTTCGCACCAACAGCCAGCGACCGTCCGGGCCGAACTCGAAGCCGGAGACGCCGTGCTCCAGGTCGGTGAACTTCTGCCCCTCTCCACCGTCCAGCCGCATCATGTAGAGCTGATCGTCCCCGTCCTCGGAGTCCCGGT
>JAWVZK010000115.1:0-10872 GCA_033722275.1 Longimicrobiales bacterium | reverse complement strand
GAACGCCGGGTCTCGAGCCCACGGACGGCGGATCTTGTGGTCGAAGTCGAGACCGTTCATCTCCGCCCGGACGAGATGCCAGTCGATCTGCTGCTCCACCGGCCAGTCGGCGATGTCGAAGGCCCAGAGCCGTTCCTTCCATTCACGGAGCGCGCGCTGCTGCGCGGCCATCGCCTCGGGCGTGTAGTCCGGGACGCCCCCGACGAACTCGGGACGCTCGAATTCGCGCCACTCCCGGAAGAAGACGACGAGATCCTCCCAGGACGACTGGGCCCGGGCCGGCTCCACCGGGACGGCGAACGAGATGAGGACGAAGAGGGGTATGATGCGCTTCATGGCGACCAGGATTCGGCTTCGAGGTAGAGGACGGACACCGTCGACGATGGGAAGCGCACGGCGTCGAGGCAATCGCCGGAGTCCTGCGTCAGCGTGACGGTGGCGATGCACCGAGCCGCCGCCGGGCGTCCTCGAGTCGCTGGAGCCGGGCTTCGTTGCGGACCCGCGCCGGATCCCTCGCGGGCAGCGTCCCCGCCATGATCTCCGCCGCGGCCCGGAGCTCGGCCCCGGCGGCCGTGAGGTCACCGGTCAGAAGGAGAGCGGCGCCGAGGGTGGAGCGCCCCTGGGCCACCACCGGATCGGCGGCTGCGAGTATCGACGACCGCACCTCGAGGGATCGGCGAGCCAGCGGGACCGCCTCCTCCGCCCGCCCCTCGGCCACCAGCCAGTCGGCATACGCGGCCATGGCCTGGGCGCTGGCCAGATGGTCGTCGCCCCGGATCTGCAGCATCCGTTCCAACCCATCGCGAAGGAGACCCTCCGCTGCGTCCACATCGCCGGCGTACAGGCGATAGGTGCCCAGGTTGACCATGTCCTGGGCCACGAACTCATGCTCCGATCCGAGCTGACGCCGATCCATCTCGAGGACGCGCTCCTGCATCTGCGCCGCCGCTTCGAAGTCGCTCCGCCTCCAGAGGAGGGTGGCCAGGTTGTTCAGGTTCGTGGCGACCCTCGGATGATCCGGCCCGAACGTGCGCCGATTGACCTCGAGGGCCTCCCGGAGGACCGACTCCGCATCCGCCAGGCGGCCCAGGTTGCCGTACAGATTCGCCAGGTTGTTGAGGGCGGTGGCGACGTCTCCGCGGTCTTCCACAGCCTCCTGCCGTCGACGCCGAAGCACCTCCTCGGCCAACGGCACCGCCTCCTCGAGCCGCCCGAGCTCCTTGAGGACCGCCGCGAGATTGTTCATCCACGTGGTGACGAAACGGTGATCGTCTCCCAGGATCACCGGCCCCACCCGTAGCAGCTCCCGGTAGAGCGCCTCGGCCTCCTCGTATCGTCCCACATGCTCGTGCACCCTGGCCAGATGACCCTTCACGACGGCCACCTCGGGATGCCGCTCTCCGAAGAGGGTCCGTCGGATGCGGAGGGCTTCCCTGAGGGACGCCTCGGCTTCCTCGGGACGATCCAGAGCAAGGAGAAGGAGGCCGTGGTCGCTCCTCACGGTCGCCCTCAGGGACTCACGTGGCTCGAGGGGATCATCGAGGATGGCGAGGGCCGCCCGGAAGAGACTGTCCGACCGCTCAAGGCGACCGGCCCGATGCGCCAGCTGGGCCAGCTGCCCCAGGTCCACGGCAATGTCCGGGTGTCGAGCCGGGAGGGCATCGGTCCGGATCGCCAGCGCTCGCTCCAGCAGCGCACGGGCCTCGTCCAGCTCGTCGGTCCGGATCATCAGCCCTCCGAGCTCGGACAGACCCCGGGAGGACTCCAGGGAGGAAGGACCGAAGGTCTCTTCTCGCAGGGCCAGGCTCCGGGCGAACACGGCCCGGGCGCTGTCGAGGGCGCCGAGGTTCTCGTAGACGTTGCCCACCGCGGTGAGGATCTCGGCCCGGGTCGCCGGCTCGTCGGCCAGCTGCGGATCCTCGTCCAGCCTGGCGGTCCCGCGCTGCAGGATGTCCAGCGCCGACATCTCGGCGACTCCCGAAGCGAAGGGATCCGCGGTGTCGAAGACGTCCGTGACGAAGTCCAGGGTACGGGCCGCCCGCGCCGCCTCCCGCTCCGCCGCGTCCCGTTCAGCCGCGATGCGGACCAGGAAGAGCCCCGCCTGGAGCAGGAGAGCGACGACGGCCAGGGAAGCGGCGAGGACCGCGCCTTTGTTCCGTCCGACGAACTTCCGGGTCCGGTAGGCCAGGCTGGGACGGCAGGCCGACACGGGTCGGCCCGTGAGGTATCGCTCCAGATCGTCTCCCAGGGCACGCACCGAATCGAATCGTTGGTCGGGGTCCGTGCTCATTGCCTTCAGGACGATGGTGTCCAGGTCTCCCCGGAGGCGCCGATCACCGCAGGCGGCGCTCGGAGGCGAGGGTGGGCGCTGGAAGGTCTCCCGGAGCTGGGAGACGTGCCCGTCGTCGATCTCTCCCTCCGAGCGTCGCGGGAGCACCCCCGCGAGCAGCTCGTAGAGCACGATCCCCAGGCTGTAGACGTCCGAGGCCGTCCCGACCCGGTCGCCGAGAAGCTGCTCTGGACTCGCGTACCGGGGCGTCATCAGCCGGGTCCGGGTGACGGGGTTCTCGGCCTCGGCTTCCATCGCGACCAGCTTGGCGATGCCGAAGTCCAGGAGCTTTGGGTCGCCGTCGCGGGTCACCAGGATGTTGGACGGCTTCAGATCCCGGTGGACCACGAGCTGCCGATGTGCGTAGGCCACGGCGTCGCAGACCTGCAGGAAGAGCCAGATGCGGTCCTCCAGATCCGCCCCTTCGGCGTACCGGTCCAACGGGAGGCCGTCGACGTATTCCATGATCACGTAGGGCACCCCGCCGTGCGTCGTCCCTCCGTCCAGGAGTCGGGCGATGTTGGGGTGCTCGAGGCCAGCGAGGATCCGTCGCTCGTTGCCGAAGCGCTCCACCCGCTTCTGGTCGAAGAGGGCTCCGGGGACGACCTTGACGGCCACGGTCTGCTGGAAGGCCCCATCGGTGCGCACGCCACGGTAGACGACGCTCATCCCCCCGCGGCCGATCTCCTCCTCCAGGCGGTACGGCCCCAGGATCTCCCCGACGCCACCCCCGTCCCCTCCGCCCACGACGGATTCCGCCATCCGTTCCACTGCGGAGACACGGCGCCTCAGCCCGGTCCCGGCCGCGTCGAGAAGGCTCTGCACCTCCGTGCGAAGGGCTGAATCGTCTCCACACTCCGAGGCCAACCAGGCCTCCCGATCCCCCGGTGCCCGGGTCAGCGCTTCGGCGAAGAGCTCATCCACCCGGGCCCACCGTCCTCGGTCCAGAGGCTCACCCATGAATCGACGGTCTCGGCCGCACGGGGCGATCGCCGGACGAAGAACTCATCGCTGCATCCTGTGTTCGCGCATACCGTCCCATCCTTCAACCCGGAGGAGCGCACGTCCAGCGCCTTCCTCCGCGTTTGCGTCCTGGGCTCCCGTCTCCAGACGCGTGTTTCCGGACGGAATTCCCTCATCCACCCCCGGGGCGTGCCCGCGGGCGGCGACGGTATCCGGATGGAACCGTGTCCCGTGTCCGGGGATAGCCGCGGCGCCTCGTCCGCCGCCGCTTACGCTCCACGCTCCATTCTCCACCGTGGGTGCGGGCAACTACGCCACCCCGGAACAGCGAAGATGGCCCACCCTGCAACCGAGCGCGCCTACGCCATCGTCGCCTCCGATGACGAAGGTCGTGTCTGCAAGGACATCCCCGAGTCCCTCTGTGACGAGCAGCCGTCGAACTTCTTCCGCCACGTCTTCAGCCTGACGGCCACGAAGACCGGAGACGGGCTCATGGATCCGAAGCTGGTCCTGGCCTGGCTCCTGGAAGCGCTGGGGGCGCCCGCCTGGCAGATCGGGCTTCTCGTCCCCGTCCGCGAGTCGGGCTCCCTCCTGCCCCAGCTCGTCCTGGCCGCCCGGATCCGCGCGAAGGAGATCCGGAAGCGGGTCTGGGCGGCCGCCAGCCTGGGACAGGGGCTCGCCGTCCTCGGCATGGCGGCGTCGGGCTACGTCTTCACCGGAGGCACGGCCGGGGGTGCCGTCATCGCCTTTCTGACCCTGTTCGCCCTGTCTCGCAGCGCCGCGTCCGTCAGCTACAAGGACGTCCTGGGGAAGACGGTCTCGAAGGCGACACGGGGCAGGGCGACCGGCACCGCCGGCTCCGTCGCGTCGGCCAACGTCCTCGTCTTCGGCGCCCTCGTCTCGACGGGCGTTCTCCCGCTGACGGTGGAGACCATCCTCTGGGCCCTGGTGGTCGCCGGCGCCCTCTGGTTCGTGGCGGCCTCCGTCTTCATGACGCTGGCGGAGCGCCCGGGAGCCACTCGAGGGGGTGGCAAGCCTCTCCAGGTGGCCCGCGAGCAACTGGGCATCCTGCGCACGGAAACGCAGCTCCGACGATTCATCGCCGTCCGCGGGCTCCTGATCCCGACTGCTTTGGCGCCCCCCTACGTTCTGGCAGTGGCCGGCGCATCCGGGCCGGAGCGTGTGGGTGCGCTGGGTCCCTTCGTCATCGCTTCGGCGGCGGCGACGGTCTCCAGCGGGTGGATCTGGGGACGCCTGGCGGATCGATCCAGTCGGAAGACGCTCGTTCTCGCCGCCGCGATGGCCGCCGCCGTCCTCGCGGGTACCGCCCTCCTCTCGGCGACGGTCCCCGGCTACACCAACCGGTCCTGGGTGCTCCCCACGGGTCTCTTCATTCTGATGGTGGCGTATCAAGGCGTGCGCGTCGGTCGTTCCACCCACATCGTGGACATGGTCGGCGAAGAGAAGCGGGCGGCATACGTGGCCATCTCCAACACGGCCATCGGTATCCTGCTCGTCGGCGGCAGCGCGTTCGGCGCTCTGGCCCAACTGGCGGGGGCCTGGGTCGTCCTGGCGACCTTCGCGGCTCTTTGTGCCCTCGCCGCGGTCGGTGCCCTGACCCTCGAGGAGGTTCAGCAGGATTGAGACCGGAGACGGAATGAGGTCCGAGACACGCGACGAGGGGAGGGGGCTGGGGCGGAAGACGTCCCGCGTGGGCTCGCTTCTCTCGGTCCTCTTCCGGACCGGCCAGATGCTGTTCCTGTGGGGCTGCACGCTCGGCGCTCCCGCCGACGCTTCGGGCCAGGTCTCCACCGATCTCTCCCCGGAGAGCGAGATCCCCCTGATCCTGGAGAAGCTCGTGGGGTTCGGTCTGGTCGACGACCGCCTCATGGCGCTGCGGCCCCTCTCACGCTCCGAGGCGCGACGCATCATCCGAGAGGCGCGGGACCACCTGGAGCGTCTCGATGGCGAGGAGCGACGGCGTGCGCAGGCCTTTCTCGCCTCCCCTGTCCTCGAGTCCCTCGATGCGGACGTACACCTGGACGTGGTGGGGACGATGACGCTCCTGGACAGTCCGTGGCTGCCGGCGGTGAGCCGCCTCGGCGAGATCGATGCCGAGATCAATCATCTCGTGCGCTATCGGGGAGGACGGCGCTACGTCGACGGGACCACCCTGGCCGGCGAGCTGTCCCTCGGTGCGGCCTTCACGGATCGGCTGGCCGTCGACCTGGAGACCCGGGGAACCGCGACCGGGGGGGACGGTCGCGGCCTGGAGCGTGACGTCCGACTCCGGAAGGCGTCGGCGCGCATCCAGCTCGGCAACCTCCGAATCGACGCGGGTCGCTCCCGCTCCGTCTGGGGCATGGGCCGGGAAGGGGGAACGCTTCTTACGGACAATGCCCGGCCGTTCGACCGGGTGGTCCTTTCCAGCGACTCACCCTTCCGATGGCCCGGCTTCCTGAGGCATCTGGGGCCCACGCGCGCCGAGATCTTCTTCGGACTTCTGGAGAAGGATCGGGACATCCCGAGGAGCAGGCTCGTGGGATACGCCCTCGCGCTGCGCCCCCACCGGCTCCTGGAGGTCCACTTCTCCACGCTCGTCCAGTCCGGTGGATCGGGGGCGCCGCAGGCCACGGCGTGGGAGCGCATCGCGGATCACCTACTCCTCGTCGACTGGATCTTCAACGGAGGCGAGACCTTCCTCTTCTCCAACAAGGGTACGTCCGTAGGCCTTCGCGTCCGGGCTCCTCCTCTACGACACGCTCAGCTGTTCGCCGAGCTCACCCTTGAGGACAAGGCGCACGACCTCCAGCGCCTCTTCTGGCAGGACGCCGCCTGGCACGTGGGGGCGTGGGTTCCACGCCTCGATGCCAGCGGCCTCGTCGACCTCCGAGTGGAGCTGCACCACGGAGGGGTCCGGTTCCACCGTCACGGCCAGTTCACGTCCGGTCGCACCCTGGACCGCCGCATTCTCGGGATGGGCGACGCCGCCAGCGACGGCGGATTCGTCGAGGTCGGGGTCTTTCGGCGCCGCCTCCGCGCCGCGCTCCGGTTCGGGGTGGAGAATCGGAGCGCGGACGGCTGGCGCACCATCCCCAGGCCCGACGGCGGGATCGAGGTCCTGGACAAGATCGAGGACGGGCCCGACGAGCTCTACCTGCGGTCCGTCGTGTCCTTGCGGACGCACCTGGACGGGGGAGCGGACGTGATGCTCACGGTGGGCGGACAGCGCGTCTCGGACAGCCGTTTCATCGACGGCGCCATCCGCTGGGACTCGCTTCTCGAGCTCGGTCTCGGAATTCCCGTCCATCGGTGATCCGTCCCGACCTGCTCGGAGTCCCGGACGATGACGGGGGTGTCCCGACGAGTCGGAACACCCCCGCGCCTCGCCCCCCGGGCGCTGATGCGTCAGTCGCTCGACGGCGGCGGCGAGGCCGAGGTCACGTCGAAGGGGACCGTGGCCTGCTCGGCACTGCCCAGCGTCACGCTTTGGGGGGCATCGGGATCGAGCGTGAATTCGAAGGCCGGGACGTCGTCCTGTCGCTCCACGAACGCGTGGTACTCGACGCCCGGAATGAGGTAGCGGAACTCGGCCGTGTAGGCCCCGTCCTCGTTGGGGCCCACGAACGCCACCGGCTCGCCCTCGCCCAGTGTGGCCTCGAAGTCGCCCAGAGACGCTCCAAGGGATGCCAGGGTCGCCTCGACGGCCTCGGGGGCGGTGAGTTCGACGATCAGGCTCCCGGTGAAGGCGAACTCGTCGGCGAGAATCACGGGGTTCATGACCCACATGCCCGACATGCCCGCGAGCTGACCGAAGCTCTGCTCGACCTGGAAGTCCAGGACGACCACGTGGGCGTCGCCATCCACCTCCGCCGCTCCGGCGGGCAGAGGCACCTTGATGCCGGTCTCGGCATAGCTCGGGAGCT
Organism: Longimicrobiales bacterium; assembly: GCA_033722275.1. GTDB lineage: Bacteria > Gemmatimonadota > Gemmatimonadetes > Longimicrobiales > Gaopeijiaceae > UBA2589. The sequence goes on along the minus strand of JAWVZK010000115.1, from coordinate 3,654 downwards.
GCAGCGTGCCCCCTTCGCTCCACTCTTCGGTGACCTCCGCCGGGGCCTCGTCACAGGCGTCGAAGTCCGGGTGGGAGGAGTAATAGAGGAAGCTCCCTCCCTCCTGCTCCACGACGATGCACGCCTCGGGGATGATGAAGCGGACCTGTGAATACGTGCCGCCGGGCACGACGGCCTCCGCCACCATCTCCTCCACGTCGTTCGCGAGGGTGAGCAGATCCGTGGGACCCATCGGTCCCTCGTAGAGCATCACCGGTTCGCCTTCTCCGATGAGCTCAATGGACTCGATGACCACCACCGCCATCTCGAAGTCACCGGGATCGTCGGTGAGCAGAAGCGTCATCGTTCCCGGTGCCGGCACGTCCGTGCCATCGTCACATGCCGCCAGGGGCAACATGACGGCCAACGTCATTAGACCTACGATCTTGCGAAACATTCCCAGGGCTCCTTCTTCGGTTCGCATTCACGAGTCGCCGCCTCGAACGAGGACGGCTCAGCGTGAACACCACGAGGACGCCGGGAAGGTCACAGAGGGTGGGGCCCTCCGCGCTGGCCCCCTGATCAGGATCCGGCGGCGGGGCCGATCCGGCGGTGGGGGCCTGGCCCGCGGCGACGCACCGTGGGGTCGACAGGGGCTCGTCCCGCACGCCCCCCCGGCGAAAGAAAGGCCCGCCGGCGTCGACAGCGCCGACGCCGGCGGACCTTGCTCCACGGCTCGGCTCTGGATCTCTACCTGCAGGTGATCTCCAGACTGGCCGCGTCGGAGTCTCCGGGCCCGAGCCGGAGGGTGGCGAAGAGCCGACCGCTCTCCGGCCGGTTCCGGGGCAGGATGAGCTGCATCTGCATCGTGGACACCAACGTGGTCTGGTCCGTGACGACGCTCCGGTCCCGCTCCGCGACACGAGCCATGAGCGGATCACCCGTGGCCCCCGTCACGGGATTGACGGGCCCGAGCTCGAGTCCACCCCGGGCGTGGAACCAGGTCATGAAGTTGCCCTGCGCGGAGACCACCACCTGCTGCATGAACTGGATCGCCCCGGTCACCTTCAGGAAGTCCAGGGGCCCCGTGGAACAGAAGGGCTTGGGAATCGTCTGATCGAATTCCAGAACGAGGGATCTGCGCGCCACCATCCGCTCGCCTTCGGGCGAGCGTGCGAACGTGAGGATCGTCGCCATCCCGTCGTTGACCATCGCCACCGGATCCGACACGGGTCCGACCTGGCCCGCCACCAGCACCTGCAGCCCCACGGGCAGCCCGTTGAAGACGAGAGGGTTGATGGCTCGATACGTGGGCGCCGGAGTGATGGGAGCCGTCAACGCCGGCGCCGCGGCCAGGATGCCGGCCCGGGCGAGATCGGCGACGATCAACTGCTCGGCCAGCTCCCAGGACAGCACCTCATGCTGGTTGGTACCCGAGATCAGGACCTCGAAATGGGCGTTGGCGATGGTCCAGTCACCGGCGGGGAACATCCGGATGTGGAACCGGATCGGATCGTAGTCGCCGCACTCCAGCTGGATGGCGCTCCCCGTCCAACCCACAGGCGTCGCGTAGCTCGCCTGGTTCGCGCCCATCGACTCCTTCCACGTGCAGTCGAAGGGGGGTGTCGCGGGATAGCCCATGCCCGTCCGGTCCCCGTCGAGCATGAGGAGCGCCGCACGGATCGACCGGATGTCGACGCCGGGGAAGAGGAGATTGATGGGATCGGACGGTGCCGCGCCCGGAGAGAACGTGGTGAACGGCCAAAGCTCGAGCGTCGAGCCTCCTCCGCTCACCGTTACCAGTGTCGTGGGCGTCGGTAGCTCACCGTGGGCGAACTGGGCATCGGATCCGTCCGCGGACGCGGGCTCCGTGACGTCGCATCCGCCGAGGGCGAGCACGCCGAGGTTGATGACGAGAAGGGCAAAGGGAGAGGATCCCTTCATGATACCTCCAGGACCGGGGGGGCATGGCCGCGAGAAGCCCCGGAGAAGGTCCGTGAAGCCCCTCGCGATGCTCCAAGGTGCGTAGCGGGACGGCCTAAGCGCAATCACCGCGACTTGCTCGACGCGATGCGCGGCACGAGCATGGGACCATGCGCTCCGTCCGGGGATACCTGTTGGTGGGTTCTTTGCTCGTCGGATGTGGGGGCGGCGATGGCGAGGACATCCTCCAGTACGGCTTCGCCGCTCCCGTCACCGCCTGCGAGACGGCGGAGTGGGCGCAGGAGCATGCGGCGCTCCTCGCCTCGGGAGACACCGCGGAGGCCGGGCGATTCGCCTCGATCCGTTGCTTCCGGGTGGAGGAAGGTCGGCGAGTCCGGATCGTGGACTCGGAAGGACGATTTCCCTGGAGCCAAGGACCCTGGGTGGAGGTGGCGTCCGTCGACGAAGGAGCGCCCCTCGAGCACCTGGCCTCCGCGGAGCTTCGCCGAGCTCTAGCCCAGCCGCCGCGGACCCGTGGCTGGGTCTCCCGGGACGTCCTGGAGGTCCTCCGGTAGCGCCCGACGTCCGCGCGCGGTGACGTCCACGGAAACGTTTCATCGTCTCACAGTCTGAAAACGCCCGCCGGCGCGCGGCCCCCGCGCTCCGGACGCGCCATCGGTCCACGGACCCGGCCTCCCCCTCTGCCTCCCCGGCACGCCGGTACGAAGCGACGGTTCCCGGGCGCACCGGCTCTCCCCGGAACGTCCCTTGCCACATGTGGGACGTGTCGGTCACGAGCGAAGGTGTCCGGCACGGAGTCATGCATGAGAGAGGAGTGAAGATGAAATCTACGATCGAGATCCGACATGTGGGCGTCGCCGTCCTCGCCACGGGCCTCCTGCTGGGAGCAGCGGGCTGCGAGACCGAAGGCGGCCAAGCAGAGATGAGCGAGATCCCCGAGGTGGCCGAGATCGAGCCGCAGGTAGGTGAGGACGGCGTGGAGCTCGAAGAAGCCCTCCCCCTGACCAGCGAGGACGTCGGCGACATCATCATGGCCAGCGGAACCGTCGTCGGTCAGCCACTACCCCACGGTTACTTCCTGGAGACGGAGCACGATCTCGTGATCTTCGTGGAGTCCTCGGTGGAAGTCGAGCCCGGTCAGGTGATCAGCGTCGCCGGCCCGTTGGGTGAAGTGGCCGCTCCGGTGTTCGAGGAGTGGGAGGTGGACGCCTTCGACGGTGAGATCGAGGCCGAGTACGAATGGGTACGCCTCTTCTTCATCGACGACGACGCCATCCCCGTTTCCTAGGATGACGCGTATCTGGTAGGCGGACGGCCTCGAGAAGAGGAGGCTCGTCCCTCAGACCCGTGGGCAGGCGGCTCGACTCCTGCCCCGGGCGCACCGGCCCCGTCGGGGGACGTCCTCCCGGTGGGGTCGCCGCTCGAGCGGAACGATCCGGGGTCCGCCTCTCCATGGCGGGAACCGCCTATCCGCAGCGGGATCCGCCTCTCCATGGCGGGAACCGCCCATCCGCAGCGGGATCCGCCTCTCCGCATCAGGATCGACCCTCCATGGCAGGCTTCTGCGTAGCGTCGGCGTTGTGGCGCCTGCCCTGCGCATCCGCGTCCCCGCACGCGTCCCGGAGTCGCGTGCCCGCCGCCCGTCGTGTACGTTGTCCGGTCCGCCGCGCACGGTGCGCGCGGAATCGGCAATCACGGCTGTACCACGATGACCCAGCAGAATACCCTCGT
>JAWVZK010000114.1:0-10876 GCA_033722275.1 Longimicrobiales bacterium | reverse complement strand
GGAGGCGCCAACACGCCCCCCGGAATCAATCAGCGGACGTCGTCTGGCGCAGCCACCGCCACAGGGTCGTGCGGCTCACACCGAGCAGCTCGGCCGCACGGCCCTTGTGCCCGTTGGTCTCCTCCAGCGCTTGGGCCAGGATGCCGCTTTGCACCGGGCCGCCCTCCGACAACACCCGTTCCCGCCACGCGGCGTGGACCTTGTCGGGCAGGTGCCGCGCGGACAGACGTCGGCCGCCGGAGCGGATGAGCGACGATTCCAGCGTGGCGAGGAGCTCGCGGACGTTGCCGGGCCAGTCGTAGCTCTCGAGCATGTGCAGCGTCAGCGCCGACGCCATGCGGCCCCCTTCCGCGCTTGCTGCCCGGGAGTCGAGGAAATGAGCGACCAGCGCCGAGATGTCCGACGGGCGATCGCGCAACGGGGGGATGACGATGTCGAAGACGTTCAGGCGATAGAAGAGATCGGCTCTCAGCGAACCCTCGTCGACCAGGTCCTTGGGGTTGCGCTGGGTCGCCGCGATGACGCGGACGTCGACCTCGCTGGGCTCGGCGGCCCCGACGGGTCTGACCTCCTTCTCCTGGATGACACGGAGGAGGCGGGTCTGGACCGCCGGAGGGACGTCGCCCATCTCGTCGAGGAAGATGGTCCCCCCTTCAGCGGCCCGGAAGAGGCCCTGGTTGCTTCCCACGGCTCCGGTGAAGGCCCCTCGCACGTGGCCGAAGAGCTCGGACTCGAGGAGGCTCTCCGACATGGCGAGGGTGTCCACCACCACGTAAGGGCCACGCCGTCGGGCGGAGCACTCGTGGATCGCCCTCGCGACCAGCTCCTTGCCGGTCCCGGTCTCACCGGTGATGAAGACGGTGGCGTCCGTCGGTGCGACGGTGTGGATCTGCTCCATGACCTCCCTGATCCCGGCGGAGACGCCAACGATTCCGTGAAAGGGGGAGACGTCCTCGACCGCGTGGGTCTGCCGGGACTCGACCGACTCGAGGATGCGACGCGACAGATCCACGGCCGTGCAAGGCTTCTCCAAAAACCCGTCTGCCTTCGGATAGAGCACGCGGGCGGCGGACGTCATGAGGGGACAGCCCGTCACGACGAGCACCGCGGCGTCGCCCCGGTGGTGGATCACCCGCTCCGTCTCCTTCAGGAGTCCCCCGTCGGGGATGCAGACGTCGACGAGGACCCCTTCGACGGACCCGCCATCCAGCATCGTCAGGGCGGCAGGTACGTCCTCACTCAGGTGGACCGTGTAGCCCTCGGGTGAGAGGACCCTGTCCACGAAGTCGTGGAACGCACCCGTCCGGTCGACGACCAACACCGCCCGACCACTTCCATCCATCTTGCCGTTCCCGTCGGATCCGCTCACGCATCCCCCCTGGAGCCGTCGTCCCAGGCGATCGACAGGATCCCGACTCCGCTGGATCCACTGCGGCAAGCCATCACTCCACGACCACGCTGCCGGTCATCCCGAGCCCACGGTGGGGCGAGCAGTAGTAGGGATAGGTGCCGACCTCCTCGAAGGTCACCTCGAAGATCTCTCCATCGCTCGCGGTCTGCCACTCGGCCCAAGCGGTGTGTCCCTCCGGCGTGACGGTGTGGAAGCTGAAGGTCGTGTTTCTCCATCGGACGGTGGTGCCGGCCTCCACGCGAAGCTCCGGCGAAGAGAACTCGAAGTTCCGGATCTCCACCTCAACGACCTCGCCCTGTCCGGGCCCCATCAGCTCCTGATGCTCGCTGCAGCCCGGGAGGAGGACGAGACCCGCGAAAATCAGCCCATGGCTCCAGGCCCGGCCTCGCTCCTTCCGCGTCGTCCTGGTCATCGTGCCCTACCCTCGTCGTCTGCGAGCGTAACGTCGTCACCGTCCATGGGATCCTGCACGATGATCCGACCCCTCATGAAGGGATGGGGAGCGCAGTGGTACTCGTAGGTACCCACCTCGTCGAAGGTCATGCTGAAGCGACCCTCGGGATCGACGAGACCCGAATCGAACGACGCCCCGTCGTCCGCGATGACGGAATGCTGCAAGGGATCTCGATTCACCCACACGACCGTCGTTCCAGGATCCGCGGTGACCTCCTCCTGCATGTACGCGAGGTTGTGGATCTCGATGACCACGGTATCGGCGCCCTCCATGTCGTCCATCGCCGCCCGGCCCTCCGAGCGCTCCAGCTCATCGGTCCGATCCCGGTCCGGCGGATCCTCGCCTCCTCGAGGCAGGTAGCGCTTCACGTTGATGGGGACCGTGTACTCGAAGCCCCAGCGGGTTCGTCTCCCGCGCGATGCGCCCTCCAGCGATACCGTGCCCACGTTGGATGCGTGTATGGAGAGGCTGTGGGGGGTGTAGGGCACCCCGAGCTGAAGGCCCGCGCCCCACGCTTCGCGCTCCGTGTCGGAGCGATCCAGCAGGACGCCATAGTCCCCTGCGATGGAGACCGACGGAGTGAGCTTCACCACGGCGCCGCCGTGCACTGCGTACCGCATCTCTTCGGAAGCGTAGGCTTCCGAGAAGGCTCGACCGGCGGCGAGCAGCCGAAGACGGCCGACGGTTCGTGCCACGAGGACCTCCCCATCCACGCTCTCCGACGCCACGTTGTACCCGCCCTGCACGGAAAGATCGATGAGGTCTCCCGCCTCCTCCTGCATCGGCCGGCCCCGAGCGAAGAGCTCCCACTCGTTGGGATAGGCCGGCACCAGGTTCGAGTTTGAGCCGTACGTCAGGCCCACCATCAACCCGTCCACCACGCCCGTGCCGATCTGGAACGTCGGCGTGTTGGTCAGCTTCCGGAGCGGAGGATCGCTCAAAGAGAAGCGGTGGACGAGGTTCATCTGCACCACGCCGGGAGCGACCGTCCAGCCCCCGATGAGGTTCGGCGTCCGGGTCGCGGCGGACTGGCCCGTGAGCCCCGATGGGGTCGACGCCAGGATCAGGGCCGCACCGACCCTCCACATCATCACTCTCTTCATCGTCTGATCTCCCAGCGGAATGCCGCCATGGGGGGATGGCAGCTGCCATCCCCCCACACCGCGTTACCGGCGCGTCGGCGGGTCACTGGATGAACACCACGGGACAGTTCACATCGGCGGCGTGTCCGAAGTTCTCCACGGATTGAGCCGATTCCAGGTCGGTGACCTGGTCGAAGAACTGATTGTCGTACGGGTGGACGCCCCACAGCGGCGAATAGCCGGCGTCTCCCGGGAGGGTCGCCAGAACGTTGTGCGTCTGGTCCGAGTCCGGCTCGGCCATGAAGCCGGATGCGGGCCCACCTCCGGGCTCGTCAGGGTTGACGTTGAAGGCCACGAAGATCGGCGACGTGGGGATCGTGCCGTCGCCCGCCAGCGTCAGCGGGGCTTCGCCGAAGTGGAAGTAGTAGATGGCCTCGCCCTCGTACCAGCCCTGCACGAGGCCGACATCCCCGTCCGCCAGGCGGAGGTCCGCGGTGGACCCGTCGGGGACGATGGGGCAGTTCACCACCATGTCCGTGAACTCCATGGCGTAGCCGGCGTCCACCAGGTCCTGTGAGCTCGTCGCCGAGTTGGCGATGTAGCCGTCGGGAACGGTGACCTTCACCACCTGCCAGAAGTCGTTGTAGCCGGCATCGCCCGGGACCACGTCAACGATGTTGAGCTGGCCCGGGACCGGATCCCCGTTCCCATAGAAGAGCACGAAGATCGGTGCGGGCGCCGTGGGCTGGACGTCGAAGTTGTAGTAGCGAACCACCTGTCCGTCAGGCCCCAATCCCTGCGTGATGAACGGGCCTGTGTCGAAGTCGATGGGCACTCCCGCACCCGGAAGCTCGGCATTGGCGCTGCGCACGAACAGCGTCCCGGCTTCGTCGCTGAACCGGTCTATGGTCGTCTCGGGAGCGGCGTCCGGATCGCCTGGAGCCTCGCCGACGAACACCACCGGACAATTCACGTTCGCGACGTGCCCGAAGTTGTCCACCGCCTGCGCCGACTCCAGGTCGTGCACGCTGTCGAAGTCCTGGTTGCTGTAGGGATGCACACCCCAGAGCGGCGAGTAGCCGGCATCTCCGGGCAGCGTGGCGACGACGTTGTGGCTCTGATCCGAGTCACCCTGATGCATGAAGCCCGACGCCGGCCCACCACCGTCCTGACCGGGGTCGATGTTGAAGCTCACGAAGATGGGAGACGTCGGGACCTGCCCATCAGCGTCCGTCGCGATGGGCGCCTCGTTGAAGTCGAAGTAGAAGACCGCCTGGTCCCGGTACCATCCCTGTACCAGGCCCTCGGCTCCCCCGCCCTCCCGGGCGATCGACCCCTCGGGAACGACGGGACAGTTGACCACCATGTCGGTGGTCTCCATGGGATAGTCGGCCTGGATCAGGTCATCGACACTGGTCGCCGTGTTCGCCACGTAGTCCGATGGGACTGTCACCCGGACCACCTGCCAGAAGTCGTTGTATCCGGGATCGCCGGGGATCACGTCGATGATGTTGAGCTGGCCCTCCACCGGAGTCGAGCTGCCCTCGCGGAACAGGACCCAGATCGGTGCCGGCCCGGTGGGTTGGACGTCGAAGTTGTAGTAACGGACGGTCTGGCCGTCGGGCCCCAGACCCTGTGTGATGAAGGGTGCCTGATCGAAGTCGATGGGCTCCCCGGCGGCAGGCAGCTCCGGAGTCGCGCTACGGAGAAACAGTGTGCCGGCCTCGTCGCTGAAGCGGTCGATGGTGGCTCGCGGCGCATCGCTCGGATCCAGGACGTCCGGAGGCTCCATGCCATTGTCCTCGCAGGCGGCCAAGGCCACTGCGGTGAGCGCCATCGTCATGAGCGTTCGTATGTAGGATCTCATCACTCCCTTCCCTCCACGGCGGATCTCAAAGGTTCGGTTCACAGACACCGTGGTCGGTGTCCACCGATGATCCATGGTCAAGAGCGATGCCATGGCGACCCTTCCCTCGACGGAAGGACATAAGTGGCTTAGTTACAGCAACTTAGGCCCACACATCCGATCGCTCAGGTGCCGCTGGTGGTGTTTCACGAACGTTTCGAGCGGATGATGAAGCGCCGACGAAACGGGACCGGAACAGGACGGGGCGGGAGATCGAGGCACTTCAGGAGCGCTTCGCTCTTCTCCCGGCCCACATCCCGTCACTCGGGGATGTAGCCCATCTCGACGGCGTAGCTGTACAGGACCGCTCGGAGGCGGTGACGGCCTCGGAAGACCCGGCTCTTCACCGTACCCACGGGTACGTCCGTCACCTCGGCGATCTCGACATAGGGCAGGCCTCGGATGTCGGAGAGCACGACTGCCGTCCGGTACGGGTCCGGGAGCGCGTCGATCGCCTGGATGACCTCATCGTCGAAGATGGAGTCGAAGAAGGCTTTTTCCGGATCGCTCCCGTCGGCCGAACCCCAAATGGCGAGAACCGGCGCTCCGGACCCGGTTCTCGCCACGTTCTCCTCGACAATCTCCCGGAACCGTCTCTGCCTCGTCCTGCCCCGGAGGAAGCGATTACGGCAGATCGTGAAAAGCCAGCTCTTGGCGGAGGTGCCCCGCGTGTACTGGTCCCAGGACCGATACGCTCGCAGGAACGTGTCCTGGACGAGGTCTGCGGCCTGGTCGGGCGAGCCCGACAGGTGCAAAGCGAACCGGTACACACCGTCGAGGTGGGGCAGCGCCTCTTCCTCGAAGCCCGTCTTGTCCTCCGTGACATGTTCAGGCGTCGCTCGATCTTGAGGCGCGGGCACCGCCCGGGCGACCTCACCTGTTGTATCGACGGCCCCTGCCGTGACCGTACCGTCAGGTTGCGGGCGCTGCTGCGCAGGGTCCGCCCGGGACGACGGGCCGAGCTCCGCGATTCGCCCCGAGCCGGCGGATGTCCTCGCCGCGATCCCCTCGCACCTCGAGACGGCGGTGCTCACACAGCCATCCGTTGCTCCGGCACCGCGTCGGCGCGCAAGGCGATCAGACTGACCGCGGCCGCGAGGAGAACGATGTCCTTCAGCAGGAACTCGCCGGCCACCGTCAGGAAGGGGAAGCCGGCCTCTCCATAGCTCACCATGGGGGCGACGAGGAAGATGAACAACGTTCTGCGGGGGACTTGGATCGATAGCTGCGGAGCTCGCTTCTGTCTCCGGAGCCCTCCGTCACTCCTGCGCCCGCGCATACTCGATGAATCCGAGGACGTCGGCGGCCGCGAGGCGGCCGACGGCCCCGCTCGAGTAGACGGCCAACGTCGTCCGACCGTCCGGGCCCAGCACGAAGCCGGTCGCCTGGATGAACGCTTCGTCGGCCCCTACGTAGGTCCCCAGGGTACCCCGGGCCGTGGCCGGATCGAGGTCGTAGGCCACCGGGAAGTCGATCCCATGCTGCTCGACTGTCAGATTTGCTTCGTCCTCGGGATCGGCGCTCAGCGCGACGACCCGAATGTCCGCTTCGCGGAAGCGATCGAGTCTATTCTGGAAGTCGTCCAGCTGCTTGCGGCAATACGGACACCAGTGTCCCCGGTAGAAGAGGAGCACGGCCCACCCGTCCGAGACATCGGCGGGAAGGTTGATGTGCCCTCCGTTCACGAGGGAGGCGGTCAGCGATGGAAAGAAGTCACCGACGGCGAGCCTGACCGACGGCTCTCGAGTCGAGGTGCTACCCGGTGCGCTCATTCTGGTCTACTCCTCTCGTAGAAGATCCACGGGACTGCTCACGTCTCATGTCGGGGGCAAGAGTGGTGCCCTCGCCGCCAACCCCGCCGCGTCGAACTCCAAGTCGTGGGCATGACGGCACTTACGCTGATCGGAGGACGTGGGTGGCTGGGACCGGGGATGTTTCACGGAACGACGCATGCCGTCGCCAAGGGGCACGTGCAACACATCGGGGCATACCTATCTGGATAGCTAAGCACATGCCGCACAATAAGATCGGTCATCTCAAGGGTCGGGCATGCGACTTGCTCTTCGGGGATCGTGCGGGGAGTGGATCCCCGGGAAACGCAACTCAAGAGGAGGTGCTGCATGCGTTACGCTGCAATGGGCGTGTTTGGTCTCCTGGTTCTGGCGGCCTGCGGTGACACCGACGTCATTGCCCCGGCCGCGGACGACGACCTCGCTCTGTCGCCGATGCTCTCGATGCACGGGCACGGGGGCGGGGTACTCACGGCCAACGGGTGGTACGAAGAAGAGGAGATCTACTACATCCTCTCAGGCGTAGAGGAAGGGGTGACCCAGCGCGGACAGAACGACCTCTATCTCATCGGCGGGGATCGCGCATACCAGGCGAACGTCGCCGAGTTCATTCCAGGTGAGGCAGGGTACTCGCCGCACTGGAACGTGAATGTGGTCCACACCGCGGAGGGTGTGACGCTCTCCGACATCCTGGCGAGCCCCTACGTCTCCGGTCACTATCCCGAGGCGCTGTTCGACGACGTGGCGGACATCCTGGCGGCCGAGGCCGACGGCCTGGTCTACATCGACGTGCCCGGCGTCGTGGTCCTCTGTCCCGTCATCTCCGAGGAAGGAGCAGAGGCTCCGGGCAATACCGAGCTGCCCGAGGACCTGCCGCCCTTCCCGGACACCTTCTGACCCGAACCCGAGATCGTCGCCCCGGGGCGGCGATCTCACGCCGGCGTCGGCCTCCGTCGTTCGCGTCTGCGATGGCGGGGGTCGATGCCTTCTCCGTGCCGGGCGGCAAGTCCGGGCGTGCCCGATCCGGCCCGCGGGTCCGTCAGGGTGGACCCGCCTGGACCCTCCCCCGGGAGTGCCTCGGCTTCGGGCTCACCTACCTACGCAGTAGCCGTCTGACCCGGCGTGAGCGGGAACACGTCGGCCATGCCCCCCACACCCTCTAGTCGCCCCTTCTCGAGCCGGTCGCCCCACGCCTCGCCTGCGGAGATCCAGTGATGGCGAAGAGCAGCACGGATAGGTCCACCCGTGCCTGCTCGAGGCGGGGGATGCCGCTCGGAGCGAACGCGATGAACAACTCCACCTCCTGGACCGAGGACCAGCCCCACGACCGCCGCCGCGAGCGTAAGGATCACGCTCCCTGCCAGGATCGTGCGGAGCGCTCGAGCGCAGCGATGGCGATATGCTCAGGCGTCGAACCGCTTCATCATGCGCCACAGGGTGGTCCGGCTGACCCCCAGGATCTCAGCCGCCCTGGTCCGTACCCCCCCGGCCTCCGCGAGGCCCACGCGGAGCAACGGGGCGGTCTGAGGCTGCTCCTCGCCGGGGGCGGAACCCAACAGAACATCGTCAATCCAGGCACGACGGATCTCCTCGCGGATCTCGGCCAAGCCGATGGGCGCCCCGGACGGCCCGGTTATGGCGGCGATCTCCAGCACGGCCCGGAGCTCCCGCACGTTCCCAGGCCAGGAGTGGTGCCGGAGCGCGCCGAGAGCCGGGGAGGTCATGCCTCCCTCTCGGCCGAGGTCCCGCAGGAAGTGCAGCACCAGGGGCTCGATGTCCTCCAGGCGTTCCCGAAGCGGGGGCAGTCGTAGTTCAATCACCCGGAGGCGGTAGTACAGATCCGCGCGGAAGCGCCCCTCTTCGACCTCCTTCTCCAGATCGCGCTGACTGGCCGCGATGACCCGTACGTCCAACCTCCTCGTCTGTCTCTCGCCCAGTCTGCGGACCTCCCGCTCCTGGAGGACGCGGAGAAGCCTCACCTGGACCTCGGTCGGGGCGTCGGCTACCTCATCCAGGAACACAGTGCCGCCCCGCGCCGCCTCGAACAGCCCACGACGCGCCTCGTGAGCCCCGGTGAACGAGCCACGGGCATGGCCAAACAACTCGGACTCCAGCAGCCCGGCCGGAAGCCCCGCGCAGTCAATGGCCACGAAGGGCCCTTCCGACCGACCGGAAAGCTCATGGATGGTCCGGGCCACCAGCTCCTTGCCGGTTCCCGTCTCCCCGGTGACGAGGACCGTGCTATCCACCCGTGCCCCCTCCTGCAGGTCCGTCAGGACCTCCTGCATGGCCGGAGAAGCCGCGACGATCCCGGGAATTGCCGGAGGGGGGCGTCGGATCCGCTGCAAGGCACCCAGCAACTCCTCGCGGAGCACACCAGGGGCGATGGGGAGCTCCAGGAAGGCGATCGCTCGGGGGAAGAGAGCCTTGCCCGCGAGAGCGGTGGCGTTGCAGCCCGACACGATACAGACCGGGGGAGATGACGGATCCGCACTCATCCGGGCCAGATGGGGCAGGGTAGCGTCCTCGGGTAGGCACATGGTGACGACGAGGAGGTCCAAATCCTCCTCGTGAACGAGATCGTCGGCCTCCGAAAGGCTCCCCGCGGTCCGAACCTCCACACCCACGGGATCGAACCCGGCCCGGAGGATCTCGGCCACGCCCCCGTAGGCGTCCAGGATCCCGATTCGTCCTTCGGTCACCAGTCTCGTGGCCATCCTCTCCCCCTCCGCTCGAGACACGCTCCTCCATCGACCTCCGGAGCCCCGGGCCACACTCCTATCCGGCGCGGGGCCGCTCGGATCTCGGCCTTCGGAAACCCTTCATTCGTGCTCCACCGCCACCCCGTGTAGGGCGAGCTCCCGAGTGATCTCAAACGCCCTTCCGGGAGTGAGCTCCCCGTCGGCCGAAAGAGCCTCGTCGCTCAAGTCGCAGGCGAGAAGGAGCATCACGATCCCATGGACCCGGGACCACAGGAAGAAGGCGGTGAGGTCGGGGTCTCCCCGCCGCATCTGTCCAGCCTCCATGGCCTCGACGATGCACTGGCGGAGAAGATCGTAGCCGCCCCGCCCCGGGAGGGACCCCAGTTTCCGACGCTCGCCGTCGGGCGAATACAAGATCTTGAACTCCTCCGAATGCCTCTGAGCGAACTCCATGTACTTGTGCCCGAGGGCGACCAGCCGGGCGAAGGACCCTACCGGTTGGGACAGCACGGCCCGGGTGAGCTCCAGCTCGAAGGACTCGAACGCCTGGATCACCACCCGCTCGATGAGTGCCGAACGGTCCTCGAAATGGCGATAGATGGCGCCGACGGTCACGCCAGCCCCCTCGGCCACGGCCCGCATGGAAAACCCCGCCTCTCCCTTCTCAGCCAGGAGAGCGCGGGCGCTCCTCAGGATGCGCCGCGAGGTCGCGGCGGTATTGGACAAAGACGAGAACTCGGCCACGCCAGGCTCCGGATTGTGAACAGCGTTCACTAAACGTAAGCGCTGTTCGGATACCGGACAAGGAGGAGGCCTGCTGAGGGCCGGAGATCAGCCGCCCCGAGCACCCGGAGTGATGGGTGGACGGCCAGGAAGAGTTCTTGCCAGAGTCATTGCCACGATGTGCCATCGACACGCTCCGGACGTGTCGGCACCGAGTAGATCACATGCTGATCCGGTAGGGGAACCAGGACGCCACCGGCTCGCCTTGTCGGGTGGCGGGCCGGAAGACCCACTCGGAAGCCTCCTCGATGAGACGGCGGTTGAAGCCGCGGTCGCGCGTCGGAGGATCGAGGCGCGTCGAATCGGGGACCACCCGCCCGCGCTCGTCGACGAAGACCCAGACCTGGACCTCCGTGCCGCGGAGGTCCCGGTTGGTGGGGGGGATGATCATCCCCCGGGGTGTCGCGGGCTGCAGATCGTTCCTGCCTTCGGCTGCATCGCCGCCGGCACCTTCGCCGGTGCCGTCCTCGAGGCCCGGGCCTTCCAATGCGCCCGGCTCCTCCCCCAGCGCGTCCGCCGCGTCCACCTGGACCTCGTCCTCGAACTCCACCGGCTCGATCTCCACGGCCACCTCGATGGGCACCGGGGGAGGGATGATCCTGCGGGGCGGCGGGGTCCGGATGTTCAGCGCCTGCATGGAGCCCGCGGCGGCCCGGTCGTCGCCCGAGTGGGGACCGGCCGCGGCGAAGGGCGATTCGGGGATCACCTGACCCTGCCACCCCAGGAAGACGAGGAGGTGGAAGGCGAT
>JAWVZK010000113.1:0-10902 GCA_033722275.1 Longimicrobiales bacterium | reverse complement strand
TGCGGGATCACCGGGCGCTGTATGCGACCCGCCAACCGCAACACCGTGATGATGACCCCCAGCGCTTGATATCCTCGTCGCTTCCGGGGCGGGGGGCCGGGGTTTGGGGGGGGTCGGGGGTCGAGAACCAGACGGGTCGGAAAGGCTAACCGGACCCGCTCATCATCATCAAGCCGAGCTGACACGATGACGACGGACGTGAACACCTATTACGGATACGATTTCTGCGTCGGCGGATATTTCGAGATGCCCACCAGGGATGCTCGGAAGCTGCTGCCGTCGCACCTGGAGCCACTCGAGGTGATGCACGACCGGAGCATCCTCGCCGTCACCGCATTCCACTTCAACGAGAGTGAGGTGGGTCCGTACGACGAGGTGGTTCTCGCTGTCGTCGTCCCCCCCATGGTCGAGCCGGGAAAGCCCCTCCCCAAGGCGGCCTTCTTCCCCTTCATGGTGGGCACCTCCACCGAGGCGTCTCGGCAGCACGCCATCGAGCGGTGGCGCCTCCCCCACTACATGAAGGATCTCGACATCGACTTCGCTCAAGCCGATGACGAGATGACGGTGACGGTGATGGACGCCGACGCGAAGGTGCTGGAGATGACGGTGACCGAGTTCGAGGCCAGGGCGCCCGCGGGCAACCTGTACGAGTGCTTCACCGTCGACTCGGAGAACCGCTACAAGGTGCATATCCTGATGGAAGCGGAGCACAACGAGCACGAGGAGGAATCCGGCTCCCTGACCCTCTACGAGCATCCCATGACGCAGGGGCTCACCCTTGACGAGGTGAACTCCTACCCCTTCCGGGAGGAGTGGTACGAGCGGGGAATGCAGACCTTCGACCCGATGGTCTCCTTCTGACCCGAAGACGACACTTCGTCATCTTCAATCCCGCCTCCGGCCGGGGGCGGGGGAAACGCCGCATAGCCGCCTATCGACGGCTTCTTTCCGAGCGCCTGGAGCATGTCGAGTTCGGCGAGACCATTCGGCCGGGTCATGAGCGGGAGCTGGCCGACGAGGCCCTTGGGGAAGGGTACGACGTCATCGTGGCGGTGGGGGGCGACGGGACCTGGAGCAACGTCGCCGATCGGATCGTGGGCGCGGGTCGGGACGACGTGGCCTTCGGCCTCCTGCCTAGCGGAACCGGGAACGATTTCGGCAGGAACATGGGATACGACCCCAGGAAGCCGGCCGACGCGGTGGAGGTCCTCGCCCGAGGTCGGACCCGATTGGTGGATGTGGGACGAGTCGACACTCCCAGCGCGGCCGAGCAGCGATCGGATCAGCTCGAGACGCGCCACTTCCTGAACCTCATAGGCTTCGGCTTCGACATCGCCGTCATCGACGGCGCCGCCGACGCCCGCTTCCTTCGTGGGGAGCTGCTCTACAAGATCACGGCGCTCCAACAGCTCTTGCGTTTCCCCGGACTGAGCGCCCGTGTGGAGTCGGCGGGTGGCGAGACCCGGGAAGCCCGCCATCTGATGCTCACGATCTCGAACGGGCGGTACTTCGGAGGGGGCTTTCCCATCGCTCCGGAGGCGACGGTGGATGACGGCAAGCTGCACGCCTGCCTCATCGCCGATGCCCGTCCCCTGACCCGGCTGAGGCTTTTCAATCTCGCGGAGCGCGGACGGCACGTGGCCTCGCCCGAGGTGGAGATCCTCGAAGACAGCGCGTTCCGCCTCGAGTTCGACACGCCTCCTCGCTTCGAGATGGATGGCGATGTCCGCAGGGCCAGCGGCACGAAGATCCAAGTGCGGTGCATGCCTGCGGCGCTTCGGATCGTGGCCCCCGATGGCTGAACGCGGGACTGGAAACATCTTGCGCCAGCGTATACTTTGCATCACAAAGTAGAGGACGGGAGGCTCACGCGGGGCTACATACCCTCCAACCGGACGGCGGACCACGAATGACGTTACCTGCAAGGAAGATGGGCGGTGGCGGCCGCGCTCCCATCGCCCTCCACGATCGAGCGATGGACGACCTTCGCTTCATCCGGGAGACCATGGAGCGATCGGGTTCCTTCACGCACGTGTCCGGATCGGGCGGCATCGCCATGGGCGTGGTCGCGCTCCTTGCCGCGCTTCTCGCACGTGAGACGGTCTCGGCGGTGGGCTGGATCGGTGTGTGGCTGGGCGCCGCGACCGTCTCCTTCGGCCTCGCGGGCGGGCTGATGGCGAGGAAATCCCGGTCCGCAGGCGTCTCGCTGCTCACCGGCCCAGGTCGAAAGTTCATGTGGAGCATGATCCCGGCTCTGATGGCCGGAGGCATCCTGACCCTGGCGTTGTCCACGACCGGAGCCGTGCACCTTCTTCCCGGCGTCTGGCTCCTGCTCTACGGGACCGCGGTGATCACCGGAGGATCCCACTCGGTCCGGCCGGTCCCGCTCATGGGGCTGGCCTTCATGGTCCTCGGCACGGCGGCGCTCTTCTCACCGCCGGGCTGGAGAGACGGGTTCATGGCCCTCGGGTTCGGCGGGCTTCACATCGTCTTCGGCGCGGTCATATGGAGGAAGTATGGGGGCTGAGCGAGGGGCGCTGACCGAATCCGGGAGGGCGAGCGGACCGGTCATCGAGAAGCTGGACGGTCATCATCCCGAGACCGGCGCGCTGGAGCTCGATCGCCTCATCCACGAGAGGGTCCGGTTGGGAATCGTCAGCTCGCTGGCGGTGAACGGTTCCCTGCCCTTCACGGATCTTCGCGACCTTCTGGGCATCACCGACGGGAACCTCGCGGCCCACGCCAAACGGCTGGAGGAAGCCGGCTACCTGGTGACGAAGAAGTCCCATGACGGTCGGACGTCGAAGACGGAGTACGAGCTCACCGCCAGGGGGCGCACGGAGCTTCGCGCCTACCTGGACCACATGGAGGCCATCATCCGCGCCACCAGACAGGAGGACGTGAAGTGAGTGAGACGCGGTGGGCGGGTACCTCGGATGCCGCGCTCCACGTGGCCATCATCATGGACGGTAACGGCCGTTGGGCCAGAGCGCGTGGACGCCGTCGTGAGTGGGGCCACCGAAAGGGTGCCGAGTCGGTACGCAGGGTCGTGCGGGCCGCACCCGAGCTCGGCATCGACACCTTGACGCTGTACGCCTTCTCCTCGGACAACTGGAAGCGGCCCGAGACCGAGGTGTCGATGCTGATGAAGCTGTTCTCCCGGTATCTCCGGACCGAGGTGGACGAGCTCTGCACCAACGGCGTCCGGATCCAGGTCGTCGGTCGCCGGGATCGCCTCGCTCCGGCACTCGTCCGCCAGATCGAGGAGGCCGAAGCGGCCACGGCGGACGGAGAGCGTCTCCTCCTTCGTCTCGCCGTGGACTACTCGAGTCGTGACCTCATCCTCGAGGCGATCCGGGAAGCCACGAAGGTCTCGGATATGGAACGCCACGACCTGGCTGCGCTCCTGGGGAGGGTCATGCACGCCGAGGGGCCCGCCCGAGACGTCGATCTCCTGATCCGGACCGGCGGGGAACGGCGGTTGAGCGACTTCCTTCTCTGGGAGTGCGCCTACGCGGAGCTCCACTTCACACCCGTCATGTGGCCGGATTTCGCACGAGAGCATCTGGAGGAGGCACTGACGGAGTTCGGACGTCGCGAGCGTCGCTTCGGTCGGGTCGCAGCCGCGTCCTGACTGGACGGCTCAAGGGGCCGTGTCTTCGAGCTCCTGTGGCCTGCGTTTCCGCCACCCTCCGCCACCGTATCCGCTGAGCCCACCGTCGGCACGAACGACCCGGTGGCAGGGCACCACGATGGCCAGCGTATTGGCTCCAGGGCAGCGCCGACGGCACGCACCGCGCTGGGTCGGCCCACCGCCCGAGCGACCTCGGCGTAGGTGCGGATCTCACCCCCACGGATGTCGAGGAGAGCCTCCCCGACCTTCCTCTGGAATTCCGTACCGGCGAAGGCCAGGGGCACCGAGAAGCGCCTGCGCTTTCCGTCGAAGTATTCCACGAGCTGACGTCGTACCTCACGGCTCAGATCCGTCGATCCTGGAGCGTAGGCCAGGTCAAGGACACGCCCCACGCGGTCCACCTGTCCGCGAGATCCGGCCGGTCCGCGAATTCCAGCAGACACACCTCGGTGTCCGTCACGGCTCCCACCAGAAGGCCGAGTGGGGTGGAGACGCGGAAGACTCGAGCCAGCCGCTTGTCCACCAGAGCCTTCGGGGGAGCGCCGAAATGTCGGTGGAAGGCCTCCTGAAATCCGGAGAGCGAATCGTGTCCGGCTTCGAACGCCACGCGACCGAGGGCCTCGCCGTACTGGACTCTGCTCAGCGCGGACCCGAGCCGCCGTACACGGTTCCACGCGTGAAATGTCATGCTGCGGTGCTTCTTGAACCGCCGTCGGACCCTGTGGGAGCTGACGCCTCGCTCTCGGAGCTCGTCGTCCGTCCAGCGACGGGTCGGCTCGGCGCGAACGGCGTCGAGGAGAGGACGAAGCCATCGCGGGGGACGGCTGATGTCGTCGAGGGGACGGCAGCGCAGACAGGGCCGATGACCGGCCTCCGTCGCTTCCCGGCGGAGGGGAAGAACTCGAGGTGCTCGGGGTCCGGCTTGCGGGCAGGACACGTGGGACCGCAGAAGATGCCCGTGGTTCGGACTCCCGTGACGAAGACGCCTTCGCACGAGGCATCGGCGACGAGAGAGGGCTCGGTCATCACGCAGGGTGGGGGGAGCAGTCGGGTATGCACAGGGTCGAATCTGGAGACATGCCGGCCCCCGATCCACCGGAGAATGAACGCCAAAGTCGCGTGGGTGTCGCTGAGGTTGCACGTACCTTCCTGCGTGATGCGGCAGCCGGATCTACGTCGGTCGACGTAGATGAAGAACGTTGCTCTCTGCGCACCTTTTGCGCACATGTGAACGTGTCGGCGCGCAAATCTACGTCGACGGTACGTCGCCCGCCGAACCGTCCATACGTTACGCGGGCCGGGTAAGCGCGGCGGGGCCGTCGAGCATCACGAGGAGAAGGGTTCATGAGTCGACCGACCACCAGCGGAGCCGTCCGGACCACGCTGCCCGATCCCCTTCCACTGGTCGGTCGAGCGGAAGAGCTCGCCTTTCTCGAGACCCTCATGGAGGGGGACCACAGCGGTCCGAGGATCATCTTCGTCCGCGGGGACTCCGGCGTCGGGAAGACCCGACTGGCCAACGAGCTGGTCAAGCGAGCACGGGGACGCAGCTGGGAGGTGGCGTACGGCCGCGCCTATCCCGTCGAGTCGGGTACGCCCTATGCCATCTTCTCCGACGCGTGGCTGCCCATACTGAACGGGATGGACGCCAGCACGCTGACCGTGCTGAGTCGAGGAGGAGAGCCGGAGCTCCGGTACCTCTTCCCCAACCTCGACGAGGACGAGGGTGCACCGTCCGCTATGGGAACGGGGGAGCCCGAGGAGCTACGGACCCGCCTGATGTGGAACTTCGCCCAGTTCCTGAAGCGGTACGCCGGACGCAGCCCCGTGCTCTGTGTTCTGGACGACGTGCAATGGGCGGACGATTCCTCCATCGAGCTCATCCACTTCCTCGCCCGACAGATCGACGGGGAGCCCGTCCTCATCGTCTGTACGTACAACGATCGAGAGCGAGATGCGCGGAGACACCTCGTGGACGCCGAGCGCTCCCTCGCCTCCATCGGCGTGGGCGACGTCCTCCGGCTCGAGCCCCTGAGCCGTACGGAGGTGGCCGAGCTGGTCTCCCGGAGCTTCGGCGTGGATCAGGAGGTGATTCGCGATTTCACCGGCATCCTCTTCGGCTGGACGCGTGGAAACACCTTCTTCATCGAAGAGACCCTCAAGTCCCTGGTGACCGGCGGACGTCTCCGCATGGAAGGGGCCAGCTGGGTCGGATGGGACGCCAAGGAGTTCGACATGCCGGGATCCGTGCGCGACGCGATCCTGGGCCGCCTCGCCGGCCTCGGGGACGTCGCTCGGACCGTGGCCGAGCGAGCCTCCATCGTCGGCAGCCGGGTGACCTACGAGGTCATCGAGTCCATCACCGGACTCGACGACATCGAGGTCCTGGACGGCCTGGAGGAGCTCTGCGCCCACGGTATCCTCCGCGAGAGGAAGGAAGCGTCGGAGATCGTCTACGACTTCCGTTATCCCCTCGTCCGTCAGACGCTCTATGAGGACGTCGGCCTGCAGCGCGCCCGGGTGCTCCAC
This sequence comes from Longimicrobiales bacterium, assembly GCA_033722275.1. Taxonomy (GTDB): domain Bacteria; phylum Gemmatimonadota; class Gemmatimonadetes; order Longimicrobiales; family Gaopeijiaceae; genus UBA2589. The sequence goes on along the minus strand of JAWVZK010000113.1, from coordinate 4,739 downwards.
GGCGCCGTGGCCGAGGCGTTGGAGGAGCACTACGGAACCGACGCGGAGGAGCATGCCGACGAGTTGGCGTTCCATTTCACCCGGACTCGTGGATCCCGCCTCCGCAGCAAGGCCACGCGATACCTTCTGGCCGCCGGTCGCAAGGCCTTCGATCGTCGCGCAGATCAGGAGGCCATCAACTACCTGGAATCGGCTCTGGACCGCATCGATCCCGACACGGACGACGGGCGGGAAGCCCTCCGGGTGGCCGTACCTCTTCTCGCCAGGGCCCACACGCACGTCGGACATTTCGACGAAGCGGTGGCGCTCTGGCGAAGAGTCGAGGCTCGGCTGGAGCCCGGCGATGCCGAGTACCCGGCGGTGCAGCGCGCGCTCGGCATGACCAATGTCTGGCGAGGAGAACACGATCTGGCCGCCGAGGCCTTCGACGCCGGTCTCGGCGCCGCCCGGTCGAACGGTGACCGATCCGCTACCGTCCGCCTCCTGGTGGCCAAAGCACACGGGCTGCACGAGCTCGGTCGCGCGGAAGAGGCGCTGAGCACCCTGCACGAAGGCCTCCCTCTCGCCGAAAGCCTGGCCGACCCGGGCCTTCTGGCACGGGTGCATCGGGCCCTGGCTCTCCTGCATGTCTGGGTGGGGCCACCGGAAGCGGCGGAAGAGCATGGAGCCCGAGCCATCGAGCTCGCGCAGGAGGTCGGGAATCTGTCCATTGAGTTCTGGGCCCGTTGGGGTCTGGCGGTTCTCTTCGGAATGCGGGGCGACACCGAGCACATGGCCCGGGCCATCGAGGAGGTGAACGAGATCGCGGACCGCGCCCGCTCCCCGGTTCTCCGCCTCTGGACCGCGGACATGTCGGTGGAGCTGGCGTACGGGCGTGGGGACTGGGACAAGGGCGTCGCCCAGGGCGAGAAGGCCATCGCCATGGCTCGCTCCCTGAATCAGCGCACGCTCCTTCCTCGCCTCATGGTCTGGACGTCTCAGTTCTACGTCGCCCGGAGTGAGCTGGAGCGGGCGGAGGAGCTGATCCAGGAAGCGGTGGAGATGGCAGGGATCGAGGACGAGGAGCACGCTCCCGACGTCCACCAGGTGGTGCCGACGTACACCGGCCTGGCCTTCTACCGCGTGGCCCTGGGCGACTTCGAGGACGCCATCGAGGCTGCGGAGAAGGGGCTGGAGATCGCCGAAGGGACGGGGTACATCCTCTGGTTGCTGCATCAGTTGCTCCCCGTGCTCGCCGAGGCCTGTCTCTGGGCGGGCCACATCGACCGGGCCGCCGAAGTCGGCCGCCGGCTGCGCGCGCGCGCCGACAAGATCGACCACCGTCTGGGCAAGGCATGGGCGGATGCGTGTGATTCCCTGGTCACCTGGAAGCGCGGCGATCCCGCTGGGGCCGTGGACCTCATGCGCCAGGCCGCCGACGAGCTCGAGGCCATACCCATGATCTGGCCGGCCACGCGTCTTCGCCGTCAGCTTGCCGGGCGTCTCTTCGAAGTCGGCCGCATCGATGAAGGACTCGAGGAGCTCAACCATGTCCACGATATCTGCCTCCGTGTGGAGGCCGGCCTGGAGCTCGAGAAGACGCGCCGCATGTATCCGGAGGTCGGCAAGCGCCCCCCTCCCAAGCCCAGAGCCGATGCCCCTCTGGGCCTGACCCCGACAGAGCGCCAGGTGGCCGTGCTGACGACTCAAGGTCTGAGCAACAAAGCGGCGGCGGCCGAGCTGGGCTGCGCCACCCGCACCGTCAGCACGCACCTCTCGAACATCTACAAGAAGCTCGATATCGGAGGCCCGGGCGCCCGCGTTCGTCTGGCCCAGATGGTCCGAGAGGCTGGACTCCTGGACTGAAGGCCCAGGTCCCCGTCCTTGATGGAGAAGCGGACGTGGCGATCTTACGGGCCATGACGAAGGAACGCTTCCCACCCCCGTCGCCGGAGACGCCGGTCGCCGAGATTCTCATCGACGTCCGAACCTCGGAGTTGGACTCCTTCGGGCACGTCAACCACGCGGTCTACCTCAACTACTTCGAGCATGCGCGGTTCGAGGCGCTGGCGGAAGCCGGCTTCTCTTGGAGTACCCTCGAGGAGCGAGGCTGGGCCATCTTCGTCGTCCGTATCGAGGTGGACTATCTGGCGGAGGCTCGTCGCCAGGATCGACTCCTGATCCGCACGTGGGCCGATTCCTTCCGGCGCACCACGATGAATCTCCTCCAGGAGATGCGGCGGATGGACGATCCCGACGCCTTCGTCGCTCGCGCCAGAGTGACGGCGGTCTGGATCGGCACGGATCGCAGGCCCATGCGGGTTCCGGACGAGGTGCGACGGGGGCTCACCGGATCCTCTGCGGCGGTCACGTCGTGACGGACCGTGACCGCCTCGAAGCACTGCTGGTCGAGCGCTCCGTCCGGCTCGGCGACTTCACCCTGGCCAGCGGGGCGAAATCGGAGTACTACATCGACGCCCGACGAAGCACGATGACAGCTCGAGGTCAACTTCTGGTGGGCTCGGTCGCCTTCGCTGCCATCCGGGAGAGCGGGCTGTCACCCACCCACGTAGGCGGTCTGACGCTCGGGGCCGACCCCATCACCTATGCCATCGTGCATCGCAGCGCCCTGGAAGGCGCCTCCATGGACGGGTTCACCGTCCGCAAGCGCGCGAAGGGCCATGGCATGGGCCAACGCATCGAAGGGGGACTGCCCACGAAAGGTCGGGCACTCATGATCGAGGATACGATGACCACGGGCCGTAGCACCCTCCAGGCCGTGGAGGCCGTTCGCGCCCACGGGACGGAGATCATCGGGGTCCTCACGCTCGTGAACCGAAGCGAAAGAGCGGAGCGGTTCTACTCCGGACAGGGTCTGCCCCTCATCTCGATCTTCACGGGCGAGGAGCTGCTGGCGGCGGCGAGAAAGCGGCAGGGCTGAGCTCGTCGACCCCGCTGCGCCTCCGGGAATCAGTCCAGCAAGCGCAGGGGCATCACCAGGCAGAGGTAGTCCGGCGCATCGTCTCCCGCCGGCTCGATGGTCGCCGCACGTTCCGGGGCTTTGAACGCCACCTTCACGTCGTCGGACGGGATGTGCCGGAGGACCTCCAGCAGGTAGTTGGCGTTGAAGCCGATCTCCAGCTCCTCCCCTCCGTAGCTGATCTCCAGCTCGTCGTGACCCTCTCCGAGGTCCGGTGTGAGGACATTCAGGTGCATCCGCCCCGACTCGAAGGTCAGACGGATGCGATGGGTCTGGTCGGACGCGACGACGGCCATCCGGCGCACGGCGGACTCGAGCGCCTTCTTGTCGATGAGCGCGACCTTGTCGTTGTCTCGCGGGATGACCTGATCGTAGTTGGGGTACGTTCCCTCGATGAGGCGTGTGTAGATCTCGGTCTGGTCCGCCCGGAAGCCGAGGTGGTTGCCGCTCCGCGCCACCTCGAGCTCGTCGTCGTCGTTGAAGAGACGCTGGACCTGGGTCAGAGCGGCGGGTGGGACGATGAAGTCCGCCGACGTCGTCCCCGTCGGGGGGACTTCGACACCCATGCGCGCGAGACGATGCCCGTTGGTGGCGACCATCTTCATCTCGCCGTCCCTCAGCTCCCAGAGGACGCCGTTCAGGATGGGCCGGCTCTCCTCCGTGGACACCGCGAACGAGGTGTGATGGATGAGCTTGCTGAGATCCGCGCCCGTCACGGTGATGCCCTCCGAGAAGTCCACCTCGGCGATAGACGGAAACTCTTCGGCAGGCAGACCGTTCAGCTTGAAATGACTGCGCCCACACTTCAGCTCGATCTGGTCTCCCCGGGTGGTGACCTCGACAGGCTGATCCGGAAGCTCGCGCGTGATCTCCTGGAGCTTCTTGCCCGGCGCCGTCAGGCTGCCGGTCTCCTTGACATCCGCCATCGCCTTGACGCGCACGGCCACGTCGAGATCGGTGCCACTCATCCAGACTCCGTCCTCATCGGCCTCGAAGAGGATGTTGGAGAGCACCGGTAGCGTCGTCTTCGACGGAATACTGGCCGAAACGGCTGCGAGTCCGTTGTGAAGGTTCTGCCTGGTGATGGTGAAGTTCATCTCGGAAGAGCTCCTGGCGTCCGTGGTGCCGGATCGAGTCTCAGCGGGTGGCGTGAAATTCCCACAGCCTCAGATACTATCTCTCATCATCATCAAAAAACATAGTCGTAGTAGTCTCTGTGGATGTGTGGAAGAGAGGTGTGGGAGGGAGGCGGAAGGCGCGCCGATCGGGCCGATCCGGAGTCTCGGGTCGCCGTGGAGAGGTGTGGAGAAGATGACGAAGGAGAGAGCGTCCACGGGAGCAGCCATGAACGGTGGTGGGAAAGGAGCCGCTTTTCTACGGCTTTCCACATCAACTGTGGAAGGATGTACCGCTCCCGGTGAGCTCCCGGAGCGCGCCCTCCACCCTCTTGCGAAAGCCGTCGTCGTCCTCCATCCGACCTTCGATCTTCCGGATCGAGTAGAGGACGGTCGAGTGATCCCGGCCCCCGAAGAGGTCGCCGATGTCGGCCAGGGGCATCCCGAGGATCTCACGGATGGCGTACATGGCCACATGCCGCGCTTCAGTGACGTTCCGGGTCCGGGTCTTCGCCGAGAGCGCTTCGATGCGGACACGCCAACTTCCGGCGATGCACTCCTTGATCTTGTCGGGAGACGCCACGGGTTCCCGAGGTTGCTGCTCCCGACGGCGAAGGGCCAGAACCCGACGGGCGAAGTCGGGTGAGATCTCTTCGTGCCACACC